>DAOUIC010000451.1:0-2333 GCA_034428255.1 Anaerolineales bacterium
AACATGTAGGTCAAGTGGAATTCCTGCTGCATCTCCTGCAACAGGTTCAGGATTTGCGCCTGAATCGAAACGTCCAAGGCGGAAACCGGTTCGTCCGCGATCACCAGACGCGGGTTTACCACCAAGGCCCGGGCGATGCCAATTCGCTGCCGCTGTCCGCCGCTGAAGCTGTGGGGATAGCGACGCAGGTGCTCCACCCGCAGGCCCACCAGTTCGATGATGCGGGCCACCCGCTGCTCAAGCTCGGTGCCCTTGGCCACGCCGTTGACCAGCAGCGGCTCGCCCACGGTCTCCAGGATGTTCATGCGGGGATTGAGCGAGGCGAAGGGATCCTGGAAGATCATCTGCGCCCGGCGCCGGAACAGCTTCCGCTCTTCCGGAGTCAGGCTGCCGACATCCAGCTGGCCTTCGTCCAGGTTGATTCGGACGGACCCGGCTGTCATGTCATACAGCTGCAGGATGGTTCGGCCCAGCGTGGTCTTGCCACAGCCGCTCTCGCCCACCACGCCCAGGGTTTCGCCATTGGCCAGCGTGAACGACACGTCGTGGACGGCCTTGGTGAAGCCAATCACCCGGCGCAGGAACCCCTTGGTGATGGGAAAGTACTTGCTCAGGCCCTCCACCTGCAGCAGCTCGCCCGCAGCCGCCCCGTTGGCTCCTGTTGTGGTCTGCATCACGTCCGTCATGATCAGCCTGCCGAACCGTTCGAGGCCAAATCCACATCGTCCGCATACAGGAAACAGCGGACCGTATGGCCCGGTCTCGGTTCCAGCATGGGCGGTGGCGACTCGTCGCAAACCCCTTGTATGCGCTCCGTGCAGCGGGCGTAGAAGGGACAGCCCCGGTGTACGGCAAAGGGACTCGGGATGTTGCCGGAAATCGGGACCAGTTGTTCCAGCGGTCCATCGATCTTGGGGATGGACTGCCACAGGGCCCGGGTGTACGGATGGAGCGGTTCATCGAAAATGGTCTCCGCGTCCGCATGTTCCATGACCAGTCCCAGGTACATCACCATCACCTCGTCGGCCACACCGCCCACGACCGCCAAGTCGTGACTGATGTAGATGATGGCCATGTTGAGGTCATCCTGCAGTTCCTGAATCAACTCCAGGATCTGGGCCTCAATCGTCACGTCCAGCGCGGTTGTGGGTTCGTCCGCAATCAGCAGGGCCGGATCGCAGGACAGCGCCATGGCAATCATGGCCCGTTGGCGCATGCCGCCCGACAATTCATGGGGAAAGGCATCCACGGCCCGATCCGGGCGCGGAATGCCGACCCGCCGCAACAGGTCCACGGTCCGTTCCCGCGCGGACTGCGGGGTCGCATCCGGAATGTGCAGCAAAATGGCCTCGCCGATCTGATCCCCGACGGTATGCAGGGGACTGAAGGAGGTCATTGGCTCCTGAAAGATCATGCCGATCTCGCCGCCCCGCACGTCCCGGTACTCCGGCCCGCGGGGATCCAACCGACCCAAATCCACCGTGTCGATGCCACCGTCGGGTGTTGCGCGGTGAAGCCTGATCTCCCCCGCCAACTGCTTGGCCGGCGGACTGGGCACAATGCCCATCACCGACTGGGCCGACACGGACTTGCCGGATCCGCTCTCGCCGATGATGCCCAGGGTGCGGCCCCTGTGCACGTCAAAGCTAACGTCATTGACGGCCTGGACCACGCCCTCGAACAGGTAGAAGTGGACCTGGAGATTGCGGACTTCAAGCAGTAGATCGCTGCGTCCGGAGTCAGACACGCTGGTTCGCTCCTAGTGATCCGAGTACGGGTCGGCCGCATCGCGCAGACCGTCGCCGACGTTGTTGAAGAGCAGCACGGCCGCCATCACCCACGCCGCGGGGATCAACTGGTGGGGATGCTGGGCAATCGCCACGATGTCCTGCGCATCCTGGAGCAGCGTGCCCCAACTCACGGCCGGCGGCTGAATGCCCAAACCCAGGAAGCTCAGGGCCGTCTCGGCCAGAATCATGGTCGGCACCGCCAACGTGACCGTGACAATCAGGTGGCTGGTGAAGCCGGGCAGCAAGTGCTTGAAAATGATGCGGCCCTCCCCGGTGCCGGCCGCCTTGGCGGCCATGGCGTAATCCTCTTCACGCAGGGAGAGCAGCTTGCCCCGCACCACCCGCGCCAAGCCGGTCCAGCCCAGGATGGAAAGGATGATCGTGATGGCGAAGTAGGTCTTGAGCACCGGCCAGTCGCGGGGCAGGGCCGCCGACAGGGCCATTCCATACCTAAGGAACTGTATGGAGAGGGAGGTTGATCTAATGTCTGTCTCCTGAACCTTGTGTCGAGCTGTATGATGGTTTGATAGTCTCCAGCATTTT
>DAOUIC010000452.1:0-13716 GCA_034428255.1 Anaerolineales bacterium
GTCCCGCCCGGGGATCGGAAGTCCACATGATCCCGACGCAGGGCCACGGGTGCCGCGGTTGGCCCTTCCCGTCAGCTTGGGGTCCGGTCGTCGCCCTCCACGCACAGGGGCCGCCCCAGGAAATCCCCCGGCCCAGGTTCCCCACCATCCGCGGCTGCGACGGGTCCGCCTCCAACCGTTGCCGCAACCGACGGATCGGCGTGCGCATCAGCCCCTGCCGCCGATACGGCACCCGGGTCAGGGCCGACGCCGGCAGGGGGTGCGAATGCGCGCGGGCCAGCACCGCCAGGTTCTCCAGCCCCTGCGGGGACAGCGCATACACCTTCCGTCCGGTCCCAGCATTCCTCGCCTAGTTCCGGTAGGTCACTGGAAACGATGCTCTCGTCCTGCACGGCCGCGATCTGCTCGGGCGGGCGTGGGCACTTCGCGGCACTATCAACCTGCGGGAGTTGACATGCAAGTACATGCTTGCATATAATTCGCCATGTGGACATTTATCGCGCGATCGCTGACCGAACCAGGCGGGCCATCCTGGATGAACTCGTCGATCGGTCGGGTCAATCGCTCTTCGAACTCTGTGGGCGCCTGATCATGAAACACGGCATCAGTTCCTCGCGGCAGGCGATCTCACAACACCTGGACATCTTGGAAGCCGCCGGGCTCATTCGCACGAGGCGCGAGGGGAGGTCGAAGCTTCACTGGTTCGTGGGCGCCCCGCTGAAGGCAATAGGCGAGCGGTGGCCGATCTCGATGGACGAGGACACTTCCAACCCAACAGAGGAGGGCATCGAAGAATGAGAATCAACCTGACCAGCGTCTCCGTGGACGATCAGGCGAAGGCACTGCGTTTCTACACGGAAACGCTCGGCTTTCGGCTGAAGCACAACATCCCCCTCGGAGAGCATGCGTGGATCACCGTGGTATCGGAGGAAGCCCCGGAGGGAACGGAGTTGGTGCTCGAGCCTGCCGAACACCCCGCAGTCCGTCGATACAGGATGGCGCTTGTGGAGGACGGGATCCCCTTTACCAGTTTCGCGGTTGATGACGTCGAAGCCGAGCACGAGCGTCTCGTGGCCGAGGGCGTGCGATTCGTGCAGCCGCCGACGGACCTCGGGACCGTCATTACCGCGGTCTTCGACGATTCATGCGGCAACTTGATCCAGATCATGGAGGAGAAGGGTCAGCCGTGACGATTTGGTAGTGCAACGAAACTTCATATTGCCGAACCGCAGTCTCTGCCGCACTTCGTTGCTGACGGCGCGCCCCTCTCGCCCAACCCTACAGATTCCCCAATCTGCAGGTCGAATACAACGTGCAAGTTGCTGTTGCGCCGCGAGACCATGGTCAAGGGTGGCTCGCCGCCCAGTGCAAGCAGGCCGGCTGAAACAACGAGTGCCTGCTCAAGGTCCTGTCAAATTAGAATGCAATTATCCTGTCCCTAACGCATCTCCAATGATTGAACTCGGTACCCGGTGCTAAGATACCGGACGCAACGGGCAGACATCTGCCCGAGACTGGACTTCATTCACCGGAAAGCTGACATAACCAGCATGACCACTGTTTACATTCCCACTCCCCTGCGACGCCTGACGGCCGGTGCCTCCAAGTTGGAGGTGGAAGGCAGTTCGGTGGGCGAACTCATCCAGGCTGTGGATGCGCAGCATCCGGGGGTGGCGGCCAAGATTCTGGATGCCGACGGCGAGGTCAAGCGCTTCATCAACGTGTTTTGCAACGATGATGAAATTCGCTCGCTTGAAGGCTTGGATACCCCGGTCGGGGAACGGGATCGCATATCCATCGTTCCCGCGATGGCGGGCGGTGCGGCGACAGCCTGAAGCAGATTGGGAATCAGGAGAATTAGAACATGGCGCACTTGAACAGGGACCAGCTGGTGGAGTTGGCCAAGAGCGAGATTACGGAGATCACGGCGGATCAGTTGAAGGCGCGCCTTGAGCAGGGCGAGGATCTGACGGTGATTGACATCCGGGAACGGGACGAGTTCGTGCAGGGCCACGTGCCCGACGCAGCCTTTGTTCCGCGCGGCCATCTGGAGCTTCAGGTGGAACAGCACCAGCCGGACCGGGACGAGCCGGTTGTGCTCTATTGCGCGGGCGGGGTTCGTTCGGCCCTGGCAGCGCGCAATCTCAAGGAGATGGGTTATCGCAACCCCATTTCCCTGATCGGCGGCTTCAACGGCTGGAAGAACGCAGGCCTGGAGTTCAAGGTCCCGGTAGTGCTGAACGACGAGCAGCAGATCCGGTACAGTCGGCACACGATGCTGTCGGAGATCGGCGAGGCCGGACAGATCCGTCTGCTGGAGAGCAGCGTGCTCTTGATCGGCGCCGGCGGTCTGGGCAGTCCGGCCGCGATGTATCTGGCGGCCGCCGGGGTGGGCAAGCTGGGCATCATCGACTTCGATACGGTCGATGTTTCGAATCTCCAGCGGCAGTTGCTGCATGGGCAGAAGGATGTGGGGCGACCCAAGATTGATTCGGCCCGCGACCGCATTCAGGACATCAACCCGGATGTCGAGGTGGTGGGTTACAACGTGCCGTTGAAGAGTTTCAACGCCATGGAGATCATCTCGGAGTACGACCTGGTCATCAACGGGTCGGACAACTTCCCGACCCGTTACTTGGTCAACGATGCCTGTCATCTGCTGGACAAGCCGCTGGTCGACGGCAGCATCTTCATGTTCGAGGGTCAGGTCACGGTCTACGACGGCACCGGTCCCTGCTACCGATGCCTGTATCCGGATCCGCCGCCTCCCGGCGAGGTCCCGAGTTGCGCCGAAGCCGGAGTCATGGGCGTGCTGCCGGGCATCGTGGGCTCGATGCAGGCCCTGGAGGCCATCAAGCTGCTGGTCGGGTTTGGCGAACCGCTGTCCGGCCGTCTGTTGATGATCGACACGGGCGACATGACCGTACGGACGCTGCGTGTGGACGCGGCCCTGGACTGCCCGTTGTGCGGTGGTCGGCCGACGGTCACCGAACTGATCGACTACGAGGAGTTCTGCGGTCTTCCGAGCCTGGCGGACCATCCCGAAGCGGTGCCCGAACCGGCCTAAGTCGGGTTGACGGCGGCCGTGGCGGCTCACAACACATCGGCCGCGGGAGGTTCGGAAGGCCGGTCGATCCTGGATCTCGTGGGAGGCACGCCGCTCCTGGACCTTTCGTCGTGGGCCTGGGGGGAAGGTGTGCCCCGCGCGGTCCGTGTACAGGCCAAGGCGGAGTGGTTCAACCCCGGCGGTTCGGTCAAGGCGCGGGCGGCCGCCTGGATTTTCCGGGACGCCCTGCAATCGGGCGCGCTGGCGAAAGAGCGGTGCCTGATCGACAGCAGCTCGGGCAACACGGCCATCTCCTACGCCCAAATCGGGGCGGCGTTGGGCTACCGAGTCAAATTGGTGATGCCGGCCAACGTTTCGATTGAACGCAAGACGATGGTGCAGGCCTACGGTGCCGAACTGATTGAGTCGGACCCCCTGGAAGGGTCCGACGGCGCGATCCGCGTGGTGCGCCGGCTGGTTGCCGAGGATCCGAGCCTGTTTCACGCCGACCAGTACGCCAACCCGGCCAACTGGAAGGCCCACTACGAAACGACCGGTCCCGAAATCTGGCAACAGACCGAGGGCCGCGTCACCCATTTCGTGTGCGGTTTGGGCACCACCGGAACGTTCGTTGGCGTTGGCCGCTACCTGCGCGAGAAAGATCCGGGCATTCGGCTCATCTCCGTCCAGCCTTCGGATGAACTGTCGGTGATTGAGGGCCTCAAGCATCTGCCAACGTCCATCGTGCCACCCATCTACGATCCCGGCGTGGCAACGTCGGAGATGATCGTGGACCCCGAAGCCAGTTGGGATCTGGCGCGCCGCCTTGCCCGCGAACAGGGAATTTTCATGGGACTGAGTGCGGGCGGCGCCGTGGCAGCCGCCCTGGATGTTGCCCGAGAGCTTGAGCGCGGGGTGGTTGTCACAATCCTGCCGGATGACGGCAGCAAGTATGTGAGTCTGGGCGTCTTTGACTGAACGGCCGGCCAGGATCCCCGGCAATCTCCCTGCGGACAGCGGAGGCGAATATGTCCATGCAAATTGACCTTTCCGGACGGACCGCGCTGGTAACCGGTGCATCGCGGGGCATCGGTCTGTGCATTGCCAGGACTTTCGCACTGGCGGGGGCACGGGTGGTAATGGTGGCGCGCAAGGAGGATGTGTTGGCACAGGCGGTCCGAGAGGTCGAACTGTCCGGTGGGCCGACGCTGGCCGTAGCCGCCAGCACCAGCCGGGACGAGGATGTTGCCAGAGTTCGCGACACCGTGGCGGATGCCTGGGGACACGTGGACATCCTGGTCAACAATGCTGCCACCAGTCCCCATTTCGGTCCGGTGCTTGAGGCGGATACGAAGGTTTTTCAGGCTACGCTGAACACGAACCTCCTGGGTTATTTCCGGGCCGCGCAGGCGTTTGCACCCGGCATGATTGAGGCCGGTGGAGGTCGGATTGTCAACGTGTCGTCAATCGCAGGTCACCGCCCGGCCGCGGGGTTGGGCCTGTATGCTATCTCCAAGGCCGGGGTGGGCATGCTCACGGCCTGCCTGGCCAGGGAGTTGGGACCGCACAACATCCTGGTCAATGCCATTTCACCCGGTCTCGTGCGCACGGATTTCAGTCAGGCCCTGTTCGACATGGACAAGGGGCCCGACCCGGAAGTCAACGACCTGTCGCACGCGTCCTATGTGAAGACGACGCCCTTGGGACGCGCCGGCGAGGCACAGGAAGTGGCAAACCTGGCCTTGTTCCTCGCTTCAGGCATGGCTGCCTATGCCAACGGAGCCGATATCCCGCTGGATGGCGGGTACCTTGTTTGAAGCTCAGTCGGCCAACGCGATTTGCCGACGGTGTTCTGCATCCTGTGATCCAGCGGCCGCGCCCATAAGGCTTTCGCCCGCCGGTGGACATTCATCAATTGGTTCGGGCCCGCGCAGCCTGCTGGATCTTCCCAAGGACTGGGGTTGGGATTGCTGTCCGGTGTAGGATTGCCGCAATGTCAGTCAACCAGTCTTGGAACCCACATGCTCTCCGATCTCGACACATTGATGATGGCCCGCGGCCTGGACGGGCTGCTGGTCATGGGGGACAGTTCCGGCAATCCGGTCATGCAGTATCTGGTGGGCAACGTCCATTTCGAGCGCGCCCTCATCTACAAGCCGGTCGGTGGCGAAACCACACTGATTCACGGGTCCATGGAGCGGGACAACGCCGCGGACACCGGATACCGGCTGATTGATCGGGACCAGGTCTACAACGCGTACGAATACCTTAAACGCCATGAAGGCAACCAGCTGGATGCCTCTGTCCACATGCTCTTGGACGTCCTGCGTGACAGCGGCATGCAGGGCACGATCGGGTTTTACGGCACCCAGGACGTGGGAGCCGGATGGACGCTGCTGAACAACCTGGCCGACCGGCTGGACGGGATCGACATCAAGGGCGAGTTTGGCCAGACCCTGTTTGCGGAAGCGCGCGCAACCAAGGACAATCGTGAACTGGCCGAATTGGCCGAGCTTGGGCGCCGGACTTGCACTGTCGTGCACGAGGTTGAGGATTTCCTGACCGGCCATGCCGTCGCCGGTGACCACGTGGTGAAGGAGGATGGCACCCCGCTCACCATTGGCGATGTGAGGACGTTCCTCCGCGGCCGCCTGCAACTGCAGGAACTGGCGGAAGACCATCAGACCATATTCGCCCAAGGCGCCGAAGCCGGCGTCCCGCACAATGCCGGCACCAACAGTGTTCGGCTGCGCACCGGCTCGCCCATCATCTTCGACATCTTTCCCAAGGGACGTTCGGGCTACTTTCACGACATGACCAGAACCTGGTGTCTTGGCCATGCTCCGGAGCATGTGGCCGAGGCCTGGACCGCCACCAAGCAACTGTTCGACGAGGTGATGGCCAGGTTCAGGGTTGGAGAAACCTGCGCCAGTTTTCAGGCACAGGCCTGCGACTTCTATGAGGGGCTGGGCCACCCCACGCCGCGCACCCATCCGGGCACCCATGAAGGCTACGTGCACAGCCTGGGGCACGGGATTGGACTGGATGTCCACGAGGGGCCCAACCTGAGCCTGGCCCAAGGCAACACGGACGTGCTGCGGCCGGGCCATGTAATCACCGTGGAACCCGGCCTGTACTATCCGGACCGGGGGTGGGGGGTGCGGCACGAAGATGCCGTGGCCCTCGACGAGGATGGCGAACTCGTGTGGCTGACCAACTATCCCGCCGAGTTGGTGTTGCCCATGCGCGGCTGAGCCGCGTGGTTGCGGTTCCTGGCAGGCCGGCACCGGCTTCGCCGTTCAAACGTACAGGTTGCGCAGCTTAAGTGCCAGTTGCAGGCCGAATCGGGCATCAGCCTCGTCCAGGTCGATTTGGGTGATGGTGTGGATGCGGTTCAGCCGATAGGTGAGCGTGTTGCGGTGGACCTGCAGGTAGGCGGCCGTCTGGCTGATGTTGCCGTGGCAGGCAAAGAAGGCATCCAGCGTCTGCATCAGACCCGCCTTGTGGGAGTTGTCATAGGCGATGAGATCCACGAGGGTTGACTGGTAGAAGTGTTCCGTTTCGGGAAAGGAGCGGAGAGCTGTCAGATACCGGTACAGGCCCAGGTCCTCGAACTGGGTTACTGACGATGCCCCCCAGCGTTTGTTGGCCCGCAGGCACTCCCAGGCTTGCTGCTGGCTCTGCAGCCACGCCGAGAGCGAATGGACTGCATTGCCAATGCCGATATGGATTTCGCTGCCGGAAGCAGCGCGCGTCAAATCCGCCACCAAGTCCTGGGCAAGCTGCTTGCCGGCGGCATTGGACTCGTCTCCTTCAGGATCCACGGGCAGGTAGAGGAGGAGGCTTTTGTCCCGGCTGCTGGACAGGCCCCTGAGGTTCCTTCTGGTGAGCGCGGTGAACAGGACTTCGGGCCAGGGAGCGAGGCCTTGAGCTTCCACCATCCACGCGACATGGGGCTTGTCCAGCGCGTAGCCCAGCGAACGGCCCCTGCGGATCCAAGCTTGTTCGTCCGCGATGTTGGAACCCAGAAGCTCGTCCAGAAACGACGCGCGCATGCGTTCCTCGGCGGCCCCCACCGCGTTGCGCGTGACCCAGTCCAGGGCCACGGCGGCAGCCCCTTGCACGATGGCCATTTCCTCGATGGGTGACAGGTTTGGCGGATCCCCGGTGCGGCGCAGAAGCATGCAATAACCCTGGATTCTCTCTGCTGCCACCACGGCGCCAATCGCTACCCGGTTGCAGTCCCGCAGCGGAAAACGGTCCCCCAGTTCCCATGTCTCAACACTGCTGGCCAACTCCTCCGGAGGCTTGCCCACCGCCCAACTGCGCAACCGCATCACGTTGGGCAGGGCGGCTTGCAGGCTGGCGATGCCACCGTGGGCGCGCTCCGCGCCGGCCGCCGTGACGATGTGCCCCGCATCGTCCAGGACCAGGAACGGCTGGTTGGTAACGTGGTGAATCTGGGCTGCAATGGCCTTCTGGCCGCCTCCGTCCAATGTGATCTGGTTCAGGTCCCGCTGCAGGTCCGACGCGCGCTGCAGGACATAGGCGGAACGGTCGACGATCAGGCGGATGATGTCGCGCTCAACCTGCAGGAGGGACACGCCGTCCGGAATCGCAAACAGCGGAACGGACTCCCGAACCGCGGTTGCGCGCGCGTTGCGGGACAGGCGGCCCTGGACCGCGACCCCCGAGATGGCGGCCTCGCGCAACCGCGAGATGACGTTGCCCAAATCGCCGCTGGCCTCGAACACCCGCAGGTCTTCCATGTTGATGAGCGCGAGTTCACCGCCTTCGAGGGTGGGGAATGCCGGCGGGCTGGGACGGCTGCTGCAGGCCCAGCTGACCGACACGCGCAGGTTGGCGTCGGGGGTGAGCAGCTCCGTGCCCACCGGCAGAACCAGATGGAAGATTTCCTCGAGAGTTGTGGCAGTCAAGTTCATGGTCTGCGCCAATGGCGGGGGTTCCTCAACCTGCAACAGGCCTGCGATTGGGCCCGGTTCATGGTAGGCAGTCGCCATCCCGCTTGATTATATGCAATCTGCATAATGCCACAACCCCTTCCTTACAAAAAGGGGTATAGAAACAACGTTTCAACCGCTGATTCGTATGGAATCAGCACCTTAATTGGTCATAGAGTACAAAACAATCTTGTGGCGGTCCATATGAATCGTTGTCGGCGGCAGCACTGCAGATTGCCGCCGTGCAATCTGCATAGAAAACGCACCGCCCGTGGACGGTGCGTTCCGGATCCGGTTGTGCTTATCGGTCGGGGCCGGTGTCAACGTCCGACTGCAAGCCGACCGCGCGGGACCGAAGGGTTCGAATCGATCACCGGCTCATGGAAAAGGCTATCGCGGCACTCCAAACGACTCCCCACAGGACAAAGGCGGTCTGCAACCAGTTGGGGTCCTGGCCCAAGGGGCTTGCCAGCACCAGCACCAGCAGGGATCCGATGATGCAACCCACGATGCTGAACAGGACCAAGCGGCCGAATGCAACCCCTTTGGCTGTTGCGCCGACCAACAGGCTCCAGAATAGGGAGGAGAGAACCAACAAGCCCAGGGTGCTGCCGACGGCACCCAATATCGCCGGCACAATCCCTTCGCCGATGTTGCCGTTGCCCAGTGCACGGCCCAGCACCGGCAGCGCGCCCATCACCAGCAGCGCGATGACAACGTTGACGACGGTGGCGGAGCTGATCAGGAACATGGCCACCACCACGCCAATCAAGCTGGCGACAAACGTGTACAGGCCGACTTTGTTTACTAGAGGTTGGCTGCCGCCGGACGCTCCGGCATCACCAGCCGCAACAGTCATCATGGAAAACACGTTGAAATCTCCTAACTGGGTGGACGCTCGGGACCGGGTCGCGGGCTTGCCAAGCGGAATTGTATCAGGATTGGGTTGTGTGCCGTCCCCGCCGGGGCAGGGCGATTGCATCCAAATTGGTGGGCAACGGGCCGGATGGACACCGGCCTACAATGGGCGGTTCCGGATTCGGCCTGCGGTGAAGCCCCTCATGGACGGCCCGATGCCTTCGTCCCTGGTCGAGGCCCTGGACATGCCGGGGATCCGCGGGTCGACCGAACCAAGCTGCACCACCTGACGGACATCCCGGTGCTGGCGGTGCCGGCCGTCATCTGCGGAGCCGACAGTTTCGTGGCCATCGCGCTCTTTGGCCAGCTCAACGAGGCCTGGCTGCGCACCTTCCTGGCGCTGCTCCACGAGATCCCCTCGCACGATACGTTGGGCCGGTTCTTCGCGCGGTTGGACACGGTCGGGAAGGACCACGGGCGCATCGAAACCCGCCGCTGCGGCAACCGGGTTACGACCGACACCCGCGGTTTCATCTCCAGCCTGCCCCCAGGGCCCAGCCCCTGTTGCAGGCGGTCGCGGGTACTGGAGCATCGAAAACGCCCACCACTGGGTCCTGGACGTGGCATTCGGCGAGGACGACAGCCGCATCCGCACGGGCTACGCCGCCCACAACGCCGTGATGCGGGACCAGGTTCCTTGGACAACGGCACCCTTGTCAACGACGATCCATACTTGACACGGAACACAGATACTGTGTTCCGTGTCAAGCTATTGAAGATTCGGATTGCCACTCCTCCTGTGGCAACCAAGGTGTCCCTCGGCGGGCCACCGCATCAGATGCAGGAGGAGCTTGCACATGACCGCCACCAGGACCACCTGTGCCGGCTGATTGGCCTCAAGTCCCAACCCGTTTAGATGCAATCGCCCTGGGATCACGCCGATTACAGGTTTTCGCAGTACAAACCGTCCCGGTCCCGATCATGGCCACTCGGCTTTGCCCTGCCGGCAAAGAAGTGCTCATACTGGGCACGCGAGTCGAAGTCGGTGCAGTATCGGCCACCCCTGCGCGGTGGCGAGTAGGTGGTTTGCGGCACGGGCACAGGCTGGTATGCGGTTGCGGGAATCGGTGCCTGTGTCGGACCGGATGGCTGATGAACCGGCGGGACGGGAACCACTGGCAAAATCAGCCCGGACGTCACCAAGGCGGGCAACGGCAGCCCGTTCCGCAACCGCCAGCGGCAGTTGACGCGATCCGCGTGGTCCACGTAGTAGATGTCGCAGACACGCTCATCGACGACCAGGTAGATCTGATGGACCGGCGCTGGCGGCACCGGCTTCGAGGGCAACCTGTGCGGTTTGGTCGTGTACGTCACCCTGTCCCAGGGCGCGATCCGAGGATCAGCCGGGTGCAGCCTGTGCGGTTTGGTCGTGTACTGCCTGACCGGCAGCGTGGTTGGCGATTGCGGTTGGTAGGCCAGGCCGTTCCAGTAATTCCACCAACAGGTTTCACGGTCCTGTTGGCGAGTGTACAGGTCATCGCAGGGGTGCGCTTGCACCGGACTGGGCCAAACGGCCAGCCACAGCAGGGCGACACCCATCAACACAAAAGCCGCACACAGGGTGCGGCACCTAGTACTCCTCTTCATGGCGATGCCCCCTGGTGGCAACGAACGATGTTTGCCACAACAACCGAACTTCATGCACCAGCCAAGGGGGCGCGTAGCACACCGTTTCGACTCGTGCAGGGCTGGAGACCCCTATTCGGTTCTCGTGGCAGGATTACCGTACCACTTGGCGATTCTTACCGTCTGACCCAGGGGGATTGCATCCAAACAGGTTTGGACTTGAGGCCAATCAGCCGACACAGGTAGTCCTTGTTCCAAGCCGCCGCCAACCGTTTGTTGGCAATGCCCACCCTGGGGACCGGTCCTGCGCAAGCTCCTCCTGCATCTGAAAGCGGTGGCCCGCCGAGGGATACCTTGGTTGCCACAGGAGGAGTGGCAATCCGAACCTTCAATAGCATGACTTTGAACACAGATACTGTGTTCCGTGTCAAGTATGGATCGTCGTTGACAAGGGTGCCGTTGTCCAAGGGAACCTGGTCCCGCAGCGGCGGATTTCGATGCGCCCGTGGTCCTTCCCGACCGTGTCCAACCGCGCGAAGACCCGGCCCAACCCCTGCCGCCGGGGCGGATGATGACCGCAAGCAGGGAATATGCGTCGGGTTCCGTCCATCCCCGTTATCATGGGCGGATCGCCCGGTCACCGGGCGGGCACAACACACGATCATGCCAGAGGCCCGGGCGGGTACCAGCATATTTCAACACTTGACCCAGTACAGCGATCTGCTTCGATACAACAGCAACGTCCGCTGGCTGTGGTTTTCCCACGTGTTGAGCCTGTTTGGCGACTGGTTCAACTTCATTGCATCGACGCAGTTGGTGGCCCAGTTGGCGCCCTCACCCCTGGCGCTCTCGGTTCTCGTCGGCATTCGAACTGCGAGCCCGGTGTTCGGTGCGCCCCTGGTGCCGTACATCGTGCGGCGCATGCGCCGCCGTACGCTGCTGATTGGCGCCGACGTGATTCGATTCTTTTCGGTACTGGCGCTGTTGCTGATCCGCAGGCCGGAAGACCTGTGGGTTCTCTACGCCATGATTGGCCTGCAGGGATTTCTGGCAGGGATGTTCATGCCGGTGCGCATGGCGATTCTGCCCAAGATTGTGGCCAACGAACATGAATTGGGGACTGCCAACACCCTGTCGTCGCTGAGTTGGACGGCCATGATTGCGCTGGGGATGTCGCTGGGAGGCGTGGTGACGGCCAAGGCGGGAATCAACGTTTCCTTTGTGGTGGACGCCCTGACGTTCCTGGGTTCCGCAGGCTTGATTACGCTCATGCACTATGAGCGCACCACAGGTCCGGATCAGCCGCGGGACACCGGCGTGCCTGCGACGGACGAGCGCGTTACCTATCCCGATCTGTTTCGGTTCCTGCGGGCCAACGTCGACTTCCTGTTCGTAGGCACCATGAAGACGTTCGTGACGGTCTTCAGCTTTGTGCCGACCCAGGTGTTGCAGGTCATGCTCAGCTACCGCTATGCACACATTGGGCCAAGCGCCATCGTGGTGGGTGTCATCTTCGGTGTCGGCGGCTTGGCCAGTTTCTTTGCACCGTTGGTGACAAGGGTGTTTACCGGCAACGACCACATGAAGCTGCGGCACGCGGTGACCATGAGTTTCCTGCTGACCGGTCTCGGCATGTGGCTCCAGGCGCCCATCCCGCCGTTTTCGATTTTGTTGTTCGGCGTGGCGCTGCGCAATGTGGGGGCCGTGCTGATCTGGACCTTTTCTTCCCAGATCCTGCTCAGCCGGGTTCCCGCCGCGATGCGGGACCACCTGCTGTCGGCCGAGTTCCTTTTGTTGAACCTGGCCGGCGTCCTGGGAGTCGTGCTGCCGGCCCTTACGTCCGGCAACCCGGATCGAGGGATTCCGATTGCCTTTTACGCGCTGGGAATGTGCTTTGCCGTGGGAGCCGGCGGGTGGGCGCTGTGGCTGATGCGGGGTCGGTACTCGCTGCCCGAAGTTAAACCGGAGTAACCGGCGACTCTGCGACTGTCGGGCTTCCACCAATAGGGTTGCCCCATCGTCAGTGTGGGCGTTGACCAGAGGTTCAACCACAGGCCGGACCGTCTACTGGCCGGGATCCGTGCGACCATTGTGCCGTAGGCGGGGAAGTCGTCCTGCGGCTTGGTCCCGCATCAGATCGGTGATCGTGGGGAATTGACTGCGGTCCGCGTTGTCCAGTTGCCGCGCGAACCGTGCCGCCTCGTCATCGTTCCAGAATTCGGCTACGAACTGCGCCAGAACTCTCTTTTCACCCCGCGCCTCGCCGAGTTCCAGGCCCCGTGCCTCGCCGAGTTCCAGGCCCCGCGCCTCGCCAAGTTCCAGGCCCCGTGCCTCGCCTTCCTTTTCCTTGGCCGCAATGATGTTGCCGAACGTGTTCATCACTACCTCCGCCTCTTCAATGTAGATGATTCTACGCAACTCCCGGCGTAGTTCGGGTTGGTCCCGGAGCAGGTCATCGAATGCCGCCTTGAACCAGGCCCCGTAGGCCTCGCGCAGGCTTTCGGGCAACCGCAGAACCCTGGGGATGATCCATTCCCGCAACAGCGGCAGAATCTGCTCCGCGGCCTCGTTCCCGCCCCGCTGGATGGCAGCCTGGATGCGCGCCAGGGCGACGATGCCGGTCACCAGGCTCTCCGGGAGAAGCGGGTAGTCGGCGCTCGGGAACACGGGCACTGCATAGTCGTGGATGTCGAGGAGGGCACCCTCCTCGAAGCGATAGCCGTGCGAACCGGCTACGGACTGCACGGGCTGTCGCCAAGCACCGAAGGGGCGGGGGCCGGTGTTGATCACCAGACCAAACACCTCCAGTTCCGGCCGTTGTCGGTTGAGGTCGTAGGCGTAGCGGACCATGCGCATGGACATGCGGGATTCGCGGCGCGACTGGAACTCCAGGTGCAGGAGGACGCGGTCCCCGTCTTCGCCTTGGCGCGCCAAGGTCCAGACCATGTCCCGGTGCGTCTCCCTGTGATGCGGCGGTTTGACCGCGTCGGTGGCGACGGTGGAGGCACTCACAAGTTCCAAGGGTTCGAAGCCCTGCAGATGGGGGAACAGCTCAGCGGCATGGAAGTCGAGCAGGTCCCGCACCACGTCCCTTTCGGTGAACAGGGACTTCAGCGTTTGGTCGTAGGAAAACCGTTTGCCTGTCGATTGGGGTGGGGACAATGAGAACCTCCTGCCATGTGGCAGCTGCTGTGCACACCAACCTGAACAAATTCGCGTTCAATG
>DAOUIC010000453.1:0-6299 GCA_034428255.1 Anaerolineales bacterium
ACCGGGCTTCATCCACGCCGGTGAGCTGCTCGATGACCGGCCAGTCCATCCCCTGGTCCAGCATCCTGGACACGACGGTGCCAAGGCCCTGTTCAAGGCCCTGCTCAAGGCCCTGCTCAAGGCCCTGTTCGACACCCTCACGCCGGGCATCCTCCAAGGCATCCGTCAGCTTGGGACCGAACTTCTGCTTGGCCCTATCGAGCAGGAACAGGTCGTAGGGGTTCGTGCCGTCGAGCAGGCTCAGGTCAATGTCCCCAACCGCCTGTTTCAATTCGTCCACGTATTCGTCCACCATCTCCTCCCTACCCGTCAAGTGGTGATAGTTGCCAACAAACCTGCGATAGTTGTCGGGGGCTTCCTGCGGGGACAACTGTGCCAGGAGCTCCCGCAACAGCGGCAGTGCTTCCCGCACATGCCAGCCGAAGGCGATGGCCAGGGACAACTCCATGATCCGGCCCCGGTGCCCGCCCCGTACCTCGGCAGGGGCAATCCCCACCTGATCCAGCAGCACATGCGTGAACCTGGGCGTCGTTGCCCAGCGACGCACCTCCTCCGGAAACAGGGCCTCGCAACTCGTCTCCGCACTCCACTTCCGCCTGCCCTGGTGAAATACGACCGGCACGATGGGCGTGAGACTGTCCTCCGGTTGCCGGTTGGCATCCTCCCGCTCCCAGATGCGGAGACAGTACCGCAACATCCTCAACGCCATCAGCCGCTGCACGTCCGTCTGGTGCTCCACGAGCACGTAGAGCGCCAGCCGTTCCTCGCCATTGTACTGAACATCGAACAGGGCATCCACGGAGCCGTACCGCAGCTCCTCGTCCACATAGGTCTCATTGCGGAAGGACAGCGTCGACCAGTCGATCCTGGATGCCAAGTCGCCGGGGAGCCTGGCTTCCAGCCAGGCCGCGGCGGCCTCCTTCACCTCCATGGTCTTCAGGAAGAGCGCGTCATGGATTGTGGTGATCTTGCGCGGAGGCGGCATGCGCGTTTCCTTGAGGCTTGCGATTTGGTTCCGGACACAGAAACGGCACCGATATGGACAAAACCACCATGGATGCCAAAGGACCTGCACTGTTCCTCAAACCTTGCAGGTTCATGGTACTTCGCTCTCGGTTGATGGGACGGCGTTGCATGCCCCCGCAACCCGAGTCCGGGGCGGGCCGTCCCCACCGCTGTCCTGGTTCGTTCCGCGAGCAGGGCGCGCACCTCCCTGTAGGGCACAAGTGTGGGTGCCGCGCGGGGTGGCGGTGGCCCAAGACGTGCAGATTGGCTGGAAGTGCATCCATGTGGCCGTGGCCATCGATCCGCGGGTGGGACAACTGTGGTGGGCGTGGCAGGCGAACCTGAAGGGCGAGGAGATGCAGGCCATGGACGCGCCCCAGGTGGCGCAGCCGCCCTACGCCCCCCGAACTGAACCCGGTGGAACGCTTCTTCCGAGAGTTGCACCGGGCTCCTGCAGGCCAAGCAGGCAGCGCTGGAGCCGGTTCTGCAGGCGTGGCAGGCCGACCCGCAGCGGGTCCGGCAACTTGTGCGGCTGGCGTTGGATCCGGGATACCCTGCCTGCTGACACTCAAGTAATCCAATCATGGTGGATTGGTATCAGAGTTTCACAGGACCTTCTGGACCTGTGTGAAGAACTGTGCATTGTCCCTTCTGTCTGAGACGCCTTCCCTGACAGCACCCGGAAAGCCATCCGGGATGTGTTCGTTGACAGTATTGGCGACGGTTTGAGGGGAAGCCCTGGGGACATTCCCGAGGGGAAATCAACCTGTTCGCATGAAGCCGAACTACGCATCTTGCCTACGTTTCGGGATGCGTTCGCCCCTCACCTGACACCGGCAAACAACACCTTGGCCGTAAGCATCGGGTGAGCGTGCGCCGACAGTCTCGCCTACCCAGCACCCGTCCATGGAACGCCGGAGTGCAACGGGCTCAGAATCTGATTCACTGCTGACCCGCGTCCAGTCCGCAGTTCCAGTCCCGCCCCGTTGAGGACGGAACACCGGTGGGGCAACCCCGTTGGGGGGTGGGTGCCCTTTGTCAACTTTGCGATATGAGCCCCTTAGGAAAGGCTTTGCAGATCACCAGACCAGTCATCAACATGCATGACTACCATGGATTCTCATTGCCCGGCCTTCCACAGACACACTGTAAATCTGGATTCCTCTGCAATCAGATCGGGTTCCGTACCGTTGTGGGCCCTCATCCCGGGAATCACCTTGTTGCGGATTCCCATACCGCGGCCATCCACGTAACCGTAGTCGCGCATCAAATTGGCCAGTGTTTGATTGCGTGCATAACGGTGACCCAATTTCATGCCGTCGGTAGTCACAGTATTGGGCAGACGGCCCGGACTCTGGATCTCAAGCCGGTCCGAAAATATTGTCAACATGACATCGGTACCCGTGATGCTGTAGTCCCTATGAACCAGAGCATTGACCAGTATCTCGCGCAGAACCTCTTCCGGATACTCCCACCGTTCCTGCCGTCGAGCTCCCTCCAACCAAGCCTCTGGTGCTGTGTGGCGCCGAACAAAGTCCCATCCTCGGTCCACAAGTCCCGGTTCGATGACGGGCACGGCACTGCTGCCCAGAGGAACCAGAGGGCCCTTGATGGTTTCATCGGCCCGAACTGCATAGTCCGGCTCCGTGCCGGGGTAGCAAATGGCACGCAAGCCCGACTGAGGCAGAAAGCGTCCTGGGTTTCGGCCAAACAGGAGCATGCCATCGACGGTCGGTACCATTCGGCCAGCCGCCGGGGTGGCCAAATCCAAGTTGTGCAACAGCCGTTCCCATCCGATGACGTCCTCGTCATCCGGCGCGGGCCCCCCTTGTACGCGAGTCAGGTAATCCCGTAGGAGCAGATAATTCAGATCATCAAGGTTGGTGCCGGGAACCGGTTTGAGACCATAGCGCAGCCATCCGCCCCGTTGGTAAAGGCGCTGTTCCTCCTCGCGCGTTGCGAAGCGCGTGATGGTGCCGGATCGGATCGGCGTAACCCAAGCCCCGCTTCGCCTAATCTTGTAAGGCTTGTCCGGGGCATCGGCCGGCAGGGATATCACACCCACTGTGACTCCGGGTTCCCACTCCAGGGTCTCCCAGAAGGGATTCAGGCCCGGATGCACCAGATTCCCAGCCACCTGCATCACCCATTCTTCTCTCCGTTGAGGATCTCCGGTCATGCCCGATACGGTTTGGTCGTCCTCGACGCCCAACAGAATGTAGCCCCCTTCCAGGTTCAGCAACGCCGCGATCTCCTTGGCCAACGAGTCCTTGGCAATGTCGTCGCGTTTGAATTCCACTCCGGAATTCTCGCCCCTGCGGATGACTTCAATCAGCTCCACGCTGTTCATGATTCATCTCAGAAACCGTACTTCAGCCTTCGGATTTCGAAGGCTTCCTGGCCTCCTTCCAAAATCTCCTCCACAAATTCTCGCACCGGACCAGAGTCGATCGATCCCTTGTGTTCCGGTTTGATTTCGGCTCTTCCGTAACCAGCTTCCCCTGACGGGGTCAGTCCCAAAATGAGCTCGGCATCCCCCAGCACCGGAATGTTGGCGTTGTGTGTGGAAAAGATGAACTGACGCTGCCGTTTGGCCTTGCGCATGGCAGGCACAACGCTCTCGGTAATGAAACGGTTGTCCAGGTCGTCCTCGGGTTGATCGATGACAAGGGGAGCATCCGAATCCAGCAACAACAGCAACAGCAGCGACGTGGCCTTCTGGCCCGTGGAGAGGCTGTCCATGGCCTGCCAGGATGGCGGATCACCTGAAGGCGCGGTGTTGAGGCAAATCTCCGTCGTGGAAGGCAATTCCAGTTCCTCAAGCACCATCAGGGCTTCCTTTGATGCCTGCGCCAGCCGGTCTGCCTGCATCGAAGGAATGGAATAGGCTTGTATGAGCTTGGCCGTGCCGGAACGGCAACATTGGACAAACTCGGCCATGGACAAGCCCGGTACCTGCATGAGCTTGTCAATCGCCTCGGACAGGCGGCCCCCGATCTCAGTCCTCAGTGCCTCGCCCAGGGGTTTCCGGTCCCCTGCAGCGGTGACGTCCACCTTCACCTGGTCGTGCAACTGTTCGCTTACCGCCGTTGCTGCCCGCCTCAACCGCTCATGCCTGGCTGCCTGTATCGTCTCCCACTCAGCCAGAAGTTGCTTGCGACGTTCCACATGCTCTTGCTCCAACCGTTGAAGCAAGGCCCATTGCTTGCGCAAAGGGCGCAGGCGCTCGACTTCGCCGCGCAACCTGATGAATTCCTCTCCGTCCGCTGCGGCTTGCTGCAAACCGCGAAGGATCTGCTGGTATTCGTCTTCAACCTCAGTCTTCCGTGCTTCCCACTTTCTCCTGACAGCCTCCACGGCGGAGTCGGATCGTTCGAGAGCCTTTTCCATCCGGACCGCCACCTGTTCCAGCGCGCGACCCAGTTCCTGAAACACGGGTACGATTTCAGCCAACGTAGCCCGGCCGGGGAGTTCGGCCAGTGCCTGGTCCGACACAAAAGCAACATTGACCGGCAACTCCTGGCGGAGCAACTCCAGTGCCTCATGAAAAGCATGCAGGCGCTCAGGTATGGAATCCAGGATATGCTGTTCCCGAACCAGCAGGCTTCGCTCCCGAAGACGTTCCTCCAACCCAACCTCCTGGTACCGACCCAGGGTCTCCTCGAGTTTCGGCAAGGAAGCCAATTGGTCTTCCACTCGTTGAAGTTCGGCGTTGGTCGACAAAATCGACCGGCGTGTCTCCTCAAGATTCCGTTGCACGTTGACCGTGCGCTGTGCCAGTGAGTCGTCGCGTTCCAGAAACCGCTCGAGGAGCGATGTCCGCTTCACCGGACTTCGGGCAAGTTCCAGGATTTCGTGCTGCCCGAAGATCTCAATCTTTGGCAAAATGTCAGTTGGTCGCAGTTGGGATATGTTCCCACTGTCGTCCTTGACGACCGGATGCTGGGATACAGATCTTTCAATTACGTATTCGCGCGTGGATGGACGCGTTGTGCGCACCCGAAGAGACAATTTCGATCCCGGGCGCAACACCTTCTGGACAATGCCGCTGTGTGCCCGATTCGCTTCGTCACCGACAGGTTCCTTGTCCAATACATAACGCAGACTCTCAATCACCGTGGATTTCCCTGCACCGCGTCCCCCGATCAGAACATTCAAGTTGGTGTTGAAGTGAATGGCCATCCCATCCAAAAAGCCCGACTCCCACGCCAGGCTCAAGATTTCAGTGTGATCTTCCGGCTGTGGATCGCTGTTGAGTCGAATTCTTGAGTCGGGATCCAGAAAGGCTTGGCGCAAACCATCGATGGACACCCTGGACATCTTGATCAAACAGGATGCCGCCGGATCGGCCAAGTCGGCGGCATCCACCACATCCTTGGCATTGATCACGGCCACCGCCAGATTCTCGCCTGCAGGATAACGGCGGCGGTAGTCCGGCAGCTCATTGCGGACGATTGGCAACACCTTTCGATGAAGCTTGTCGACCGGACCCGGGATTTGAATGGCCATCAGGTCCGGCGAACGCCAGGCTGCGGCGCGCGCCTGTCCCGAAAGCGAGGTGAACAGCCCCTTGTCGCTGATCGCGTGAGCTGCGATCCCGATGCCTCCCTGAGCCCTGACCTTTGACAGAGTGTCCACAAAAGAAGTGCTTGCCGGCTCTGCCGATGGTATTGCACTTCGAATGCCAAATTCGCCGAGGAAGCGTCCAAGCTGCTCGGCATTCGTTTTCGGCGCGTATAGGCACAGAATGTGAATTCCATCACGGGATTCAAGTTCAAAACCGGGAAACACGGTAACCTTCGTGCCCCTTGCTGCGTCCTGGAATGCCGAAGCGGCCCCAGCATCGTTGTGATTAGTGATCGCGATTACTTTGATGTCATTTGCCAAAGCCGATTCTATGATGCAAGCTGCATGCGTCTCTTCATCTCCGGGCGTCGAATGACCACGGAATTGCTTCTTGTAGGAAAACGGGTTGACCTGCAGCGCACAACGATAAAATTGAGCCCCGGCAGACTTGCGGGGAGAACCAGAGGTCTTCACTTGGGACATTGTCGTGCCGTCGGCGGCCTTGCCCTATTTGATGAACCCGTCGCACCAATGCCAGCAACGTTGTCGCATTATACCGGGCCGAGACCGACTTGAGGCAGAGAGTGATCTGCTCAAGGCAGGGCAATTAGATGTGAAGGCGCGACAAAAGCTGAATGAACGGGATGTTCAGGAGGGCCATCAGTCATGAACATACAGGAGTACCGTTTCCTGCTGGCAGACCGGGGTGCCTTGCTGGAACTTCTGGA
>DAOUIC010000454.1:0-9712 GCA_034428255.1 Anaerolineales bacterium
CCAGAAGCTCCTTGATTACGGACAGTCCCAGACAGAAGCCAAGATTGATGAACGGCAGCAGACGGTCGTACAGGTCGCGGGCCGCAGCCCGTTCCCCGGCATGGAAGAGATCCCAGATCCTGACATGCACGTCCACGATCTCGACCGAAGGCATGAAGCCGTGGGCCCCGCGGTCCAGTTCCGACATCATCCACCGGCACCAGGCCCCTCCGAACACCCCCTGACAGGCATCGCCCAGCCCCTCGATTAGGGCCGAAATGTTGTGGGCGGAGGGCTCGTTCTCCTCCTTGACATAGGCCAGGTGCTCAATCTGCTGCAGCAGTTCCATGATGCGCGGAACCGGCAGGCCGGGGGGTGCGTCCTGAAGGAAGACGGGCCGCCGGGCAGCGTTGGAAATCGCCTCGTAGTAGCGGAAGACGTCATCCGGTCCCAGGACACCGACGTAGGGCGGCAGGGCGATGACGGCGTCCGCCCCGTGTCCAACGGCATGGGCCGCGTATTCCGCCGCCGACTGCGCACTGGTCGCTGCCACGCCGGCCACGACGGGAATTTCGCCGTCCGCGGCCTTGAGCACCCGTTCCAGGGCGGAACGGCGCTCGCCGTCGGTGAGCAGCTGAAACTCGCTCGCCAGAACCGGATAAACCAACCCGTGGGCACCTGCTTGCCCACAGAAGTCCACCTGCCTGGCCAGACCGGATTCATCCACCGCCCCCTGATCATCGAAGGGGGTCTGAACCACCGGAAAGATGCCTCTGAAACCAGCCATGCCGCCTCTTAATCGAATGTGGGTGTGGGCGCTGCGCGTGGGAGTCGATCCTGCTCACGCCGTTGCCGGTTTCCCCGCGCGCCGCCAGCCGGCCAAGTTGGGTCGGCGGCCCCCTTAGGATTGACGGCCGTACAGGAACGTGTAGCCGACCGTGCCGGTCTCGTCCACCGTGTATCCGAACTGTTCCACGTACTCGTCGCCGGATAGGAACTTGTCGTTGCGCGCATCCAGCATCGCGTGCAGATCCCTGTGGCATGACGCCTGGAGCTCGGAATGGTCCGGCCGGTTTGCCAGGTTGTTCAGTTGATAGGGATCTTCTTCGTTGTCGTACAACAGCCAAGACCCGTCCAGGTCCTCGACATAGGTGTATCGATCGGTCACCAACCCGCGGTACTCCCGGCCACCGGCCGTCCGCACAAACTGGCCGAACGGTTGCAGACACATCACCAGGGCCTGTCCGCCCGACGGGTCAGCCCCACCGCGCAGGTGGCCGCTGAAGTCCAGGCCCTCCATGTTGGACCGGGCTTCGAGGCCACACAGGCCCAGCAGCGTGGGCAGGACATCCACGATGTCGATGGGGGCATCCTCCGTGCGGGCCTCCGTTCCCAGTCCCGCCGGCCAGCGCAACAGGAACGGCACCCGGATCGACTCCTCCCAGGGACGCTGCTTCATGTGCTGTCCCTGCGAACCCAGCATGTCCCCGTGGTCGGACAGGAACAGGAAGATGGTGTTCTCCTCCAGACCTTGGGCCTGGAGGGTGTCGCGCAGCTCGCCGACACAGCTGTCCAGGGCGGAACAGTGGGCGTAGTAACCCGCAATCCGTTCCCTGGCCAAGTCGGCCACCTCGGGCGGAACGTTGGGTCTCAACTCGATCGAGCCCGGGTCGTACATCGCCTTGAACTCGGGCGGTGCCGTCTCGTAGGGATCATGGGGCGGTCCCCACGACAGAAACAGCAGGAAGGGCTTGCCCGCGTCGCTGCGTTCCTCCAGCCAGCGGCAGGCATCCCGGGTCTGGGCGCGGGCATCGTAGTCCGGCCAGATGTCCGGTTCCGTCTTGTCGTGGTCGTAGTACAGGGACCGGTTGTAGGAGTGCGTGCACTCCAGGACCTTCCAGTACTCGAAGCCCTGCCGACTCTCCCTGGGAATGGGTGCGTCGCGGCCGCGCCCGTCCACGTGCCACTTGCCGATGTAGGCGGTGTCGTAACCGTTGCGGCCGAAGATCTTGCCCATGCTCTCGACGTCGTCGGCCAGATGCACGTCGTTCACGAACAATCCGTGCGTCTGGGCGTAGAGCCCGGTCAACATACAGCCCCGGGCCGGCGTGCAGACCGGAATGCCCGACACGGCCTTCCGGTAGTTGATGCTTTCGGCCGCCAGCCGATCCAGGTGCGGGGTCTGCACCTGACTGTCTCCGGCGTACCCGCAGGCCTGGGCCCGCCACTGGTCCGCCAGCACAATCACGACATTGGGACTTGAATCGGTCATGGCCGCGAATCCTCGAGAGACCTTGAATTGGGAAGGCGCGTCAGCGCAACACGAACTTCAGACAGACCGGGGTGGGCGCGTCGATGACCTCGCCCGTGGCGGACAACAAGCCGGTCTCCTGGTCCAGTGCGAACACCACGATGGTGTCCGAGTCCTGGTTGGCGGCATACAGCCGATCCCCTTCCGGACTCAGGGCGAAGTTGCGGGGCGTCTTGCCGCGCGTCGACTCGTGGCCCAGGAGCGTGAGCGTTCCGTCGTCGGCGTCCACGGCGAAGATCGTAATGGAGTCGTGCCCGCGGTTGGAATTGTAGGCCCACTTGCCGGACGGGTGGACATGGATGTCCGCCGTTGAGACGGGGCCGTCCCAGTCGTCCGGCAGCGTGTTGATGGTTTGGATCGATGTCAGGGTGCCGGCATCGCCATCCCAGTTGCAAACATCAATCGTGGCGCTCAGCTCGTTCAGGACATACGCCCACCGGCCATTGGGATGAAAGTCGAAGTGGCGGGGTCCCGATCCGGGCCGGACCACCAAGTCGCTGCGATGGGTCAGGGGACCGTCGGCCCCGTCCAACTCGTACACCCGCGCCATGTCCATGCCCAAATCGCAGGCGATGAGGAACGTGCCGGATGGATCGAGCGTGGTGGAATGGGCATGCGGCCCCTCCTGCCGTTCCTGGTTGACGCTGGATCCCTCGTGCTGCACGTTGAAGGCACCTTCAACGAACCGGCCGTCGTCGCCAAAGGGGATGGTCTGAACGGAGCCGCTCTTGTAGTTCGCCAGGGAGATGCGCGACCGGGCCTCGTCCAATGCCACGTGGCAGGGCCACTCCCCTCCGGACGCATGCCGGTCCACCATGGTCAGGGCTCCGGTTTCGGGATCAAAGGTGTGTGCGGATACGCCCCCGCCACCGAATTCCTCGATGTCGTCCACCTCGCCGCATGCGAACAGGAGGTTGTGTTCGGAATGAACGTCCAGGAACGTTGGGTTCGGCAGCGACGGATACCAGTCGATGGCCTGCATCAGCCCGTCGGCCGCGCGCTCGAACGCGTAGATGCCCTGGGCCGTGGCCTGGACATGCGGCAGGGAAACCGTGTAGGTCCCCACGTATAGAAAGGTTCGGGATGGATCAGTCATGGCTGGACCTGATTCCTTGTGGATTGGTGCTGGGGAAGCCGAATGGGGCCGACCAGGGAGTGGCGAACAGTCCCGGATCGGAGTGGTCAGAGTACGAACGACTCCAGATGGCGCTTGCTGAGCAACAGCATGCGGCTGCGCAACGGCTCGCGGGACCAGAGAGGCCCGTGGGGCTCCATGGACAGCCAGCCACTGTAACCATGCTCGTGGAGGAAGGCAAAGAGCGTGCCCCACGGCACATCGCCCATGCCGGCCGCCGGCTGCGAAGCCAGTTCGCCGTCAATGACCACATGTTCCTTGATGTGCATGTAGCCGACGCGGTGCCCATATTGCCGAACCACCGGCACCGGGTCCTGCCCGGCGTGCATGAAGTTGGCAGGGTCGTACTTGATGCGGATGTCCAGGCCCAGCTCCCACACGCGTTCAAAGGCGGCCAGGCCGTCGAAGAACGAATTGCCGTGCAGTCCGTAGAAGGCCACGTCGAAGCCGCCTGCGGCCGCCTGATCAAGGAAGGGAGGAAAGACACGGGCAAACTCCCGGGCCTGCTCGTCCAGGGGCGCGCCGCCCCAGTCCCCGCCTCCGGTCACCAGCGTCTCCGCACCGAGAATGCGGCCAAACGCCAGCAGACGGTCCAGATGACGGTGCGCTTCCGCCCGTTCGGCCGCATCCGGAGCCAGATGGTTCCAGCCCCAGAGGCCGAGGGAAGCGCAGCGGATGCTCCGTTCGTCCAGCATGGCAGCGGCAACCTCGATGTCCGCCTCGGTCAGGTCGGCAAAGCCGGCCCAGTGGTTGAACTCGAGACCGGCGAAGCCGTGGAGGGAGGCAAACTCCACGTCGCGGGCCAGTTGATCAGCGTCGTTGGCGGCAATGAAGGCCCACTTCACGGTTCACCGTCCTGGTCTGAAACGAACCTGCACAGGCCGTACAGGAGATAGCGGCGCGGATCAACTGCCCAAGGCTTCAAGGGCGGCCGCAACGGTCTTCTTCGGTTTGACGTCGTAGTCGACCGCGACCAAGTTGCCGTCCCCGTCGATTACAAAGCTGCTCCGGTGAACGCCCATGAACTTCTTGCCCATGAAGTTGCGTTCGCCCCAGACCCCGTAGGCTTCGCAAATCGCGTGGTCCTCGTCGACCAGCAGCGAGAAAGGCAGGTTGTACTTGCCGATGAACTTCGCATGGCGCTGGCTGTCATCCGGGCTTACGCCCAGAACCGTCGCGTTCAGGGCCTGCAAATCGTCGAAGTTGTCGCGCAGCGAGCAGGCCTGCATGGTGCAGCCGGGGGTGTCGTCCTTGGGATAGAAGTACAGGACCAGGTTCCGGCCCCGGAAATCGGCCAGGGACACGGTTTCGCCGTTCTCGTTGACCGCGGTGAAGTCCGGCGCCGGGGTATTGGGTTGGAGGTGTTTGAGGGCCATGGACCGTCCTCAGTGTTGCAGGTGGTGCGCCAAGCATGCCTTGGCACCGGGGAATCCCCCGAGGTTCAGGGCTTGGCCGTGATCAGCTCCGGATTGCGGTGCCAGACCACGGGGTTCTGATTGTCGTCGTCGAGCACATCGCCGATCTCGTAGGATGCGAACTGCTCGTCGGAGAGGATGTTCTGATTGCCGTTGAACGTGCTGCCGTACGGCATGAAGCCGCAGGTCATGGCGCGCCGCCAGCCGCCGGTCATGTTGGCGCCGGCCCCGTGCACGAGCAGCGCGTTGTGGAAGGAGCAGGATCCCGCCTTCATGGGCGCGGCCATGGAGGGCAGGCTTACAAAGTCCGGGTAGACCCGGAAGATGTCCGCCATGTTCTCCGTGATGCCAACGTTGTCGTAGGTCGTCTTCTTGTGCGAGCCGCCCAGGAAGTACAGGCAGCCGTTCTGGTAGGTGGCATCGTCCAGCGCGATCCAGATACTGGTGGAGTTCCTTGAATGGAAGGACCAGTAGGGATTGTCGAGGTGCCAGGCGGTGGGATTGGCCCACGGCTGCTTGATCAGCGCCTGATCGTGCCAAACCCGCATGCCCTCGGTCCCGGACAGGAGCGCGGCCATGCGGCCGATGCGCGGGTCCAGGATCAACTTGCGCACGGCGGGACTGTCCTTCCACAGGTTTATCCGCTGCACGAATACGTAGTCGTAGTAGGAGTCGCCCGCCTTCCAGCGCTCGTCATCCTCGTCCGCGCCTTCCACCACCAGCTTTTGGTCCTTGCGGTTCCCCACGGCCTCACCCACGGCCGCGCGCCAGGTTTCCAGTTCGTCGGGGGTCAGAAAGTCGTCGAACACGACGAAGCCGTTCTCCTGATAGGAGTCGATCTGTGCCTGTGTCACTTCACAGTTCATGAGTTTCCGCTCCGGTCTCCAATGGGAACCGTCCCTCCCTGCAAACATCCAGCCCGACTGCCGGCGGAGGGGTGCCGACAGCCGGGCCGTCGGGGAACCGCTCGGATTCCCCGGACTTCATGTCACCAAGCTATTCGCTGGCGTAGAACATCTGCTCGCCGGAGTTGTTGCCGGCGATGGCCTGGCCCGCGATGGGCACATTGCGCATGGCGGCGTCCGTGACCAGCACGTAGCCAACCTTTTCCACAAGTTGAATGAACCAGATGTTGTCGTAGTGGTTCTGGTACAACTGCCTCGTGAGCTCCACGTCTTCGGGCGACGCCGGCGGGACCCTCACGCGACCTCGGCCTGCCTCAATCAGATCCTTGACCGCCTGCGGGGGTTCTTCACCGCTTTCGCCATTGGTGTTCATCCAGGTCCGCCAGGCTGCAGCCCACCCGGGCGTGGGGAAATAGTCTGTCCAAGTACCGTTCTTCCACATGGGTTGAACGGACCAAATCATGGTGGCCTGCATCTCGTTGGCATTCCAGCGCTGTGACCAAAGCGACGGATCAATTTGCTTGAGTGTGGTCTTGATGCCCACGTCCTGCAAATAGGAGGCCAATAGTTCGCCCATCGGCTGGAAGTCCGGCGCATGGTCGGCATGCTCCAGAGGCACCACAAACGTGTTGCCGTCCGGCCCGATGCGGAACCCTTCGCTGTCGCGCTGGTCCAGGCCCATGCCGTCCAGCAGGGCATTGGCGGCTTCGGGGTCGTAATCGCTGGGGATCAGCTCGGGAAGGGAGGCGTAGGTGTAGTAGATGCTCTCAATGATTTCCGGCCGGTTGATGGCGAGGCTGACGGCGCGTCGGAAGTCAAGATTTCCCACAACCTCTCGCCAGACGTCGTCCTCAAAGGTCAGATTCAGGTAAAGAGCCACCGGATCGACATGGTTGTCGAGGATTGCGAAATTGATATATCCGCTTTCTTTCGCTTCCTGGTACAGCGGCAGCTTGAGCAGGGCGGTATCCTCTCGCAGCATGTCCACTTCGTCCGCGAAGACCTTGATGTTCACCGTGTCGGTGTCGGCCACCAGGGCGGAAACCACCTCGTCGATGTAGGGCAACTGATTGCCCGCGGCATCCACCTTGAAGTAGTAGGCGTTCCGCTCGAACTTCATGAGTTCGTCGGTTTCGGTGGCATTGATCCAAGGCCACATTGCAGGGAAGCCGGCGCACTGAGGCCTTGTCAGGTCCCAGTTGCGGCAGTCCACGGAGGTGAAGAGCGCCCTTGGCGAATCCAGTCCCTTGTCCTCAATCATGGCCGCGATTTCATCCGCATCGCCATAGCCGGTGTGAAGCGGCTTCAGGTAATGGGCCGGCTTGAACACGTCCGTGTAGCCTTGCCAACCCTTGATGCTCAACTCGCGCAGAAAACCGCCATAGCTTTCGTCAAAGGTAATGCTGAAGGTGTAGTCGTCGGAAATGTCAAAGACGCCCACGGTGCCGTCCGGAGAACCCCCGGAGCGGAACTTGTTGGGAACACTCGGCGTATATTCTTCATGCAGCAGGACGTCCTCATGCGCAAACCGCACATCCTCGGTCGTCACCGGCGCACCATCCGACCACTTCAGGCCCTCGCGCAAGTGGAATGTGAAGACCGTGTAGTCTTCGTTGAACGTGTAGTCCTCGACCACGTTGCCGTAGATACCCTCCACGCCGATGCCCGGAGCTGCCAGGACGTTTTCATTAAGCATGATGAAAATGTCGGGATTCCAGCCGGGGCTGGGATGGGCAAACCGCATCACGCCACCGTATTCGCCAATGGCCAGGTCGGGCAGGTCGTCCACCTCGGAGATGATGCCCGGCACCACCACGAGAGGATTGACCGGCAACCGGTCCTCTACCGGAGGCAGTTCGCCGGAGGCGACCATTGCATCCAGGGAGGGCGATTGGGAATACTTGCTGTCCGCGTCGGCGGCTGTGTCCGCCGCAGGCTCGGCTTCGGCAGGGGCTTCCGGCTCAGGCGCGGCACAGGCAGTGGCCAAGGCCAAAGCCAGCAACAAGGACATGGCCGCTGCCAGGAGAGTTCGCAGGTTCATGGCATTACTCCAAAAAACCAATGGGTCCAAACGGATTCGGGGGGGTGTCGGGGGAACATGCAACCCTTCACTTGACGACAGGTCGCACCTTGCCGGCCGATCGTCAATCGGCACGCGTTCGTTGATTCGGGGAATCCAAGCGCATTCTACCTGTTGCCCCGGAAATTGGTCAAAGAGAGCTCAAGAGAGAACGGTTGCAGTCCTACCGGTCACAACGCAGGCAGACAGGCAGTTTCCGGCCTGCGCGGCACCGTGGGAGCCATCGCATGAATTCGAGCATGATTGCTTGGGGAACGGTGAGGATGACACGTTCCAGGCACCAGATCGTATACTACGATTCCCGACCAGTGGTTCGCGGGGAGCGCCCTGCGCCGAGGGTCAGCCTGACAGCCAAGGGTTGGATAGCGGTCCAAGAACCCTTATTTATGGCGAACCACGTTGTTGCCGAACCAGAATCCGGATGCATGGTCCAGGAGGTTGCGTGAACAGGTTCAAACCAGATCTAACCGATGCCGATGTGACGCCGCGGCACATTTACATGAACCGACGGCGGTTTATGCGAGCCACCGGCACCGTTGTGGGCGGTTCGCTGATCGCCGCATGTCGGGTAATGCCCGAGGAGACTGCAGAACCGGAACCTGCGGAACAGGCCGCGCCGGCTTCGAACCCGGAACCCGCGCCGGCCAATCCGGCGGTGGTGAAGGACTATGCGTCGCTGACCGACGAGCTCGGCGATCCCCTCAACTCCTTCCACGACATTTCCAACTACAACAACTACTACGAGTTCACCGTCGACAAGCAACGGGTGGCCGGCCTGGCCAAGGACTATCCAACCAGCCCCTGGACCGTGGAGGTGGGCGGCCTGGTGGACAAGCCCGGCACCTACACGCTTGCGGACTGGGACCGCTTCCCCCAGGAAGAGCGCATCTACCGTCTGCGCTGCGTGGAGGCCTGGTCGATGGTGATCCCCTGGACGGGCTTCCCCCTGCGCATGCTGCTGGACGAGATCCAGCCCCAGTCCAACGCCAAGTACGTGGCCTTCCAAACGGTGTTCGATCCCGAAAACATGCCGGGCCAGAGGGGTGGCTACAACTGGCCCTATACCGAGGGCCTGCGCCTGGACGAGGCCGAAAACGACCTGGCCATGCTGGTCACGGGCCTGTACGGCGATCCCCTGCCGATGCAGAACGGTGCCCCGATCCGACTGATCGTGCCCTGGAAGTACGGCTTCAAGAGCATCAAGTCGATTGTCAAAATCGACCTGGTGGAGGAACAGCCCACCTCGCTCTGGATGAGCGCCGCGCCCAACGAGTACGGCTTCTACTCCAACGTGAATCCCAACGTCAACCACCCCCGCTGGTCGCAGGCCCGGGAACGCCGCATCGGCGAAAACGGACGTCGGGAAACCCTCTTCCTGAATGGCTACGAGGACCAGGTGGGCTATCTGTACGAGGGCATGGACCTCAAGGCCAACTACTGAGTCCCACAGCTGCCCCTTGGCTGCCGCGCCGGCCCCGGTTGTCGGGGGCGGCGCGCGTTCCGCATATTTGACCATTTGTCGGGGACTGCTTGATGTCCAAAGCCGAAGCGCAACCCAATTCCCGGTTCGGCAGCCCTGTGGCCGCCGTCCAAACCTTCCTCAAGAAGCGCCGCATACACTGGTCGCGGGCCGCCGTGCATGCGGCCATGCCCTTCTGGTTCATTGGCCTGGGCATCCTCTACCTGGTCTCCAACCCGGCCGACGACTCGCTTTGGCTCGTCCACAACATGGGGTTTACCGGGTTCCTGCTGCTCGTCTTTTCACTGGCCTGCACGCCCTTGGCATTCATCACGGGCTGGTCCCGGTTCACACGCCTGCGCCGCACCTTCGGCCTGTGGGGCTATTGGCTGATCCTGGTCCACTTCGTCCTGTATGTCTCGATCTGG
>DAOUIC010000455.1:0-16876 GCA_034428255.1 Anaerolineales bacterium
CGGGACGCGCAGCTACAGCTGGATGGAACCGTTCGCGATGCCTGTCGGGGTACCAGCACACTGATACACGGGGTAGGAATGCCGTCGAATTCGCCATCGTGCAGACCGTGCCCGGACGGCGTATTGAAGTAGACTTGCGTTGTCCTATCGGAGTACCTTCGCTAGTCCGGCACTTTGAGTTCCCCGCCCCCGCATCCATGAACGCGATCCAAATCCGGGAATTTGGCCTTGATGCTGACTCCTACCTGTACGGAGAGAGTGTGCCCGACCCTGTCTGTGGTCCCGATGAGGTCATGATCCGGGTCCGGTATGGCGCGTTGAATCGCCTGGACGACTGGGTTCGGATCGGCTGGCCCGGCATCGGCCTGACGCTGCCGCACATACCGGGAAGCGATTTCTGCGGGGAGATCGTCGAGGTGGGTTCCCAGGTTGCCGGATGGAAGTCCGGCCAATGGGTTACGGCCAACAATGGCATCTGGTGCGGTCGCTGTGTGCGCTGCCACGAAGGGCGCCACAATCACTGCGATACATTCGGCATCCTGGGCGAAAGCGTACCCGGCGTCATGGCCGAATACGTGGCTGTGCCGGCTCGCAACCTGATCGGGATCCCCGCCGGCTTCGATTTGCAAGCGGCCGCGGCGGCGTCGTTGACCTATCTGACGGCTTGGCACAGCCTGATTGAAGTGGGCCGGCTGCAGCCGGGCGAGCAGGTGCTGGTGGTCGGGGCCGGGGGCGGCGTCAATGTCGCTGCCCAGCAGATTGCCCGGTTCCGCGGCGCCCGCGTGCTGGTGCTGGCCAGTTCCGCCGCCAAGGCGGACCGGGCACTGGAGGAAGGGGCGGACTGGAGCCTGGACATCAGCGAGGAGCCGCGCTGGACACGCGCAGTGCGCGCGGCATCCGGCCGGGGCGGTGTGGACATGGTGGTGGACAACGTGGGTTCCGCGACCTTTGCTTTGTCCATGGGCGCGTTGGCCAAGGGAGGGCGCATTGTGACAGTGGGCGGAACCAGCGGCTACGGCGCGGAGATCCCGGTCAACCGGTTGTTTATGAACCACCTTTCGTTGCGCGGCAGCACCATGGGCACGCAGGCCGACTACGAACAGGTGATGCGCCTGGTCTTCGAAGGTAGTCTGAGGCCGGTGGTCGACAGGGTATTCGGAGCCCGCGGCTATGGCGCGGCCATCCGGCATCTGTGCTCCGGAACCAGCTACGGCAAGGTTCTTGTGGACCTGCACGATTGGTAGGAGTGGGCCGGTGACTGACACCTATGCCGAGGCCGCACAGGCACTGTCGGCTCGCCTCGACCAACTGAGAACGGACGCGCTGGCGGGCGGCGGCGAGGAAAGGGTTGCACGCCACAAGGCGCGCGGCAAGTACACGGCCCGGGAACGGCTGGAAATGTTCCTCGACCGCGCCTCCTTCCGCGAGACGGGTCGCTTTGTCATGGACGACGCGCCGCCGAAGGGGCAGACAGACACGCGCATCCCCGGGGATGGCGTCGTTACGGGCTATGGGACCGTGGATGGGCGCCTGGTCTATGTCTACGCCCAGGACTTCACGGTCATGGGCGGCACCGTCAGCCATCGGCATGCAGCCAAGATCTGTCGCATTTTGGATCAGGCGATGGAGAACGGCGCGCCCGTGGTCGGCTTTGTCGAATCGGGTGGCGCCCGCATCCAGGAGGGGGTCAAGTCGCTCGCCGGCTATTCCGAGATCTTCCGGCGCAATACCCTGGCCTCCGGTGTGGTGCCCCAGTTGTCCATCATCATGGGCCCCTGCGCCGGCGGTGCGGTCTACAGTCCGGCCCTGACGGATTTCATCTTCATGGTGGAGCAATCCAGCCAGATGTTCGTGACCGGTCCCGACGTGCTGCGCGCGGTGACCCAGGAAGAAGTTACGCTTGAGGAACTGGGCGGTGCCGCCGTGCACACCGGCCGTTCCGGCGTGGCCCACTTCTCCGCCTCCAGCGAGGAGGATGCATTGTTTCTGGTCCGGCAGCTGCTGGGCTACCTGCCGGACAACAACCTGAGCGATCCTGTCATCCTGCCCAGCAAGGATGATCCCCTGCGCCAGGACACCACCTTGGACTCCCTGGTGCCGGACAATCCGAACAGGGGTTACGACATGCTGGAGGTGATCGAGCGCATTGTCGACGGCGGCCAGTTCATGCAGGTGCACGAGAACTGGGCCGGCAACATTCTGACCGGATTTGCGCGTCTGCACGGCCGCGCGGTTGGCATTGTGGCGCAGCAGCCCCAGGTTCTGGCCGGCGTCCTGGATGTCAACTCCAGCCAGAAGGGCGCCCGTTTCGTGCGGTTCTGCGACGCGTTCAACATTCCCCTGGTCGTGTTCGAGGATGTGCCCGGTTTCCTGCCGGGGGTGGACCAGGAGCACGAAGGGGTGATCCGCCATGGGGCCAAGCTGCTGTATGCCTTCTGCGAGGCCACGGTGCCCAAGGTGACGGTGATTGTGCGCAAGGCCTATGGGGGCGCCTATTGCGTGATGAATCCCCGCCAGACCGGCGCCGACCTGGTGTTGGCCTGGCCCACCGCGGAAATTGCGGTCATGGGGGCCGACGGTGCCGTCAATGTGATTTTCCGGCGCGAAATACAGGCGGCCGACGACCCGGTCCGGCGCAAGGCGGAGTTGGTGGAGGAGTACCGAGACCGCTTCACCAACCCGTTCATCGCTGCCGAAAGCGGATACCTGGACGACATCATCGAGCCCCATGAAACGCGGCCCAGGCTCATCAACGCGCTGGAGATGCTGCAGAACAAACAGGCCCAATTGCCGCCCAAGAAACACGGCAACATCCCTCTCTGATGCCGCCGGTCCGGGAGTGCCCGGCCGCGTCATCCACGCATGCACTGAAGATGTTTCGCAAGGTTCTGATTGCCAACCGCGGCGAAGTGGCGGTACGGGTCATCCGTTCCTGCCAGGAACGCGGTATCCGCACGGTGGCCATCTTTTCGGACGCGGACCGGGCCGCCCTGCATGTCCGCTATGCCGACGAGGCCTACCGCGTGGGCGGGCCGGCCAGTGCGGACAGCTATCTCCGCATGGATCGCATCGTGGACGTGGCGCGGCGGGCCGGCGTGGACGCCGTGCACCCGGGCTACGGCTTCCTGGCGGAAAACTCCGAGTTCGCCCATGCCGTGGCCGATGCCGGCATGGTGTTTGTCGGGCCTTCCCCCGATGCCATTGCCACCATGGGCGACAAGGTGGCGGCGCGCAAGGCGATTCAGGCCTTTGACGTTCCGATTCTGCCGGGTACACCGGGTGGCCTGGACGACGCGGAACTGCGCGCCCGCGCCGACGGGATTGGGTTCCCGCTCATGATCAAGGCCTCGGCCGGCGGCGGGGGCAAGGGCATGCGCATTGTGGACCGTGAGGAGGGGTTTGATGCCGCCCTGGCCACGGCCCGGAGGGAGTCGGCAGCCAGTTTCGGCAACGACAACGTCTATCTGGAGAAGTATGTGGCGAACTCGCGCCACATCGAGATCCAGATTCTGGCGGACCGGTTCGGCAACACGATCCACCTGGGCGAGCGCGAGTGCAGCATCCAGCGTCGGCACCAAAAACTGATTGAGGAAGCACCCAGCGTGGTCAGCAGTCCCGAGCTGCGGGAAGCCATGGGGCGGGCCGCCATCCAGGCCGCGGAATCGGTCGGCTACCGCAATGCCGGCACCGTGGAGTTCCTGTTCGACGGCGCGAGTGCCGAGTTCTACTTTCTGGAGATGAACACCCGCCTGCAGGTGGAACATCCGGTGACGGAACTGGTGACCGGAGTCGACATCGTACGGGAGCAGTTCGCCATTGCCGACGGCCGCCACCTGCGCCATCGCCAGTCGGACATTCAGCCCAGCGGGTGGGCCATCGAGTGCCGCATCACGGCCGAGGATCCCTTTCGCAATTTCCTGCCCAACAGCGGGGTTGTGAGCTTCGTCCAGGAACCCACGGGCCCCGGCGTGCGCGTCGAGAGTAGCCTCTATCGCGGTTGTCCCGTCGACCTGTACTACGACCCCATGGTTGCCAAGCTCGTCGTGTGGGGCGAGACCCGGGCCGAGGCCATCATGCGCATGCGACGGGCTCTGAGCGAATACCGCATCGCCGGCATCAAGACATCGATTCCCTTTCACCTTTCGGTCATGAAGAGCACGGAATTCATGATGGGCCACTTCGACACCGGCTTCATCGATCGGCGCCAGCTGCAGGACGACGCGGAGGAGCGGCGGCAGAATGCCCGCGTGGCGGCGGTCACGGCCGCCATGGTGATCCACGCCGAACAGAGACAGGCGGTGCACATGCGGTCGCGCGGGGACGACCAAAGCCGCCGCGACCGGTGGCGGCGCACCGGCCGCATTCGCGCAACGCGGGCTCTCTCGTGAGGTACTTTGTTCAGGTCGACGGCGAGTCCTGGGTGGTGGACATTGAGGAGGATGCCGTCCTGGTCAATGGCGAACCTGTGTCCGTCGACCTGACCCAGAGCGGCATTCCCGAACTGTACAGCGTGCTGCTGGACGGCTCCAGCCACGAGGTGCTGGTGAGCAGTGATGTGTCGGGCTGCGACGTAACCGTGGGCGGCCAGGTTCTGCGCGCCGAGGTGCAGGACGAGCCGACTCGAATCCTCATGAAGGGCCGCGGCTCCGCCGAGGCCGCGGGCGGCGACCTGCCGGTTCCGGCACCGATTTCCGGTCTGGTCGTGTCGGTGGCCGTCGCGGACGGCGACACAGTCGAGGCCGGCCAGACCCTGGTCGTGCTCGAGGCGATGAAGATGGAGAACGACATCACCGCACCGCGGGCCGGTGTGGTGGGCCAGGTCGCGGTGGCCGACGGAGACCGCGTCGAGCTCAACCACGTAATGCTGGTGCTTCTGGAGGAGGAATCCTCCGACGGGTAGCCGTCTCTGGCGGTCGTTCCGGTCCGGATCCCGGCAGGTATAATCGGCTTTCTGTTCCCGGTTCCGAGCCAAAGCAGGGCCGCCGCGGCGGCCAGGAGGAATTTCACCGATGGAAACGCGCCTGTCCCAGGTTCAACTGGACGAGTTCGCCGAGCAGGGCTTTCTGGTTCTGCCCGCTGTGTTCAACGACGACGAAGTCGGCCGCATGCGGGCCGAAGCCGACTACATTCTCGAACTGATCATCAACTCCTCCATCCACAACGAACGGCGCAGCCGGCGGCTGGACATCCGACAGCGCGACGGCACCTGGACGGTGCGCAAAATCCAGCCCATCAACGATTTGTCGGCGTACCTGGCCGCCGTGTCCGAGGATCCGCGCCTGCTCGATCCCATGCGGCAGCTCATGGACGACGAACCCATCCTGATGGAGGAGAAGCTCAACTACAAGCAGCCGCTGCCCGCACCGCCGCCGAACATGACGGCCCGCGAGGCCGACGATCGCTTCCCGGTGCACAGCGACTGGGCCTACTACCGGGCCCAGAACTATCCGCAGGACATCCTGTCCTCGGCCATCACGATGGACGCATGCACGGCCGACAGCGGTCCGATTCGGGTGTGGCCCGGTACCCACAAGGAGCATCTGGAGCACTACCAGATGGACAACGGCCTGCAGGTCCGGCCCGAGCTGGTGGACTTCAACGGCGGCCAGGACGTCCTGGCCCCGGCCGGTTCCGTGCTTCTGTTCCATGCGCTGCTCATTCACAACTCGGTGGCGAACGCCTCCGGTCGGCCGCGGCGCCTCATGATCTACAGCCACTTCCCGGAACGGGCCGGCATTGCCCACGACATCCGCAACGGTCCCACGCGCCTGCGGGAATCCCCCTGGGAGCACCAGTATCTCAGGATGCGGGTGGCCGGACAGGCCGCGGCCCCCTTCGCGGCCCCGTAGGGTTGGCGCCTCCGGTGCCTGGCCTGCACGAATCGCCACGATCCGGATTTGACAGTCCGATGGGGGTCTGGTATCGTTCCCTTCCTGCCCTCTGCGAACGCGGCCCGAGGCCGTGGGGAGGCCCGGCAGATTAACAACTGAAGAGTGGTAAGACGGATGTGAATGGAAAACCATTCCTGTCAATCACTATGAATTGGACAGGACAACTCTTCTACGGAGAGTTTGATCCTGGCTCAGGATGAACGCTGGCGGCGTGCTTTATGCATGCAAGTCGAACGAGAAGGGAAGGACTTCGGTCCGACCTGGAGAGTGGCGAACGGGTGAGTAACACGTGAGTGACCTGCCCCGAGGTGGGGGACAACCGTGGGAAACCACGGCTAATACCCCGTAGTCCTGTGCGCACTGGTCGCGTACAGGTATAGCTCCGGCGCCTTGGGAGGGGCTCGCGGTCGATTAGCTAGTTGGTGGGGTAACGGCCTACCAAGGCGACGATCGATAGCTGGTCTGAGAGGACGATCAGCCACACTGGGACTGAGATACGGCCCAGACTCCTACGGGGGGCAGCAGCAAGGAATATTGGACAATGGGCGCAAGCCTGATCCAGCAACGCCGCGTGGAGGAAGAAGGCTTCGGTTGTAAACTCCTTTTGTGAGGGATGAGAAAAGGACAGTACCTCACGAATAAGTCACGGCTAACTAGGTGCCAGCAGCCGCGGTAACACCTAGGTGACAAGCGTTATCCGGATTTACTGGGCGTAAAGGGCTCGCAGACGGCAGCTCAAGTCCGGCGTGAAATCTCCTGGCTTAACCAGGAGGGGTCGTCGGATACTGTGTTGCTAGAGGCAGTGAGAGGGGTGCGGAATTCTCGGTGGAGTGGTGGAATACGTAGATATCGAGAGGAACACCAGTGGCGAAAGCGGCGCCCTGGCACTGACCTGACGTTCATGAGCGAAAGCGTGGGGAGCGAACGGGATTAGATACCCCGGTAGTCCACGCTGTAAACGATGAGTACTAGGTGTAGGCGACAACCGTGGTCTGTGCCGAAGCTAACGCGATAAGTACTCCGCCTGGGGACTACGGCCGCAAGGCTAAAACTCAAAGGAATTGACGGGGACCCGCACAAGCAGCGGAGCGTGTTGTTTAATTCGATGTAACGCGAAGAACCTTACCTGGGTTTGACATGTACGTAGTAGTGAAGCGAAAGCCGAACGACCCTTCGGGGAGCGTACACAGGTGTTGCATGGCTGTCGTCAGCTCGTGTCGTGAGATGTTGGGTTAAGTCCCGCAACGAGCGCAACCCTCGTCGTTAGTTACAAGTGTCTAGCGAGACTGCCGGTTATACACCGGAGGAAGGTGAGGACGATGTCAAGTCAGCATGACCCTTATATCCAGGGCTACTAACACGCTACAATGGGCCGTACAATGGGCAGCCAAAGAGCGATCTGGAGCAAATCCCATCAAAACGGTTCGTAGTTCGGATTGGAGGCTGCAACTCGCCTCCATGAAGTCGGAGTTGCTAGTAAACGCAGGTCAGCCATACTGCGTTGAATACCGTTCCCGGGTCTTGTACACACCGCCCGTCAAGTCATGGAAGTTGGTAACACCTGAAGCCGGTGACCTAACCGCAAGGAAGGAGCTGTCGAGGGTGGGATCGATGACTGGGACTAAGTCGTAACAAGGTAGCCGTACCGGAAGGTGTGGCTGGATCACCTCCTTTCGGATCGACAGGGTCGGCCGGCGCCGCGGATGCGGTGGCCCCCGCCCCCGAATCCAACTCGTAACGTAAACCCAATTCCGTCTTGCCACTCTTCAGAGGTTGTCTGCCTCTGGAAGGGTCTGTAGCTCAGCCGGTTAGAGCACAGTGCTGATAACGCTGGGGTCAGTGGTTCGAGTCCACTCAGACCCACGGCGGTGTCGCCACTGGGCGGGCCGCGGGCGCAGTCCCGGCAGATTAACAACTGATCAGGATATGAGCATCTGACGAATAGTGACAGATGAAACCGAAAAAGAAAGATTAAGCTACTAAGAGCATACGGGGGATGCCTTGGGCATCAGAAGCCGATGAAGGACGTGTAGCACTGCGATAAGCTGCGGGTAGGCGTGCTAGGCCTTTGATCCGCAGATCTCCGAATGGGGAAACCTGCACCGATGAAAGCCGGTGCCGCCTGCGCTGAACACATAGGCGCAGAGCAGGGAACCCGGGGAACTGAAACATCTAAGTACCCGGAGGAAAAGAGATTATTCCGTTAGTAGTGGCGAACGAACGCGGACGAGCCCAAACCGGTGGCGCTTCGGTGCCGCCGGGGTTGTAGGACCTGGCGTTGTGGGGCCGATAGGTAGTGGAACCGCACTGGAAAGGCGGACCAGAGAGGGTGAAAGTCCCGTACACGAAACCGAACCCGGTTCCGGCCAGGCACCTGAGTAGCGCGGGACACGTGCAATCCTGCGTGAATCCGGGAAGACCACTTTCCAAGGCTAAATACTTCTGATGACCGATAGTGTACAAGTACCGTGAGGGAAAGGTGAAAAGTACCCCTAATGGGGAGTGAAATAGTACCTGAAACCGTATGCTTACAATCAGTCAGAGCCTGATACCGCCCGTAGCGCAAGCGAAAGGTGGTCGGGTGATGGCGTGCCTTTTGGAGAATGAGCCAACGAGTTAATTTCTGTAGCGAGGTTAAGGCAGTCACAGCCGGAGCCGGAGCGAAAGCGAGTCTTAACAGGGCGCCACAGTTGCAGGGATTAGACCCGAAACCAGGTGAGCTATCCATGGCCAGGTTGAAGCGGGAGTAATGTCTCGTGGAGGACCGAACCGTTGTATGTTGCAAAATGCTCGGATGAGCTGTGGATAGGGGTGAAATGCCAAACGAACCTGGAGATAGCTGGTTCTCGCCGAAATAGTTTTAGGACTAGCGTCGTACTGTTCGTGTACCGGGGGTAGAGCACTGGATGAGGTAGGGGGCAGATCGCCTACCGAACTCAACCAAACTCCGAATACCGGTACTCGAGGACGGCAGTTGGACTGCGGGAGATGAGTTTCGTAGTCGAAAGGGAAACAGCCCAGACCGTCGGTTAAGGTCCTCAAGTGACAGCTAAGTGGGAAAGGATGTGAAGTTACCGAGACAGCCAGGAGGTTGGCTTAGAGGCAGCCATCCTTGAAAGAGTGCGTAACAGCTCACTGGTCAAGTGACTTCGCGCCGAAGATGTAACGGGGCTAAGCTGTCCACCGAAACCACGGATCCGCAAGGATGGTAGGCGAGCGTTCTGTCCGCACCGAAGCGTTACCGCAAGGAGGCGTGGAGCGGACAGAAGTGAGAATGTTGGCACGAGTAGCAGAAATCGCGTGAGAACCGCGATCCCCGGATGTCCAAGGTTTCCGACGGAAGGTCAGTCCGCGTCGGGTTAGTCGGTCCTAAGGCGAGGCCGAAGGGCGTAGTCGATGGACAACAGGTTAATATTCCTGTACCGCGTAAGGTTTGTTTGAACAATGGGGGGACGCAGAAAGGTAGATCGGACAGCTGCTGGAATAGCTGCTCCAAGCCCGTAGGCGTTGATGCGGGGGTTATAAAGACCCGCGGAGCTGAGAGGTGACGGCGAGCCCGCAATGGGCGAAGCGATTGATCCTTGGCTGCCTAGAAAATCCTCTAGTGAGACCTGCGCGACCGTACCGCAAACCGACACAGGTGGACAGGTAGAGAATACCAAGGGGAACGGGATAACCTTCGTTAAGGAACTCGGCAAAATGATTCCGTAACTTCGGGAGAAGGAATGCCTCGGTAAGGTGATCGGGCCTCGCGCTCGTGAGCTTGAAGAGGCCGCAGAGAAACGGCCCTGTCGACTGTTTACCAAAAACACAGGTCTGTGCGAAGTCGCAAGACGATGTATACAGGCTGACGCCTGCCCAGTGCCGGAAGGTTAAGGGGAGGGGTGAGAGCCCTGAACTGAAGCCCCGGTGAACGGCGGCCATAACTATAATGGTCCTAAGGTAGCGAAATTCCTTGTCGGGTAAGTTCCGACCCGCACGAAAGGCGTAACGAATGGGGCACTGTCTCAACGAAGGACCCGGTGAAACTGAACTAGGAGTGAAGATGCTCCTTTCCCGCAGCAGGACAAAAAGACCCCGTGGAGCTTTACTACAGCTTGACATTGGGTTAGGGCTTAGTCTGTGTAGAATAGGTGGGAGACTGTGAACCTGGTTCGTCAGGATCGGGGGAGTCGCCGGTGAAATACCACCCTGGCTATGTCTTGGCTCTAACCTTGACCGTTATCCGGTTAGGGGACAGTGTCTGGTGGGTAGTTTGACTGGGGCGGTCGCCTCCCAAAGAGTAACGGAGGCGCGCAAAGGTTCCCTCAGGCTGAATGGAAACCAGTCGAAGAGTGCAAACGCATAAGGGAGCTTGACTGTGAGACCTACAAGTCGAACAGAGACGAAAGTCGGCGTTAGTGAGCTTTCGGTTCCAAGTGGAAGGGCCGGAACTTAACGGATAAAAGCTACCCCGGGGATAACAGGCTAGTCTCCCCCAATAGTTCACATAGACGGGGAGGTTCGGCACCTCGATGTCGGCTCGTCACATCCTGGGGCAGGAGCATGTCCCAAGGGTTGGGTCGTCCACCCATTAAAGTGGCACGCGAGCTGGGTTCAGACCGTTGTGAAACAGGTCGGTCTCTATCCGCTGTGGGCGTAAGGGAATTGAGGAGAGCTGCCCCTAGTACGAGAGGACCGGGGTGGACGGACCAATGGTGTTCCAGTTGTCGTGCCAACGGCATAGCTGGGTAGCTACGTCCGGGATGGATAACCGCTGAAAGCATCTAAGTGGGAAGCCAGCTCCAAGATGAGTTCCCTCGCTAGGGTCAAACCTAGGTAAGTGCGCTGGAAGACGACCAGTTTGATAGGCAGGGCGTGTAAGGGCAGAGATGCCTTCAGCTAACCTGTACTAACGCACGAGGGCTTAATCGTTTTTTGTTTCGTCTGGAACCCGGACGATGCTCATATCCTGATCAGTTGTCGTTCTGCCTTGGGTCGGAGTGCCAGGGAGAGCATATCGAGCGTTTTGTTGGTGACTAGAGCGGCGGGGGTACACCCGGTACCATCTCGAACCCGGCAGTTAAGCCCGCCAGCGCCGATGGTAGTGCATGGGTGACTGTGTGCAAGAGTAGGCCGTTGCCAACAAAACCCTCGGTATGTCCCGGCCTCCGCCTTCCCCTTGCCATGCGAGGATGGCTCTGAAACACTGCCGGCGCGGCTGCCGAATGGCGGCGCGATGCGCGTGCGGCGGGTCCCATGGACGACCAACCTCCCCCTGACTTAGACCAGTCCGACCGCATACGCCAACGGCGCACCGGCAACGGTGCCGCTTGTGCGCGTCCGGAGGTGGTGGCATGTCCCCCGCCGTCGTGATTTTGGCTGCGGGCGGCGGCACGCGCATGCGGTCGCGTCTGGCCAAACCGCTGCATCCGGTGTGCGGCCGCACCATGCTGGCCTGGGTGCTGGCGGCGGCCGAGCCGTTGTGCGAGGGACGCCCCGTCGTGGTGACGGCACCGGATGCCGATGATCTGCGGGCGGCTTGCGCTGATGTCGCCGAGACCTGTGTTCAACCCGCGGCTCTGGGTACCGGCGATGCCGTGCGACATGCCCGGGCGTTGGTGCCCGCCGACACCGACACTACCTTGGTGCTGTACGGCGACATGCCTCTGATCCGAAGCAGTCTGCTCCGCAGGCTGGTGGATCGGCAACGCTCCGGTTCCGGCCGCGGCTTGGCGTTCGCATCGGTGGATCGCGCCGAGGCCCACGGCTTTGGCCGCATCCTCCGGGATGCCACCGGAGCCGTGCAGGAGGTGGTGGAGGAACGGTACTGCACACCTGCCCAGCTCGAAGTCACGGAGTTGAACGCGGGTGTCTACGCGTTTCCCACACAGTGGTTGTTCGCGCGGGCGGACGCTCTTCCGATCCAGGCCAACGGGGAGCGCTATTTGACGGACTTGGTGGGAACGGCGATCAGGGACGGCCTGTCCGTGCAGGCGGTATCGGCGGACCCGGACGATGTATGGGGAGTCAACGATCGCGTGCAGTTGGCCAGGGTGGCGCATCTCATGCGGCAACGCATCAACCGCGGGCACATGCACAGGGGCGTCACACTCGTCGATCCGGACCGTACCTACATAGATGCCGATGTTCGCATTGGCCGCGACACCGTGATTCTGCCCGGCACGTTGCTGACGGGCCACACCGACATTGGGGAGGGATGCACGATTGGTCCCCATACCGAGCTGGACCACACCCGGGTGGGCAAGGGATCGGAGGTGCGGCACTCGGTGGTGGAAGGGGCGGACATTGGCCGGGAGTGCATGATCGGCCCCTTTGCCCGCATTCGCCGCGGTACACGCACCGGTTCCCATTTGCACATGGGCAGTTTCGGCGAGATCAAGAACAGCTCACTGGGTTCGGACATCCACATGGGGCACTTCAGCTACGTCGGCGACAGTGATGTGGGCGACGGCGTCAATGTCGGCGCGGGAACCATCACCTGCAATTTCGATGGCCGGGCGAAACACAGGACCGTGATAGAGGACGGCGTGTTTCTGGGCAGCGGCACCACACTGGTGGCACCGGTGCGCGTGTCCCGAGGGGCCATGACGGGTGCCGGTTCGGTTGTGACCAGGGATTTGCCGGCGGAGATTCTTGCGTACGGCGTGCCGGCGAAACCCCGGCGACCCGTGGGCGACGGGCCTCGCCCGCAAGAGTTCAACCGCGAGGATCCTCCGTCGTGACCGCGATGTTCTGGCTGTATCCGGTGGTGCTGGTTGCCGTTGGTTTGTTGTCGTTGCTGAGCGCGACGGAAGCAGCCCTTGCCACCGCCAACCGCAGGGACGTTGAGGCGTTGGCGGGTGGGCCCGATTCGGCGGCACATCGGCGACTTGAAGCCCTGCTGGGTACGCCGGCCAGGTTTCTGTATGCATTTCTGCTGGTCAGGTTGGTGTTGGTGACGGGCATTGGCGCTGCACTGACCCTGGTCTGGTCCGGTTCCGGCCTGGATTTGATTTCCAAATTGGCTTTGGGGATCGGCACACTGCTGTTGTTGGCGATTTCCAGGGTGGCCAGCAGGGCCTGGGCCATGCGCGATGCGGAAGTTTCCGCTTTGCGGCTGGCTTCCATCGCACATTGGCTGGCAGTGGCCATGGCGCCAGTCTCAGTCCCGTTGGACTGGTTGTCCACCCTCATCGTGGGCCATCGTCAGCAGTCCACCCAGGAAGAAACCTTGGCGCTGACCGAGGAGGGGCTGCGTTTCCTGCTGGGCCTCAATGACGAGCTGCAGGACATTGACGAGTCGGAGCAGCAGATGATGGCGAGGGTTATGAACCTGCGGACGACCAACGCCTCCGAGGTCATGGTTCCCCGTGTGGACATCAAGGCCATATCGATGGAAGCGACACTGCAGGAGGCCCTGGACGTGGTGGTTGACGCCGGGCACAGTCGCGTGCCGGTGTTCGAAGGGTCGATCGACAAAGTGGTGGGCGTGTTCTACGCCAAGGACTTCATCGCCAAATATCGGGAGGGCAGGCTGGCTGATCCGTTGTCCTTCTATACGCGGCCGGCCTACCAGATTCCCCCCTCAAAGAAGCTGCCCACCCTGCTGCGGGAGTTTCAGGAGCGGGAGATTCACCTGGCGATTGTGGTGGACGAGTACGGCGGCACCGCCGGCCTTGTCACGATTGAGGACCTGGTGGAGGAAATATTTGGCGAAATCCGCGACGAATTCGATGCCGGCGAGGCACATCCCATCAGGGAGCTGGGGGACGGAACCTTCGAACTGCACGCGCGGTGTCCGCTGGACACGGCGGACGAACGCCTGGATCTGGAGGTGCCGGATGATTCCGGTGTCAACTCGGTCGGAGGCCTGGTGTTTACCCGGCTGGGTCAAAACCCGGCGCGCGGGGACTGGATTGGGCAAGGTGCCTGGTTCCTGCAGATTGTGGAGATGGACGCCAACAACCGCATCACCAAAATTCTGGCGCGCAAGGCCTCGCCGATGGAATTGGAAGCCGGCACGAGCCGGCAACTGGCTCGGAACGCAGTCCCCGGCACTGCCTAGGGCACCCTTTCGTAGCTTCGTCGAAGCGGGGCGGGGCATGGTCTGGTTGAAACACGCCACCCGCTACGAACCGACGTCGCTGGCTATCAGGGACTGACTGTGTTCGCCGCCCAGGCCCTGGGGCCTGGGCGTGGAGCTTCGTCGAGGATGCCACCAACCTGCGTCACCGGCCGGATGGAATGTGTCGGCGCGTAACTGTCCTGAGAACAGGGACCGCGGGGCAGCAGAGAGGCTCAGGCAAGGTCTTCCAGAATGTCCCAGTTCTCCGACAAGGCCATCAGGCCATCGGTGCGCAATACCTCGATTTCCTTGTAGCGGGAGTGGATTAGGCCCATCGCCTTGAGGCTGGCCAACTGGTTTGACACAGTCTCCCGATAGGTGCCCAGACGCTGTGCGAGGTCCGAGTGGGTCGTTTCGATGGAGGTCCGGCCGTTGTCGGACAACCGCAGCAGCAGACGGGCCAGCCGTGTCCGGATGGTGTCGTGGGATTCGAGTTGTTCCGTGTAGAGGTCCTGCTGAAAGCGGATTTGTCTGTCCAAAATGGCTTCCAGAACTTCGGGACACAGTTCGCTGATCAGGTTCAGGTCGGAGGCCAGTGCACAGACCGTGACCCGCGTGGCCGCCCGCAACCGGTAGTTGTCCCATCCCTCGAACAGGCCCGGCCCGAGAACCGCCCCGGGGGTGAAGGGCAGGACAAACAATCGCTGGCGATCCTTGGACGAGAATGCCCCGGGGGCATCGTTGGCTTCCGCGTGCAGCGAGCCATCCAGAATCACGGTGTAGTTTTGCAACGGACTGGCCGAGTCGGCCACGACGGTATCGGCTTCCGCGGTCAGTAGGGAGGCGATCCGTGCGAAGTCACGGTCCGTTTGCAGGCGTTCCCGGATATCGTCCAGAGTGAACTCAAAAGTGTTGTCGAAGGACGGGATGAGCATGGCAGCCCCTTTCCCTCAGGAGGGTGTGATCGTGTGGACAGTGTAGACCGAAATCAACCCCGGCTACATTAGGGATTGGTTAAGCGTCGCTCGGAAAGATGTCTGTGCGGGGCACAGTCTTCACCTTGGTCGACATCCGCTCGGAACAGGACCGCCCCGGCTCCTGCCGCAGGCTCGGCATGCCCCCATGGGAACTGTCGTTGCGCTACCGCATGGCTGTGGCGAACCGCCACCGTTCCCGTTGTTGGGCCGGCACGATGTCCTCCAAGGCGTGGGGACCAGTGCGACTGTACGACTCCGAGTCCTTGGCCGCCAAGGTTGCCAGCCACGCCTCCGCGATGGCCAGGCCTTCAAGGTTCAGTTCCGGTCGCAGCCATGTGCCGCACAAAATGCCGTGATAGCCAAGCACGCGGGCAGTTTCGAACCCGGGGACGCGGGACTCGGCCATGTGGGCCAGGTGCTGTTCGCTGGCCTGCTTGAGAACTTCGGCAAAGGCGTCGAGCAACTGTGGATTGCGCATTTGCGTTACGAGCTGGGCCGACCGTGCGAAGTAGTAGTCCCCTGCCAGGATGGCCGTCTGCTCCAGTGAATCCAGGTCCGCCTGCGGATCCAGCAACCGATGATGGACTTCCAGGGCAATTCCGAGCAGTTCCAGGGCGACGGCGAGTTGACAGCGGTTGACAAGTGCCCGGCGGCAGTCCGGATGCGGCAGTCCGATGGCCAGGATCACCGGGGCACAGACCAATTTGCCACGGAGCCGCAAGGGTTTCGGCAACAGATAGTGAAGACCGGCGTCGATTGACTCCAATTCCCAATCCAGGCCGGCACGCACGAATGCCAGTTCCTGCTCGATGGTGTGGCCGTGAGCCGGTGCGGACTTGGATCGGCCGTTGGTCATGATGGTTCGGAAGGCCAAGGGATGCGGGACCCAAGCACGGATTGGACGCCTATTGTAGTTTGTTCGGGAACCGGGGGTGCCTCGCAAAGCGCGGCATCCCATGGCCTGTCGTGCCCCGGCGCGGCCGAATGGACGCGGGACCGAGGGATCGGTTCAGATGGTTGGTGTAAAGAATCCGGCGATGTCCGGAGCCACGTCCGGCACATCGACGGGTACGCCTCCGTGTCTCAGGGAATCGGTTGCACAGCAGCCGGCGGCCACACTGTTGCGGGCTTCCACGGGCGATGTCCGCGGGACCGTCTCGCCGCGGACGTAGCCCAGGAATTCGTCAACGATGCGCGGGTCGGCCCCGCCGTGTCCGCCGGACAGCGGTGGCAGGGGAATTTCGATGTCGCCGGTGGCATCGTATCCATTCCGTCTCCGGTTCCAAATCTTGATCACGGTACCCTCTTCGCCGTTGCCGAAGTTCTCAATGCGGCCTTCGGTTCCGATCACCGTGTAGTTCCGCCAGTAGTCGGGCGTGAAGTGGCATTGCTGGTAGCAGGCCAGGACTCCGTTGTCCAGTTCCATCTGCATCATGCTGATGTCTTCGATGTCCACAATCGGATGCAGTCCGGTCTGGGCCAGCGGCGGCCAGTGGTCCAGGCTGTGCCGGGGCCGCGGCTCCGGTTCCGACAGGCGTTTGCCGACCCGGCCGTAGACCGCCAGCGCGCCCATCGCATGCACGCGGCGGCTGTAGCCGGAGCACAGCCAATGCAGAACGTCGATGTCGTGGGTGGCCTTCTGCAGCAGCATGCCCGTGGACAATCGCCGGTCCGCGTGCCAGTCCTTGAAGTAGAAATCGCCGCCGTGTCCGACGAAGTGGCGGCACCAGGCCGTCTGTACCTCGCCGATGGCGCCATCGGCGATCAGGTTCTTCATCGTGACCACGAAGTCCATGTGCCGCATGTTGTGGCCCAGGTACAGTTTCGTCTGCCCGTGTGCCGCCAGCCGGAGGATTTCGTCGCACTCGGCGATGGTGATGCCCATGGGCTTTTCCAGGTAGACCGCCACGCCCGCTTCCAACGCGGCTCCGGCATGGCTGCGGTGCAGGTAGTCCGGCGAG
>DAOUIC010000456.1:0-2470 GCA_034428255.1 Anaerolineales bacterium
GTTTGAGTGCCACACTGATGTCCACCCAAGTGTTACCCCTGCTTTTGTGACTGACAACATCATTTCATCTACATCAAACCCTGAACACTTTCTGACCCTTATACCACTTGGTCTGCCCTTAATCCATCCAGAAGTGCCGCAAACTGGAAACGAGTTATTTCAGACCGTTCGGCCAGCTTAAAGGTTTTCACGCCTGCAGCCTCGAAATCTCGTCTTCGACATCATTGCGCGACTCTCAGTCTACATGCGCACTTTCCTTATCATGTGGGATTCCCCTCGTTCTTTGCCCCTCCTCCGAAAAAACCATGCATCCAGGCATCGCGGATGTCGTAGGGGGATTGCAAGACCGTGGACACCCCGCTGCCACGCATCCGCGCGCACCTGTCCGCACAGGATGGCGATCCGGGACAGACGGTCGTACTTGGCCCGGTTCAGGCGCTCGCTGCGCAGGCTGCGTGTGACTTTCTCAACCATCAGTGGCGACTATGCGGACTGGCTTTCGGTACCGACGCAACCCATACCATCGACCAAGCAGCGTGCCACTCCGAACCCTGGTCTTTACCGTGTGCTTGTGGATGCCGATCCTGGCTGTGATGGCCCTGGTCCGATGGCTGGTCATTTCCTAATTATAGCACAAAGAGGCGCATTATTTCGAATCAGAGATCTAGTACATGCTCCGGGAAAATGGCCCGCTCCGCCCGCACTATCGGGTCCAGTTCCCGCGGCGAACCCCAGTCACTGAAATCGTCATGGAGCACCTCCATGTACATGTAGGGAAACAGCGACCCTGACATGGACACGTACCTGCGCGTCAGCTTAGACAGGCTTGACGGGGTCCAAGGCGTCGTCCCCGTGTAGACAAGAAACAGTTAAGGCAAGGGCTGTGGTTGCCGACCACTAAAATGCTCCTTGTGGTGCAGGGCATGCCAGTCGGATGCAATCGTCATCGAACCCGGACCGCCTTTGTTGCGACCGGGTCCTGCACTTATTCGACCTTGAAGCCTTGGGCGAAGGCTGTCATGTTTGCCACTGGCTCCCCCAGGGGAATCAACAAGCCGGTGAAGGGAACCTCGGTTCCCGGTGCCAAGGTTTGCTCTTCCGGCAGCATGACCCGTACGGCAGTGACCCGGCGTTGGGCATCCAGGGCCGTCACCACAACCTCGGGATCTTCGACAGTCACCGATTCATGGTTCGCCACCAGCCCGGAGACAAGAACAGGGCCTGATGGCTGTTGCTCAAACTTCAGCACTCCGACCGACAACTCGGTCGCGTAGGTACCAATATGGGCGGGTTTGATGGAAACCACGGCCAGCGTCCATCCATGAGCCGTCTGCGACACTTCGCCTAGCCGGAACATGAACGGTGCAACTTTGCCAGGGGATGTGATGTGACGCACGGCCAAGGTGGTCCGGCGCACCATCTCCGTACCGTCGGCCGTCTGCAGGCGCGCAGCCACGCGAATCTGCTCGACCGGCACGGTATCCAGGTTGACCACCTCGCCCATGACCCAGGCGGTATCCAGACCGTCCACCGCCACCGCCACGCGCCTCAGTTCATGCCGGGCACGCACGGGATTGGTGTCCTCTTCCGGAACATGCAGAGCCGGAATCTCCAGATCTTGCCCGATCTGGAGGCCGCGCGGATTGTCGATGCTATTCAGTTCCTGGAGATCCTCGACGGTCACCCCGTACCGGGACGCAATGCCGATGAGCGTGTCCCCGGCCTCGATCCGATGTTGTTGCGGCGTTGGCGTTGGGGTCGGGGTGCCGGGCGGCAACCGAATATCGATGTGGATGATTGGTGTCGGCGTGTAGGTGGGCACCGCCTCGTAGGGTGTTGGTGTTGCGGCAACGACCACCGGAGTTACCGGAACCAAACCGTTGTTTTCGTCCGGCCGTTCTTGGGTACAGCCGCCGATGCAGGCTGCCAGCAGGAGGCATACAGTCCATAGGACAACCGACGACTTTCCGCCGCGACGACCGCCACCGGCCCTGTCTTTGCAGTCCATAACGAGGCTTATGATAGAAACTCCGGTCCCGCAGACAATACTCTGGACCGTGCGGGACACAAGACGAGGCTGCCATGTCCCTGATCGCCGTTCTCTCTGACAGTCACGACAACATCTGGAACTTGGACAAGGCCCTGCAGGCCATCCGCAAAATCGGCGCGGCCCATCTGCTCCACTGCGGCGACTTCGTGGCCCCCTTCATCATGCAGCAACTGGCCGAGGGCTTCGACGGCCCCATCCACTGCGTCTACGGCAACAACGACGGAGATCCCCACTCGATTGTCAACATGGCCGGCCGCTGGGATCGGCTCACCGTGCACGGCCAGTGGGCCGAACTGGAGATCGACGGCGTGCGCATCGCCATGAACCACTACCCCGAAATCGCGCGTCCGCTGGCCCTTTCGGGCCTGTACGATCTGGTTTGCTACGGGCACAACCACCTGCAGAACTGGGAACAGGTGG
>DAOUIC010000457.1:0-1940 GCA_034428255.1 Anaerolineales bacterium
GAACTCTACTTTGATCCCGACAGCGACCTCGCCGTCCGAAGGATTTGGAGCGGAATCGCAGACGCATTCGGCCTGTCCACGATGTTGACCAACGGCGGGAGGCCTCACGTATCGCTCGCTGTGTATTCCGATGACTTTGACCATCGCAGCTTCCTTCAGGATCTGCCCGCATTTTCCAAGTCATTGGCTCCCCTCAAGGTCCAACTGGGCAGCGTGGGAACCTTTCCAACCGAGGAAGGTGTGGTCTTCCTGGCACCTGTAGTGACGAGCGAGTTGCTTGCCGTTCACGAACGGTTTCACACTGCCTTTTCCAGATATGGAAGCTGCGCCTCGGCCCACTACCTTCCAGGGAACTGGGTACCTCATGGCACTGTTGCGACGGACCTGACAGGTGCCGAGATTGGACAGGTGGGCAAACACTGCTGGGAGCAGTTCCGGCCGATACGGGGATGGTTTCAGGAAATCGGACTGGTCGAGTTCCGCCCGGTTAGAGAGTTGGCAACCTTCAAACTCGGCCCGATATAGTCTGCGAGTCCTTGCCTGGACACTGTGTTGAGTGTCCAACCTCGGCCATTGGGGACAGAAACAGAGTCCGACAGCCGGATTCAGGTCGGCGGTCCGGCGCCAGTTGCCGGCCACAGCCAATCTCAACCAAACACACCACCCCGGCAGCGGCTGTCCAAGGAATCTCGCAACTGCGCAGTACCGGTAGCACCGAGTCAATCCGACACTGCGTCAGTCCCGCAGTCTGTGTTCCAGGAACTATGGCTGCCAGGCGTGATTGCGGTCACGTTTGGTAATTTATGTCGAATACCGACAGGCCGATTAGGTAACCTTCAAGACCCGCGCTGTCCACTGCGCACAACCGGCCAGCAAGCTGCTTGGCAGTAGAACCAAGGAGAGTTCTTGAAATCCCAATGTGGTCGGCCCTTCGTGTGCATCCCCTGATCACTCGGCGGGGCGGTCCTTGGAGGATCCGGCCATTGGGAATCCGGGCACCGAGTGCGGTGGCGCGGTCATGGTGTCACGCAGTCTGCACCACAAGGGTCTGTGCGGTTCCGATTGTGACTTCGGTCTCCAGGGTGAGCCGATCGCCCTGGCGCTCAAACGGAACCGATTGTCCGTCAACAGCCAACATGGGATCGTTCATTCCACCGATGACCGGTACTTGCAAGTGGCGCAGGGGAAGGTCTCCATAGAGCACACTCAGCCGGCAACCGTTGGCATCCAACTCAACCGTGCCCCATCCCCGGTCCAATGACCAGAAGCAACGGAACTGGTCCGTGTCCCCGAGCACCGGATTGAAGCCGACCAAACCCTTGGACATGTCGAACCTGAACCCTGAGTAGGCGTTAAGCAGGGCGTAGGACGCCATGCTGCGTGCGTAGTTGTTGCCGCATTCGAACTCGTTCCACGGATTGCGTTTGGCGCCGTCGTACCGGTCCCGAATGGCTTGCACACATTCCAGACCTTCATCGACCAGGCCGACCATGATCATGTGGGTTGCCGCGGCATATTCGAACCCGTTCATGGTCTCCTGCGAATAAGGGGCGGGAATCAACGGCTTGTGGACGCCTTCCGGCCAGGCACAGATGACCAAACCCCCTTCGTCGTTGAGGGAATAGATACGGCACGGGTTGTACACCCGGCTCATGTCCGGGATGAAGTTGTGCCGGTAAATCGCCGCGCACGCAGATTTCACCTGCTCAGGATCAAACAGGTCACCGAGGCCATACAGCGAGGCATGCCACTGGCCCAGCACCTGGTCAATGCTGCTCCCCTCCCCAATCTGGTATTTGATCTCCTCGTGTTCGCTGTTCCAGTACGCTTCCGGTGCCCATCCGCCGCGCAGCGTGTCGGCATTGCTCTCAAAACCCTCCAGCAGTTCCTTGTCCCCCAGATCAACCTGCTGGATGTAAAACTCGCCATTGAACAGGTGC
>DAOUIC010000458.1:0-1570 GCA_034428255.1 Anaerolineales bacterium
TGAGCTTCCTGAACTTCGATTTGAAGAACCTGAAGGGAGACTTCTTTGGCGGTTTGACCTCAACCGTCGTTGGCTTGCCCATTGCCCTGGCCTTCGGTGTTGCATCGGGTCTGGGCGCCTTGGCCGGACTGTATGGCGCCATTGCCGTCGGGTTCTTTGCGTCCATGTTCGGCGGGACCCGATCCCAAATTTCGGGACCGACTGGTTCCATGACCGTGTTGATGGCCGCCATCATGGTCTTGCATGCCGAAAACCTCGCCCAGGCCATCATCATCATCCTCATGGCGGGAGCCATTCAGATTCTGCTCGGGGTGTTCAGGATTGGGCGTTTTGTATCCTTCACACCCTATTCGGTGGTCTCGGGTTTCATGTCCGGCGTCGGGGTCATCATCATGGTGGTTCAGACATTGCCATTCCTGGGCTGGGCCGTGGCCGAGGGCGGGCCGGTCGGAGCCATCCGCGCGTGGCCCGAGGCCATTCGCAACTTCGACCCCAAGTCCTTGGCCATCGGTGCCGTGTCCCTGGTGGTGGCCGTGGCGTTGCCGGAACGGGCGCGGAAATACATGCCCCCGCCCTTGGCCGCGTTGGCGGTGGGCACGCTGTTGGCGGTGGTTTGGCTGCGGGGCACCCCGGTGATCGGGGAAGTACCGACCGGCTTGCCCCAAATCCAATGGCCTGCGTGGTCGCCCGACCTGTTCATAAAGTCCATTGCACCGGCGATCACGTTGGCCCTGCTGGGATCCATCGACAGCCTGCTCACCTCGCTGGTGGCCGACGCGATGACCCGCACCCAACACAACCCGAATCAGGAACTGATCGGTCAGGGCATCGGCAATTTCGCGGCCGGCCTCATCGGCGGTGTTCCCGGGGCTGGTTCGACCCCTGGCACGGTGGTGAACCTGCGTGCAGGAGGAAGCTCCGGTCTGTCCGGCATGTTGCGATCTGGTCTGCTGCTGGCACTGGTCATGGGGCTCGGCAAGTATGTATCGGTGATTCCCCATGCCGCCTTGGCTGGAATCTTGCTCAAGGTCGGCTGGGACATCGTCGACTGGCGCTTCATGAAGCGCCTGCACAAGGTGCGGCGGGAACATCTGATCGTCATGGTGGTGACACTCGGATTGACGGTTTTTGTGGATCTGGTAACCGCAGTGGCGTTCGGCCTGATTGCGGCCGGTTTCGCGAGTGCCCTTCAGTTTGAACGGCTGGAACTCGACAGCGTGGTGTCGGTTCCGCTGCTCGACCAAACCTTCTTTGGCATCACGGGGACCGATGTGGATGACGATCCCTTCTCGGCCCATGTCGGATTGGTCCGGCTCAACGGCACTTTCACGGTGGCATCCGCAACCAGGCTCGTCAAAGTCATCAGCCTGGATGTCCAGGAGCACGAAGTCGTAATCCTTGACTTCACCGATACCCACTATGTGGACGACAGTGCGGCCCTGGTCATCGAACAATTGATCGACACGGCGCTGGACGAAGACACGGACTGCATCGTGACGGGGTTGGACGGCGATGCGGCCGCTACGTTGGAGGCCTTGAATGTGCTGCAACGGATTCCGTCCGCACAAAT
>DAOUIC010000459.1:0-6807 GCA_034428255.1 Anaerolineales bacterium
CGAAGACATCGTGGACACCGGCCAAACCCTGCGCCAGATTGCGGCTCGCCTGGACACCATGAACCCGGCCTCGGTGCGCTACATCTCCATGCTCTACAAGCGCATGCCAAACCAGGCAAACTGGCCGGTGGATTGGTTTGGCTTTGAGATTCCAGACCTCTTTGTCATCGGCTATGGTCTGGACTACCAGCAGAAATACCGCAATCTCCCTTGGATAGGCCATTTGCCCCATTAGCGTTGCCGTCGGTGTCGACCGACCGACCGATTGCCGCCATCGCCGAATCATGCCTGGTGCCATGTTTGCTCGAACATCCCTTCCCACCAAATCGGTCGCGGCCGCCCTGCTGGCCGTTCTCCTGCTGGCTTGGCTCCTGCCCGGGCTAGCCCCCCGAACCCATGCCCACAACGGCGAACACTGGCTGCTCGTGCCGGGCGAGGATCGACCCGTGGGCGAAACCGCCGACCGCCACAATGTGCCGGCCACGCTCGTGGCCCATGTCAACGGCCTGTCGCCAACCACCGTTCTGTCGGCTCAACACCTGTTGATCGTTCCGCTACCGGGAGTCGCAGCGATTGTCGACACCTTTGTGCCGATGACCATCAAACCCGCCTTTCCCGGGCAGACCCTGGCGATGTTGGCCGAGGCCCACGGCATTCCGGTCGACTGGCTATCCGCAGCCAACAGCATCGCGCAGGACCAGCGCCTGTTCCCCGGGCAGCCGATGTTTCTGCCCGACCTGGCCGATCCGCGCAAAACCCATGCATTGGGACAAGTCACGGTGGAGTACCTCAGCCCGTACATCGGCGCGGGCCAAACCGGATACCTTTTGCTCTCGTCCAATCCCGGCATTCAACCCTCCGCCCATTTGGGCGACACGCAGCTCCACCTGACCCAGGTGCCGCATCCGCAGGCCAAGGCTCAACAACAATTCCACTACAGTCCGATCCCCATCAATCCCCTGACCGAGTCGGGTCCGGTGACAGTCACCATCTCCTACCTGTCGCAGTCCGGTGTCCGCGTGGCCGGGGAACTCCGGCTTGAAGTGTTTCAGCCGGGTCCCTGGCGACAAGAGATCATTGTCGTGGACGGAGTGGTTGCGGCCCGGCTGTCGGTGGAGGCACTACAGGAAGAGACCAATCTCTTGACAGCAATCTGGAACCGAAACAACCTGCCCCGCCAGTGGTCCGATGAGCCTTGGCAACGTCCCATCCCGGAGGGACACCCGACCACATCCGTCTTTGGCTCCCGCCGCGAATACCGCTCTCCCGTGCCCATATATGCGACCTTTCATACAGGTTGGGACTTTTACGCACCTGTCGGTGAGCCGGTCACCGCCCCCCTGCCGGGGACCGTCGCCCTGGCCCAAGACCTCGTCACCAAAGGCCTTGCTGTTGTCCTGGACCATGGCCAAGGTGTCTTGTCCGGCTACTGGCACCTGAGCGAAATCTCCGTGGAGGAAGGGGACTTCGTCGAAACCGGCGACCTGTTGGGGCTGGTTGGGAGTTCGGGCATCAGTTCGGGGCCGCACCTGCACTGGGAGGTTCGCATCCATGGTGTTCCCGTCAACCCGCAGCAGTTCCTGTACGGCTCCCTACTCCCGCCGGAAACACCGGAATAGAGAAGGAATTATATCGAGGAGTTGACAGGTGTGCCGCACATCCCGTGCCACACTCTCCATGTCGGGATTTCACCCTTGTGCGGTTGAAGAAACCGTCACCCGACCGCCCGGTGGGACCCGCGGCACGGCGAGAGGCGTTCGGTCACTGTCCACTACCCGCAGCACTGGACAAACCGACCTCGGAGACCCGTGAACAAGAGTAGAAGCCCATATCTACTTGGTGCCAAAGTCGAAGAGTTCATGCGACGCGGTTGAGCCCGTTGACGCTCGGTACCGTCATCGCCGAACCCGCACCGGTCCATGATACGGCCGGCGACCACGCGCACGACTTGGATCGTCCCCAGAAACAACGGCAGCCATCCGGAACGGATGGCTGCCGTTACGCTTCCATATCAAGAACCTTGGATGGTCGGGGCCGACTTCCTCCGAAGATGGCGGGACGTTGCGGCGGCGCAACAGTCAAGCCCCTTGCCTTTCAAATTGGCGAGTGCGGCCCCGATCCGAGCCAAGGTGGATGCCGCCGTCCCCTGCGGGAACTATTCGTCCCCTTCAGACGGTTCCTCATCGGCCTCGACGATGTCTTCGTCGATTGCAGCCTCTTCAGGAGCCTCCTCGATTTCCTCCACGGCACTGCGCGTCAGGCTGAAGATCACTTCGTCGGGCTCGTGCACGAAGTCCACGTCATCAATCGGCGTCAGATCCGAAATGGTGATGTTGTTGTCCATGGTCAACAGGGACAAGTCAACCGGTACCGATTGCGGAATCCGATCAGGGAAGGTCTCGATCGTGATCGTGTCCAAGTTCTGCATGAGGATTAGATCGGAGGCGATGGCCGAGTCCGGCTCGCCTTCCGCCACGATCGGAATCTGCAGGGTCTGCTTTTCGTCCATCTGCAACGCGTAGGCATCCACATGCAGGATGTGGTGTCTGACCGGATGTCGCTGCACCTCGCGCAACAGCACGAGCGTCGACTGGCCCTCGACCTGCATGTCGATGAGCTGGGACAGGCCGCTGGCCTGCACCACACTGTCAAGAGCCCGCGCATCCACCTGCAGCGCCGTTGCTTCGTGGGTCTTGCCGTACAGCACCATGGGGATCTTGCCGGACGCGCGGAGCTTGTTCAGGCCGCGCCCCTTGGCAGCCCGGGGCTCCGCCTGGATGGTGATGTTGTCAGCCACGGTTACTGTTCCTCTCGTTTCATGCCTGTTCCAACAGTCCGGTCCGGCACTTGCGGACAGCGGAACAGTATACAAAGCGGTGCTTGCAGCCGGAAAAACCGCCCCCCCGACACCTTGCTTTCCCGCCCTAAATCAGGCCCCGAAACGTGTCGACATAGGCCACCACGGCGGCCACGTTGAAGGCCAGGAACAGCACGGCCACCAAGGCCGTGGCTGCGTCCCGCCACCGCCCCGCGCGGTTGCCCAGAACCTGTATGCCCCCGGCCATGATGCCCACCGTGATGATGCAGGCCGGGAAGGTATAGCGCGTGTCGGACAGGTGCAGATCGTCCATCCACATGAACCGCGCAATCCACAGGTCGGCCCCAATCCAAATCAGAACCAGGCTGATGGCCAGAAAGCCGTAGGCGGTCAAAAGGCCCCGATCGCGGTTCTCGGATTCGGGATCCTGAAGCAGGGAACGGACATGGACGCCGCTGCCCACGATGCCCAGTGCAAACAGAACCAGCGTGAGGGGCCCCCAAAAACCGCCCGGAAGGTTGACACCGCCCCAGGCCAGGCGGTTGAACAGGTTGAGCAGCATGAATCGCGGCTGCTGGACCCACAGGATGTCCCCGGACCATCGCAGGTCCAGCATGCGGTGCAGCACGGCCGACGGATTCCACTCCGCAACCTCCTGCACCGCCAGGTCGATCTGCTTCAGGAAGGCGGGCCAGGCCCGTTCCCCCGACGGATTGCGGACCAGGTTTTCCGCCGAACGCTCCCCCCACTGGACGTACCGCCCGTCGCTGGTCGTGTATACCGGGACCTGATCGGTGTCCACCACGCCCTCCATCAGGACCATGCCGTCGTAGTAGACCTGATTGATCGAATCCTGCGCCACCAAGGTATACGGCCACAGGAAGACGTACAGGATGACCGCCTCCTTGGGAACCCAGAACTTGCGGGTCACAAACTGGGGCTCTTGCGTCACCCGCACCGGCTCCTCGCTGCCGAGCACTTCGTTGTACATGAAGTTCGCGTCCTCGGCCACATAGGCAAAGCCCAGCAACGGGATCTCGACCGGTTCATCGGCCCAGACCCAGGCGCCGAAGTTCAGGAGGAACTCCGGATGCTGTACGACCCAGTCGTCGTGCAGCCGCTGGTAGATGGGTTCCGAACCCACGACCGCGGGCAGGGCGTATTCACCGTGGACCGCGTGCTCGTGGGCAACCCGACCCGGTGTGTCGTTCAGCCAGCGCGTGACCCAGAAGGCGGCCTGGTCGAGCCTCAGGGTCAGCACGGCCAGGACCACCGCCGCCAACACGGACACCAGCCACAGCCAGCGCCAGCGCATACCCAGGTTGTTCCAAAGTCCCATCACCACCGCCAGCGGCGCGAGGGGCAGGATAAACAACAGGGCCTGCTTGGCTGCCACGGTAAAGGCCAGGGCTGCCATGATCCACAGGGTGTGCAGCAGGGTCATCCGGCGCGACAGACCGTGCACCGCGCCCCACAGGAACAGGGAGAAACCGGCGACGGCCACGATGTCGTTGTTGACCGCCGTGGCCAGGTCGGCCACCGGCGCCACCAGGACGACACAGAGCGGCACCAGCCAGCGCAGCCGATTGCCGGGCCGGGTCAGCGACCGCATCAGTCCGATGCTGGACCAGACCACGATCAGCAGAAAAATGCCGGTCACGGCGCGGCCCGCCAGCAACTGGGTCGTAATGTCGGCCTGCCGGAAAATCCGCAGGGGCCAACCCACCCAGTCGTAGTACATCCGGAACTCGACACTCTGGCTGTGGCCCAGGGTGTCGAGGCCGTGGGTGCGCAGATAGTTGGGCGCCGTCAGCTCGCGGTAGAAGGCGTTCTCCACCATGGAACCCAACGTCTCGCGGACCATGACGGGATCCAGGGGCGTGAACACCGCCGCCTGCTGCGCCGGCACCAGGTTGACCAGGGACCAGGCATGGCGGAAATGGGCCGGCTCGTCGAAGTGCTGCCAAGGCGGCACCACAACCTGAAACACGACCAGCTGCACGACCGTCAGGAGGGTCAGCAGCCACACCTGCAGCCAAAGCCAGCTGACGCGGCCGACCAGTCGGTTGTAACGGGGCTGAAGCGCGGAGGACATGCCGGTAGTTTAAGGCCGGAACGGGTCAAGGACCCGACGCGAGGCCTGCCCCGGGGGTGTCACGCTGGTTGCGCACATGGTCGGCCACGCGCTGCACCGTGTCCACCCAAACCCTGTCCGCATTCCGGGCCAGCCAGTCCACCAGTGTCTGCAGGGCCTGTTCCGTCACGGACAGATGGCCTTCCTCGACCCCGTGAAACGTGAAAATGGCCCAGCGGTTGTCCTCCAGGGTTTCCTCGGCAATCGCCACCAACTCGCTGCCCGGCCGGAACTCCACCGGCAGCGAATTGAGATGGAACAGATCGCAGGTGGCGGGATCGACGGTCCGCTCGCCCCGGGTCCGCCCCGCCGTGCAGTATCGCGCCACCACGGGAACATAGCTCTGATGGGCGGCGCCTTGGCCAATCCAGGTTTGATAGCAGGGATAGGCAAACGAAACCCGGCCCTGGTCGGGACAGAATGCATGCAGACGTTCGGCAGCCAGCGCAATGTCCCGCTCAATATCCCAAAGGGTCAACCTCTCCAGCGGCCGACGGGTACCGTCGTCGCTCCAGCCAAACTGGTTGGAGCAGGGATGGGTGACGGTGTGGTTGCCCAGTTCGTGCCCGGATGCCGCAACGGCGCGCCACGGCTCCAAATCCCGTTCCCAGCCGTCGCGCGGGTTGAGGTAGAAGGTACCCTGGAAACCGGTGCGATCCAGCATGGGCACGGCCCGTGCCAGCTGGGACGGCATGCCGTCGTCAAACGACAGCGACACCGCGGCCTGGCGGGATTCCGGCCACGGAAACGTCGAGGAGGCAGCTGATGTCTGCATGTTCGTCAACTAGTCCGGATGTGTGTGCCTGGACCAGAAAACCAGGTCCCCCGCCAGAACCTGTGGGGGAGACGCCAGGGAACCGACTTCCTGGATTCGGATCTCATTTTGCCCGGACGGGCCTTCCGCGGCAAAGGCTATCCAGCGGGAATCGGCGGACCACAGTGTATGACTGCGGGCATACTGGTCCGAAAAGTACAGGTACCGCTGCAGGAAATCCGGCGGGCTGTGGGCCGAGCCAACCTCCTTGATCCCGCCCTCGGACCAAATGCGCAAGTTGAAATCGCCTGGCCGGCCGGCCAAGTCCCCTTCCCAGAACAACAGACGCTCACCATCCGGCGACCAGAACGCGGCCATGACCGGCATCGTGGTGATCTGTTCAAGTGTGGCCGGTTCCAGTGAATAGAGGTACAGCGGCCCGAAGGCATTGACAGGCACCCTGTCCGAAGTTTCAATCACGGCCAGGCGGTCGCCTGTCGGATCCGGGTAGACCGCCAGGTGCGAACCCTGGTACCAGGTCACCACCTCTTCCTCCCCTGTGTCCAGATCGATCCGAACCAGGGTGGCCACACCGTCCCGCAGATCGCCATAGACGATCGACTCGCTGTCCGGCAGCCAAGCCGGCGCCGCGAACGCCGAACTGGAATCCGTAATGGGCTGCGGCTGTTCGGGCGAACCGGCCCACACGGTGCTGGCGTTCCTGTGCACCAGCATCCGTTCCCCGTCCGGCGCCCAGTCGTAGTAGAACGGAGCACCCACGTCGACGACGCGCGCCGTGCCGTCGCCGGAACCCTGCATGTCAATTACACTCATGGCCATCGTGGGCTGGTCACCCGCCATCCAGTTGCCGAGCAACGACAACCTGGTGCCCTGCGGATTCCAATACATGTAGAAGGGCGGAAACACCGTGGCCAAGCGCAAGCGGACGGTGCCCGCGGTATCCGCCACCAGGACCTGCCCGGAAGCCCGCGTACCGTCAAGTTCCGACCGCACCCAAGCCAGTTCGGCGGCTGCCGGGGACCACACCGGTTGCCCATGGACCACCGTGGCGGAGGCGTCGTCCGTCAGTTGAACCCTGTC
>DAOUIC010000460.1:0-2341 GCA_034428255.1 Anaerolineales bacterium
CAATCGCCGTGGCGTAGTGTTCCGCGTCCAGCTCGCGGAACAGAATTGCCAGGATCGCCGACATGTCGGCGAGCACTTGGGCAGCCCGCGCTCGTCATACAGGAAATCGCCATGCTCGACGGCAGTGGGACCGTCGTCCAGCATGCCTGCGCATCGGTTGCCGATGGCGAGAAGTCTCTGTACACGGGTCTCGGTACTGCCCTCCCTCCGCATGCGCTCCAGGCGCTCCCGGAGGGCCACTGTGATGGCCCCGGTCATGGTCTCACCGGTCAGCTGCGCCAACTCACGGGCCAGCCGGCACGTCTCCTCGTTCTTGATGCTGAGACCCATCGAATTCAATCCATACAGGTAGATTTACAATCCATAAGTCCACTCCATGCTGTCTCGGCCCCTTGGGCAAATTCAACTTGGGGCACTGTTTCATGCTCGTTGATTTTGGCCCGAGGCCACGGACGCGACGGGCATGCTGTGCCGAGTGTCGCAAAAACCAGTCGGTACCGGACACGGTGGGACAGTCGGTGCTGATCCATCTACAGCAGGTGAATGTCCGTATCAATGAGAATGCAACAATCCTCAAGCCCTGCATCTGGAGAACAAGCCCGCGGACAGGCGGCAGAGATCTCTATGAGCACTCCTTTCCCGGCAGTGAACGAAGAGGCCATATCGGACTGGGCAGGCCCACGGGGTTTTCAACTCGGTCACAGTTACCTTGAGGATGGGGCCATCCTCGAGCCGCGCCTTCAAGACTGCACCCTCAAGGCCTGGTGTCAAGGCTCCAAGGCCCAACCTTACCGCTTGCGGGTTACCTACAGTGCCGAAGGTATCGAGGAGACTGATTGTTCCTGTCCGGTGGGTGGCGGTGGACGTTGCAAGTACGTTGGGGCACTGCTGCTGGCCTGGTTGGACCAACCCGCTGCCTTTCGCGCGGTGGAAGACCGGACATGAACCTGGAGCAACTCAGCAAGTCGGAACTGATTGTCCTCATCCGGCAAATGCTGCAGGTTCAACCCAACCTGGAGGCTCTGATGGAGGCGGCACTGCCCGGGGGTGACCGGGGCCGCATGACGATCGATCCGGAAAGTTACCGTCGGCAGATAGCGTCCGTCTTCCAACGCGCTGGCGATGATCGGAATGCAGCCCGACGGGTTGTCGCGGACATTGACATGGCCATGGATACTGGCGACGGATTCCTGGACGTGTCCGACCATGCCAATGCCTGCATCGTGTACCAAGCGGTGCTCCAGGGATTGTTGGGACATTACGACATGATGCTGGACAACCAAGACTACCTGTGGGATGTGATACACCGGTGCGTCGATGGGCTGGCGGATTGCCTGGCTGCCGGGGACGGCGAAGTTACGGTCAGGGAGAGGGCCCTGCAAGTCCTTTTCGAAATGTACCGTTTCCACATGGACATTGGACAGTTCGGTTTGACGGAAGTTGCGGAGGACTTCATGCTGGAACTTGCCACCAGCGAGGAGAAGTACGCCATTGCCGGTTGGGTACGGGCCGCCATGCTGGCAGCCACAGGCGAGTACGACGACCATCAACGCCGAGAGTATGGCCGTTTTCTATTGGACTTGGAGACGGACAACTTGGATGATGACGCCTTCCTGGAGATCTGCCGCGAGAGCGGCCGCCTGAACGACTTGGTGGACCGCCTGCTGACGCTGGGGCGGTTGGACGAGGCGTTGGTCGAAGCCGGCCGTGCCGGGGACTCGGACCTGCTAACCCTGACGGGGACATTTCGCCAACATGGCTGCGACCGCAGGCTGGAACCGTTGCTGGTCAAGCGAATCGAAACGACGCGGGTCGATGGTTTGGTGGAGTGGCTCAAGGAACGATACGCAGAACGAGGGGAATTGGCCGAGGCCCTGGTCCTGGCCCAACGACTGCTCGAACAACGCCCCGGCCTTGATAGGTACCGGAGTGTACGGGAGTTTTCCCGGCAACTTGGGGGCTGGCAGGAATTACGCTCGGAGTTGCTGGCCAAGTGGGCCGCCGCCCGGCGATACGGCATGTTGACCGATATCCATCTGGAAGAAGGCGACATAGATCTGGCTTTAAAATTGGTGCGACAACAAAGGCAGGTGTTTTCCCATGGTGGCGACCGGTTGATGCGAGTGGCCCGAGCCGCGGCGGAGACACGTCCCCGGGCTTCCCTGGAAATCTACCGGGAACAAGCAGAGAGGTTGGTCGAGGCGCGCGGCCGGGACAACTACCAGCAGGCGTGCGTCTACCTGGCCCAGGTGCGGGACCTTTACCACCGGATATCACAGGGACCGGCGTGGACCGACTTCATGGCCGGGTTCCGGGAACGCCATCGTCGCTTGCCCGCGCT
>DAOUIC010000461.1:0-5628 GCA_034428255.1 Anaerolineales bacterium
GACGCCCACGTTGGATACCCTGGCGCGCAGTGGGGTTCGGTTCACCAATGCCTATAGCGAGTGTCCTGTCTGCATACCAGCGCGGCGAACGCTGATGACCGGCATGTCGGCTCGTGCCCACGGGGACCGTGAATTCAAGGTCTTGGAGCCCATGCCGGCATTCCCGACCCTGGCCCAAACCTTCCGCGACAACGACTACCAGGCCCAGGCCGTGGGCAAGCTCCATGTATACCCCCAGCGGGATCGGATCGGTTTCGATGACGTGATGCTGGTGGAGGAGGGGCGCCCCATTTTGGGTGCGGTGGACGACTACGATCTTTGGCTGGGGGATCAGGGACTGGCCGGCCAGGGGTATGCCCACGGCATGAGCAACAACGAGTACACCTTCAGACCGTGGCACCTGCCCGAATCCCACCACACCACGAACTGGATTACCCGGACGATGTGCCGGCAGATCAAGCGGCGCGATCCGACCAGGCCGGCCTTCTGGTATCTGTCCTACGTGCATCCCCATCCGCCGTTGGTGCCCCTCCAGGCATATCTGGATCTGTACCGGGACCTGGACATGGATGAAGCGTGCACGGGGGACTGGAGCGGCGATCCGGACAGCCTGCCCTACTTCCTGAGAGTGGTCCGGTCCAAGTGGCAGCACATGCCTCCGGGCGAGATTGCGCGTATCCGCAGGGCGTTCTATGCCCTGTGCACGCACATCGATCACCAGATGCGCCTGGTGATCGGCACCCTGCGCGAAGAACGTTTGCTGGACAACACAATCATCATGTTCACGTCCGACCACGGCGACATGCTGGGCGACCATGGCTTGTGGGCCAAGCGCGTCTACTACGAAGCCTCGGCCAACGTCCCCATGCTGATTCAAGGCACCCGCGAACAGGCCGCCCCCACCGCCGGCACGGTGTCCGACCGGCTGGTGGGCTGGCAGGATGTCATGCCGACGCTGCTGGACATGGCCGGATTGGAGATCCCCGACCATGTGGAGGGCCGGTCGATGTTCGGATCCGAGTGCCGCAACCATCTGTACGGAGAGTGTGGCGAGGGACCCAAGTCGAGCCGCATGATTCGACAGGGTTCGCTGAAGTTGATCTACTACCCTTGGGGCCACCGTCGCCAGTTGTTTGATGTGGACGCCGACCCTGCCGAGCAACGGGACTTGGCGTCCCTCCCCGCCCATGCCGACGACTTGGAGCGGTTGACGCGGCTCCTGGTTGCCGAACTGTACGGACCGGATCTGGATTGGGTTGTGGACGGGAAGCTTGTGGGTCTGCCCGAGCCGGATTTCGCTGTCGTCCCCAACAGGGACCTGTCCGGTCAACGGGGCATTCATTGGCCGGTGCCGCCGCGTGATTCGAGTGGCGAGCGCATTGGCATGCCGTAACACACTCAAGCGTACTTGATCCATCCTTCCGGTGGACGGCTCCGGGAACCCGGATGCGGTGGTTTCGGCTACTCGGTTGGCCCGCGCCTTGCCCGTGGCTGGACAAGGCCGGCAGTTGCGGCCGAAGCGGGGATGAACATACACAGGGGTCCTTCTTGGATGTTGGTTTGCCACGGCATCGCTCTGGGAGGGCTCGGACTACCCGCGAACGTTCCCGGAATCAGCGAATGGGTCCAGCATGGCGCCTCGCATCATCTGGACTCGGTATTGCAGGTTTGATTGACCCACGCGGGGTCCACCCAAGGCTTTTTCAAGGGAGGGAATTTGTCCATGAAAATCACCTCTGTCGATACGTTCCTCATGCATGCCAGTGTTCCGGACAGTGGAGGATGGGGTGCCCGCAACTGGCTGTTTGTCCGGGTTCATACCGACGAAGGCCTTTACGGTGTCGGTGAAAGCAGTGGTTGGCCCCGGGTGGTGGAAACGGCTATCCGGGACCTGACCCCCTTGATCATCGGTCAGGACCCGTTCCATATCGAGGCCATCGTCCAACAGTTGCAGGTGGCCATGATGGGACACGGCATGACCGGCGTCGTGGGTGCCGGAGCCATCACCGGGATTGAGATGGCGCTGTGGGACATCAAGGGCAAGGCGTTGGATACACCGGTTTGGAACCTGCTGGGAGGCAAGGTGCATGACACGCTGCGTCTCTACACCCATGCCCACACCCCTGAACAGTGCCAACGCTATCTGGCTCGAGGGTTCGACGCGTTCAAGACGGGCGGCGTCACCGAACCCTTGGGGAAAATCAGGAAATTGCGGGAGGAACTTCCCGATGAAGTTGACCTGATGGCCGATGTGCACGGACCGCCCTGGTTGACAGTTCCGGATGCCATTCGCCTGGGCAGGGCGCTGGAGGAATTCGACCTCCTGTTCTATGAGGATCCGGTCGCGCCGGATATTCCCGGCGCCATCGCGGAAGTGGCCAGGAATGTGGACCTGCCCATCGCGGCAGGCGAGAGGCATGCCTGGACCTGGGGCGTCCAGCAGCTCATCGAAGACCACATCATCGACGTTGTGCAACCGGATACCGGCCGTGCCGGAGGCCTAAACGCCATGCGCAAGATTGCGGCGTTGGCCGAAACCCACTTTGTAATGTTCGCCCCGCACGACGGATCGCTCGGTCCGGTGGCCGAAATGGCGGCTGTGCACTTGTGCGCAACACTGCCGAACTTCCTCATTTTGGAACACCTGGAGGACGATGTGCCTCAACGGTACGAGGTGATGGAGCCCCAACCGGAGATTCGGGACGGCCACATTGTGGTTCCGGACCGGCCCGGGCTGGGAATCGATATTGTTCCGGAGGCCATCGCCCACTATCCGTCCTCCGGCAACATCTCCTCCCCGCGCACCCGACACTACGTGCGGTCCCGCGCCAACCGCACGAGATGGCTGTCCGCCTCGCCGGAACGGGCGGATTTCAATTGATCCGGGTTGTCCTGCAGGGGTTGGATTCGGTATGTCCGGCGGCGGTGATTGTCCCGGCCATGGCCGGAGGTCGGCCCCATTCACCTCCCGCGGCCAATGGGAAGCCGGAGTCAGAAAGTCCCGCCTCCGGGTTATGATTCTGTGTCCGGAATGCATTCCGGGCGCCTTCCCCGTTCCGAAAAGATAAAGGTGTCACCGCGCCATGGGCTTCCCTGTCTACGACTTCCGCAACCCGGAACACATCACCAACATGCTGGTCACCCCTCAGATCAGGTCACGGTTCCTGAGGATGGAACCGGGAACCGAGGCACAGGGACACACACATGATCTGGGACACGAAATCTTTCTGATCCTCTCCGGGCGGTGCGAATTCACGATCGACGGCGAAACCGAGGTGTTGGGCCCCGGCCAGCTCTGCGTGGCCTTGGTGGACCAGTGGCACCAAGTCAGGGTGGTCGGCGACGAGCCGATGATCATGTATCTATCGGTTACGCCGCATGTCCAGCCCACCCATACATTTTGGAACGAGGACGGCACGCGTCAGCCTTCGCGGTTCGCGCCCAGTTCCAGCTACGATGTCGAAGTGGACGCATCCGTGGACGAGAAGGAACTGCTGGCCCGGCTGGCGAACGCCGGCGGCACCGTTGCGGAGGCCGCCAGGCAGGCCTCCGAGGTGATTGATGAGACGGCGGCGTTTGAAGCCGGCACGCGCGAAACGATCTGGGAGGCTTTGCGCGAGTTGCACACCCGGTTGGCGCGCCTGGACGATATCTGGAACGAGTTGGCACCGCGCGCCAACAACTAATTCGGCGGGTCCGAGACCTAGCCAGGCCTGGAGGCCAATTCCCATGGACAACGTACGCATTGGAATCGTGGGCTGCGGCGCCATCGCCCAGGTCCACCACGCGCCCAATCTCAAGGAGCTTTGGCACCTCTACGACCTCAATTCGGTATGCGATGTTTCCGCGAAGGCGGCAGCCCATGTCGCCGACCGCTTTGACGTTCCCGCCCACTTCACCGACTTTGCCGCGTTCCTGGCATCGGACATTGAGGCGGTCGTGTTCTGCCAAACCGATCCCAAGACGGACTACGTGCTCCAGGCGTTGGATGCCGGCAAACACGTTTTTGTGGAGAAGCCGGTCTGCTTCAATCTGGACGCACTTTCGGCCATGGTGGCGGCCCAGAAACGGGCTGGCGTGGTTGGCCAGGCCGGCTACATGAAGGTCTACGACCCGGCGTTCGAAGTGGTGGCGGCGGAAGCCGCGGACATGGACGTGCGCTTCGTGCAAATCCATCACCTGCACCCGACCAACGATCTGCATCTGGCCCAGTTTGATGTCCAGCGCTTCGACGATGTGCCGGCGGCTGTCATTGACAGAACCGGTGCCGCGCGCCAGGCCGCTTTGGTCCGCGCCTTGGGCACAACCCCTCCGGACGATGTGGCGAGGGCGTTTTTCCTGCTGTCCGGCAGCATGATCCACGACCTGTACGGCCTGCGGCACATCATGGGGGTGCCGACCAAAATCCACAATGTGGACATCTGGCAGAAGGGGCGGGCGATAACCTTCCAGGTGGAGTACGCGAACGGGGCCCGGTGCAACGGAACCTGGATCGATCTGCCGGATCTCTGGGATTTCAAGGAGACCCTGGAGGTGTGCGCCGACGACAAGCGCGTCACGCTCAAGTACCCCACGGGCTTTTCGCGGGGTCAGCTGTCCGAAGTGACGGTGCAGGAGATTGACGCCAACGGCATGACGATGGCGCGGACTCCCGCCATCGACTGGGCCAGTGCCTTCATCCGCGAGATGCAGGCGTTTCACGGCTGCATCAGGGAAGGCCGGGAGTGCCGCACGCCCCTGTCCGAGGTGCATCACGACGTCGGCCTGATCATCAACCTGATCAAGTCCCATTTGGGGATCGGCTGAGCCGGACACCTTGCATTCGCCTGCCGGAGGTGTGCGCATGCCGTTGCTGGAACAGGTTCGCATCGCGACCGCGACCGTTGAATCCGCCGCGCTGCCGGCAGGCCTGCAGTTGGACCCGGTCCTGGGATTGGCGTGTGTTCCGGGCCTCTCGGGCCAAGTGGTCCACAATGCCCGCGATCCCGAAAAGGGGCTGTTCGAATCCAGGGGCACGCGCATGGCCAACGGGGACTACCTGCTGATGTTTCCGGACGGCAACCACTACGGCCGAACCCGCGAAAAGGACAACGACATGCTGGCCTACCGATCCCGGGATCGGGGGCGCACTTGGGAAGGGCCGCAGCTGGCGTTTGACATAAACTATAGCCAGCACGGATTCATTCCCCTGCATCCGGCCGCCTCCGAGCGGGTGTACGCGTTTGGAACACAGCCGATTCCGGGCATGTGGACACGGGAGCGCGGCCTGCAGGAGAATGCGCCCATCGGATACCGCTACTCCGACGACCACGGCCGTGCCTGGTCCGAGGTCAGGCTCATGCGCCCGGCGAACGATCCCGAGTTTCGCGGCATGTCCGTCATGCGCATGACGGAGACTGCGCGCGGCACCTGGCTGGTGGGGAGCCACGAGGGGGACTGGAGTTACAAGCCGCTCATCACCAGGCAGTATGTTCTGCGGTCCGAGGATCGCGGCGATACCTGGGACCTGTTGCCGGGCGTGCGGCATGGAGGTTGGCATGCATCGCCCATGGGGCGCATGGACGAGGGCCGCCCCTTGGCTGCGGAAGGGGACGAGGTGTACCTGCTGGCCCGCACGCCCACAGGTCG
>DAOUIC010000462.1:0-2360 GCA_034428255.1 Anaerolineales bacterium
ACGCAAAGGTGATGCCTTCGGACGCAAACCGTTCCGCGCGGGGCGTAATGCAGGGATGGGCCGGCGAAACCACGTCGGCCTGTTCCTGGTCCGTCATGAACACTAGGATGTTGGGACGCACGGAAGACGGTCTCCAAACACATGAAATCGGCGGGGCTGGCCATTCCCTGTACCGCCCAGCCAGGCCGCACCGGTTTGGGAGCGCCTGAAGCGGTACAGCGTCTGTGGAACCTGCCAGTGGAGGCAGAGTCTATCCCACTGTGTTGGCACACCGATTAAGCGGACATCGCGAAGCACCCGTCCCCAACCTGTGGCTGCTTCATCCGTACACGGTCATGCAACTACTCCCTCCGCGAACAGGCCCGGTACGGTACCAACGGGCAGTCAGCCGGGCACCGGGAACGCCCCGTTGCCGTTGGCTGCCCACCATGGCAGATACGACCGGGTCCGATAACCCGTGCCCGGATCCCTGATACACAGCAAACCGTTCTCCACTGCATCCCGCAACAGCTTGGAAACCCGCGCGCCATCGCTGGGCCCCAACCCAAACCGCTCCCGAACCGATTGATTGTTGACGGGTTGAGCAGCCAGATACCGAAGCGAGGCATGCAGGTAGCATGCCCACACGCGATCGTCCGAGGTCATGTCCGACCACTTCCTGGGACCAAACAACGTTACTTTGGTGAATGGGCCCGGATTGTCAAACCGGGGGGCGGGAAGCAAATGGGACTCAATCGCATCGATCACCTTGTCGATGCCACTTCCCTGCTCCTCGCAAATTCCGAACCGGCGCATCAGGGATGCCAACCCGGCGTTGCGCGTCCGAGGTGGCATGTCGACGAACCGATGCGTGTCAACCAAGGGTTTGCCCGGATTTGTGAACTCAACCCGTCGTTCAAATATTTCCACCATGGGTCGAGCCCCGGTAACGCTGAAGTCCTGATGGACAAGCATGTTTGCCAACAGTTCCCTCACGGCGATTTCCGGATACATGAGGACGGAACGTCGTAATCCGCCTTCCACCACTTCATCCGCGGGAAGCAGAGCCATGATGAACCGGACCATTTCGTGAAAGGCCGAGGCATAGCCGCGACTGAATTCCAATTCCCGGCGGGTATGGAGGCGGGACGAGTTGCCATATTGGATGATGCGCACACTTTTTTCCCGCAACCGGGAGAACGGGGCAAGATCCTTGGCAAACAGCAATGCACCGGCATTTGTCACTTCCCAACGTCCGGCCGCGTCCGGCCGGACAATCTGATCCCGTTCAAGATACTCAAGATTGGTTTCAACGTTGAATGGCCTGGGCCGTTCCAACAGGTTGAAGTAGGCCTCAACGTCCAATAGTACCCATAGATCATCACTGACCAATCCGTCCAAGGCTATTCCTTCTTCGAATCTCGAACGATTCAACACCTCCCATAGACGCCGTTCTTCTTCCGGATGATCCTTGAGCTTTCTGTTTGTGCTGCCAATACGCACAAACCCCGTGCCCTTGAAGGCAACCGGTCGATGACTAGCACGCTCTACCTCCAAAACGACCACGGGCTTGCCATCAATTGCAGTCTCATGAAACCTCAGGCCGGTCGTTGGATTGAGGCTGCGGTTCAACCATGGCTTGAACTCCTCGTTGCCCACCCGCGTCTCACCCGGCCTGAAACTCGTTCCAACAATCGTTTGGTCGATGTCTGCAATGCCCCAGACCATGTAGGCCACGCGCCGATCCGCCAAGGCAGCACCGTTTGCCAAAGCCGACACCGTCACTCCGATTTGGTCCGGCCTAGCGTTGCTCTCCTTGAACTCGAGCCATTCGGTTTCGTGGGGATTGCGGCACAGATGGCGAACCAGGTCCGCCACATAACCCTCGCCATGAATCGGTTGCATCGTGTTCCGCGCACATCTGCGCCAGTTGATTTTGGGCGGATTATAGGTGGTTCCGCTTCCAGTGGCTGGAAGTGTCGTGTCAAGGCAACGACACCACCATGCCTATTGGAGTACACCTTCCAGACATGATGGACATGGAACGGGTTGGACTGGTGCCAAACCGGGCATGGGGAACTTTGGCAGCCATCCTGGCACCCGCGGGATTTGATGGCAGGCATTCAACATGAGGTCTCCACGTCGTCAAGACTTGGCCACATGACTGAACGCGGTCGTCCGAAGCAGCCTTGCCGACGCTGTTCATCCGGAACCAAATGGGCACCATCCTGCTAAGATCGGCTGCAACCGTACCCTCCCATAGCATTTCACGGGCTTGCCATGCAGCTTTGCACCCCCGAACAGGCCAACATTTCGGAACTGCAACTGTCCCGACTCGACACCTCCATGCAGGGAGCGATCGACAAAGGCCACTTGAACGG
>DAOUIC010000463.1:0-44393 GCA_034428255.1 Anaerolineales bacterium
CTCCATGGATCCGGTGATGGCGTTCAAGCCCTTCAGGGACTTCTTCCGCATGTGGATGCCGCCCGGCATCACCGACAAGGACTACGTGATCGCGCAGTACGACGGCGCGATTGCGTACATGGACGCCTGCATCGCCACGCTGCTCGAATCGATCACCGCCTTGGGGCTGGACGACAACACGCTGGTGGTGATCAACGGGGATCATGGCGAGACCCTCTACGACCACGAGTGCTGGTTCGACCACCACGGCATCTACGACAATGTGCTGCACGTGCCGCTGCTAATGCGGTTCCCCGGCCGAGTCCCGGCAGGCCTGCGCCTGGCCGGCTACAACCAGCACAAGGACCTGGTCCCGACCATCCTCGACTATCTCGGGGAGGGGACCGACCAGGATCTGGACGGACGCAGTCTGCGCAAGCTGGTCGACGGGGAGATCGACACCTTCGAAACCGGGATTTACATCACCGAATGCACCTGGATGCGCAAGCACGGCTGGCGGACTCCGCAATTCAAGTACATGCATGCCCTGGAGCCGGATTTTCACTTCAAACCCGAAATCGAACTGTATGATTTGAGTGTGGATCCGGAGGAAAACCACAACATCGCACCGGAACACCCCGAACTGTGCGACTACTTCGAAAGCCGGATCCAGGCTTGGATCGCCAAGCGAGAATCCGAGACCGGCCTGCCCAACCCCGTGCAGAACCAGCCGCACTGGCATGGGAACATGGACATTGAATACTTCCGTTCGTCGCAGGAGGCCTACGACACCCTGCACATCGGCGATCCCGCTCAGGGCCAGCGCCTGCAGGCGGGCGAGAGCGAGGATTGACAGGCTTGGTCGGGCCCGTACTGGGCACAACCCGAAACGTGCCGTGAACCATTGAACCGGACCAGAGGAGGACATGACGCCCATGTTGAACCAACAGCAAATTGATCAGTTCCACCGCGACGGTTTCCTGAACGCCGGCAAGGTCCTGTCCCAGGAATCCATCGACCGCCTCAACGCGGAGGTGATGCGGACCATCGAGGACAGCGAAAACCCCGAAATCCGACAACCCGTCAGTTGCCGCAACCTCAACGTGAACGACGAGGAACCGGTGTGGCAAATCGTGGACATCTGGATCAGCTCGGAACCCTTTCGAGAACTGATTTTCCACCCCGACGTGACGCAGGGACTGGCACAGCTGACCGATGCCACCGAATTGCGGATCTGGCACGACCAAATCCAATACAAGCCCCCGCAGAAGGGCGGTGTCAACATGTGGCACCAGGACGCGCCGCTGTGGCCCATCATTGCGCCCATGACGGAAGTCACGGCCTGGATTGCGCTGGACGATGCGGGAATCGACAATGGCTGCATGAGCATGGTGCCCGGATCCCACAAATGGGGCGACAACATCGACTTCCTCAATACATTGGAGAACTATGAGGCGATGCCGTCCACCTTCCATGGTCATGACATTGAAGTCCGGCGGTGTCCGGTCCAGGCCGGCGAGGTCCACTACCATCACTCCCTGACCTGGCACGGTAGCCACGCCAACACCAGCGGCCGGCCGCGGCGGGCCATTGCCCTCCACTACATGACCCAGGAAACCACATACGTTGCCAGCGGCGAACACATCATGAAGCCCTATGTCACCGTCAACGACGGCGACCTGTTGCAGGGCGAGTATTTCCCGCGCGTCTATCCACATTGATCCGGACCCAACCGGATCGACAGTCCAAAGGACCTTCTCCATGCTCAACGTTGCCGTGGTCGGTATCGGGAACATCGGCCAAAACCACTCGCGCATCTACCAGGCCCACCCGGACACGGAACTCGTGGCGGTGGTGGACGTTGTCGAAGCCGCTGCCGTCGCCGGTGGCGAACGATTCGGCGTACCCCACTTCACATCCATCCCGGACCTGCTCACGAGCAATATCCACGTGGACATGGCCAGCGTCTGCACCGCGGGCAAGGAAAACGGCGGCGACCACTACGAACCGACCATGGCTCTGCTTGGAGCCGGGATCCCGGTGCTGGGGGAGAAACCAATTTCCAACGAACTGCCCAAGGCGCGGGAAATGGTGGCCCTGGCCAAGGAGCGCAACCTGCGCTACGGCATCAACCTGAACCATCGGTTCACCCCCGCCGCCATTCGGGCCAAGGAGTGGGTGGACACCGGCCGCCTCGGCGAACTCAACATCATCAACATGACGATGTGGATCAACAACCCCAACGAGACGTCGGAGCACTTCCACATGCGGGCCCTGCATCCGCACTCCCTGGACGTGATGCGCTACTTCGCCGGCGACGTCGAGCAGGTGCAGGCGTTTTTCAAGAAGGGCAAGGGCCGTGCCATCTGGTCCAACGTGCAGGTCAATTTGCTCTTCCGGAACGGCGTCATCGGGCACCTGACCGGCAGCTACGACGCGGGTGGCAGCTTTGGCCTGGAGACCCTCGAGGTTGTGGGCTCCAACGGTCGCTTCGTCCTGCGCGAAGCCTGCCAGCATCTGGAGTTCTACCCGCGCCACAGCATGGAAACCGAGTCCTACGCCTACCTGGGCGGCATGATGGCGTTTCCGGAGACCTTCGACTCCAGGATCGCACGCTGGATCGAACAAAACAAGGCTGGTGCGGCACCCGAAGACATTGATGCCTCGGGAGAGGACGCCCTGCGAGTTCAAACCATCATTGAAGGCGCGATCGAGTCCTGGCACACCGGAAAAGTGGTGTCCGTCTAATCCGTCCAGCCCCCATTCGACATCAAAGGAGACCTCATGCAGCTTGGCATCAACTCGGTTCTTTTCGGAGGCCACGACCTGGAGACCGCCTTCAAGTACGCCCGGTGTGCCGGCTACGACGGCATTGAACTGGCCGCCATCCCCCCGATGGCCGACCATCTGGACCTGGAGAAATGGCGGGACCAGGCCGAGGACATCCGAAACCTGTCCCGGACCTACGAACTGCCCCTGCTGGCGATGGAGCAGCCGAGTCAGGAGCCCGAGGTGATGGAGAAGGCCATGCAGGCCGCCGCCGAGATTGGCGTGCCCATCGTCAACTGCGGCCCGGGCGGCGAAGCGGACAACGAGGAGAGCCTGCAACAGTCCATTGAGGCACTGGGACGCCTGGCGGACCGGGCGGAGCATTACGGTGTGATCCTCTGTGTTAAGGCCCATGTGGGCAACGCCGTGTACAACACGCCCACCACTCTGAGGGTTATGGAGGCCATCTCCAGCCCGGCTTTCGGCATCGACATGGACCCCAGCCACATCCACCGCGCGAACGAGAATCCCGTCGAAGCCATCGCGGCCGTAATCCAACGGGTCAAGCATGTTCACATCAGGGACTGTCGGGGGCGTCAGGAAGGACCCGGCGATCCGGAAAACCAAGCCAACGGTCGTGGCGACATCGATCTTCTGGGCTACATTCGCGTTTTGCACGAACACGGCTACGACGGCCCCTTGAACCTGGAGGTGATTGGCGCCAAGGAGTACGGCGTTGCCGAATGCTGCGTGATTGCCGCAGAGGCCAAGGGCCACATGCAAGCCTGCCTGCAGGCTTGCGGAGCCCGTTGAGGACACTGGGACGGAATCCATGTGGGGCGGCGGCTTGTGCCGACAGCCCGTTGACGGACACACCAAGCTGACGAACCATCGCGCATACGTCTCCGTGAGACGCCCCCGCCTGCGAACGCCGGACCGGACCCGTAGGGCCGACCGTCTGGCCCGCTCAAATTATCCGGACTTCGCCTGCGGAGGCCTCTCCCATGTCTGTGCAGGCTGACGTCCTGCAAGCTATATCGAGACCGGTTGAGGCGTCCCTCCAGACCCTGTTGCGGCCTGTTCGATTTTTCAGGGATTACAACCCAAACGACTTTCCCGCCGATCTAATGGCGGGCGTTACGACCGGCATCATCCTGATCCCGCAGTCGATTGCCTACGCCTTGATTGCCGGCCTGCCGCCCGAAGTCGGCCTATACACGGCGATCGTTGCCCCGATCGCCGCCGCATTGTGGGGTTCCAGCAATCACCTCCACACGGGTCCGACCAACGCAGAGTCGCTGCTTGTCCTCATGATTGTGAGTTCCGTCGCGACCAGCAGCGATCCGATCGAGTTCCTCCTGATCGCGGGACTCCTCACCGTGCTCATCGGTGTCATGCGGCTGGCCTTGGGGTTGTTGCGGGCCGGATTCATCATTAATTTCATCTCCGACGCGGTCATGGTCGGCTTTACGGCTGGTGCCGGGCTGCTGATCATCACGTTCCAACTAAGCGGGTTGCTGGGGCTGGACGTGGAACGGACGTTCACGTTCATCGATGCCGCGCGCACCCTCGGGCAAACGTGGGAGGGCCTGCACTTCGTCAGCCTGGCACTGGGTTTGGGCACGGTAATCCTGATTTTCGCACTACCGCAGCTCCATCCTCGGTTGCCGTCGCTCTTCCTGTCCGTGTTCCTTATGTCGGTGCTGGTGGCCTCGTTCGGCCTGGCTCACCGCGGTGTAAGCGTGATTGCGCCAGTGCCGGCCGTTCTGCCCCCTGTCGCCAATCTGCCCCTGACGGATTTCCAGTTGGTCGCCAAGTTGATCCCGGGTGCGTTGGCCATTGCCCTGATCGGCTTGATCGAGGCACTCACGATTGCCCGTTCGATCGCGAGCCAGTCCGGTCAGCACCTGGACAACAACCAGGAAATCGTTGGGCAGGGAGTTGCCAACATTCTCGTCGGATTCCTGTCCGGATATTGCGCATCCGGCTCCTTCACCCGCAGCAGGGTGAATCTCAACGCCGGCGGAAAAACCCCCATGACAAGCCTTGTGTCCGGCGTGTTCGTCCTGGTGGCCGTGCTTACCCTTGGTTGGGCCATCCGCTACCTGGCCAAGCCGGTTCTGGCAGGGTTCGTGATTGCCACTGCCATCACCCTCATCAACCTGCCCCACGCTCTTCAGATCCTGCGTACGAGCAAGTCGGAAACCTTCATCATGCTCGTTACCTGGGGTTCGGTGTTCGTCTTCTCCCTGGTCGAAGCAGTGGCCATAGGAATCACCGCTTCGCTGCTCGTGTACGTCTACAAGACCAGCCGACCCCGCGTGGTCCCACTGGTCCCGGACGCGAAGTTCAAACACCTCCGCGAACGGAACCCCAACCAGGACCCGGTCTGTCCCCAACTGGACATCATCGCCATTGAAGGCGATCTGTACTTCGGGGCCGCCAACCATGTGGAGTACCTGCTGAGGAATCGACTGGCGGATGCCGGACGCCAGTACTACGTTCTGCTGAACCTGCAGAATATGGTGCGGGTCGACGTCAGCGGTGTCCACATGCTGGAGAATTATGTAAATGAAATCAGGGGTCAGGGAGGGGATGTCTATTTCTTCAAGATGACGGACATTGCCCGTCGCCTGTTCACATCTTCGGGTTTCATGGACCTGGTCGGCCCGGATCACTTCCTGCACGACGAAAACGCCATCGACTACCTGTTCCATCGCGTGCTGAACCCCAAGGTGTGCATATACGACTGCCCCCTGCGCGTGTTCCGCGAGTGCCAGAACCTTCCCAAAATCTCCATCCCCTTCCAGGACAAGGTCCAGGGCATGACTTCGCTGCCCTATGTGCCTCTGATCCATGTGGAGGAGCTGGAGAATCGGTGCACGCGGCGGCCCCTGGACTTCGAACTCATTGACGTGCGGGAGGAGATGGAGTGGGACCGCGGCCACATTCAGGTGGCGCGGCACATGGCCTATTCGACCTTCAGTGTGGAGGACCTGGATGTGACGCCCGACCGCGAGGTGGTAGTGATCTCCCGTTCCACCCGTCGCTCACGCATCATCGCCTACGTATTGATGGAGTCCGGGTTCAGCAATGTCAAGGTGGTCGAAGGGGGCATGTCCGCCTGGATCGACGCCTCCTTCATGACCGCCATCAGCGTGTACACATGACCATTCCCAACGGCCGGCCGGCATGGCCAAACCATGAGCCTCCGGAGCATTTGGAACCCTATCCCCACGTCTTCATGGGATTCGAGCTGGCGCGGGCCACGGAAGCCGCAGCGCTGGCCGCAGGCCGGTATGTCGGTTTGGGGCTGCCCCAACAGGCGGACGAAGAAGCCTCGGCAAGCCTGCTCAAGGAACTCGGCCGACTACCGTGCCGGGGGTATGTCATCGGCCACGGGCACCGCGAGCGAGAGGTGCAGAATCCGGACGATCCGGCATTGTGGGTGGGAACGGGTTCCGGTCCGGAGATGGACATGGTCTACGCCGCAGTCGACGGCACAAACCTGCTGGCGCAGGGCAGGCCCGGTGCCGTCTCCATGATTTGCGCCACGCCCCGGGACCAGATGTGGCTGCCCCGCTCGGCCCTCAACATGCAGAAAATCGTGGTGGATCGCAGGGTAGCCAAGGCCCTGGTGCCGGAGTGTCTGGATGCGCCGCCCGGATGGGTCCTGGCCTTGGTGGCCCGCGAACTGGACAAGGACATCAGCGACCTGGTGGTCTGGGTGCTTGACAGACCCCGCCACACCAACCTGGTATCCCAGATTCGCCTAGCGGGGGCCAGGGCCCAAATCCGCATCGACGGTGACATCGCCGGTGCCCTGCTGGCAGGCAATCCGGACAGCCGGGTGGATGTACTCATGGGCGTGGGCGGAGCAGTGGAGGGCCTCTTGGCCGCTGCCGGTGTCAAGGCCATGGGCGGGGCCATGGTAACCCGGCTGGCCCCGCGCGACGAGGAAGAGCGCAAGATGGTTTTGGACGAGGGACACGACCTGCAGACCATCCAGGCGCTTGACGACCTCGTCAAGACCAACGACATCTACTTCGCGGCCACCGGGATCACCGATGGCGAACTGATGAGCGGTGTGACCTTCACGGGCCGACTCGCGAAAACCCACTCCCTAATCCTGGGCGAAGGCGGTGTCAAGCGATTTGTGGAGTCCGAGCACCCCATGCGCGGCGGTCGTTCGATTGCCATGCAGGACCGGCACACCGAGCGCGCAGCCGATCCGGAAGCCGTCAGCGTTCCGCGACTGTAACGTCCCCCGCGTGCGCGGCGACGAAGTCCCAGTCGTAGACAACGCCCAAGCCCGGTCCCTGCGGCACCGGAACGCAGCCGTCCCCGTCCAACGCCTGTGGGTGATCCAGATAGCCGCAGGCATATACCGGAGGCACGCAATTCGGCATGTCCGGACCGATGAGTGCCATCTCGTACATGTGCGTGTTCGGCAGCGCCGACATCAGTGCCCGGTGACCAGGCCCGCACGCGTGCAGTTGCAAGTCGAACCCGAGCGCCTGGCACACATGTGAGATTTTCAAGGCTCCGGTAATGCCCATGTCGTATTCGGGATCGACATGCACCATGTCGCAGGCGCCGTCCAGCAGAAAGTTTGCCTTCAGCTCTATACCGCGCACGTGTTCGCCCACGAGCAGCGGTGTCCGCAGCCGTTCGCGCAGTCGGCGATGGCTGCGCGCCGAGGTTCCGCTATCGCGGTAGGGATCCTCGTACCAAAAAAAACCCGCCTCGTCGCAGGCCTGACCGACGTACAGGGCATCCATCCAAGTACGCAGCTGGCAGGCCGGATCCAGCATCAGCCTCCAGTCGTCGCCCACGGCCGCACGCACGGCCGTGGCGTTCTCGGCCTCCTCGCGGGCGTCGCCCTCGTGCCAGCCATGGATTTTGAAGCCCCGAAAACCTGCTGCCCGGCATTCGCGGGCGTAGTCGGCATAGGCTTCAATGCTGTCGAGGCCACCCGGTTCGCGCTGACCGTGATAGGTACTGGCATAGGTCGGCAACCGAGAGCGAAACCCTCCCAGCATGGCTGAGACGGAAACTCCGTGTGCCTTGCCGGCCAAGTCCCAGAGGGCCAGATCGAGGGGCCCGTGCCCCATGTGGTCGTAGGCGCGTGCCTCGCGCTTCAACTCCTCGTAAATCAGTTCCCTCTGCAGCGGGTTCCGGCCCAGCAGCAAGGGCGCCAGCATCCGCATCTGACCGAGTGTGGATTCGGTGCCCACCCAATGTGTCACGTACTCCCCGCTCAATCCGTCGTCGCAGAGGATGCGCACCGCGAAGCGCCGGACCGGCAACGAGCCGTCCCGATCGGCAACCATGTTGCCGACGCCCTGGGCATCGTGAGCTCCAAGGGACAGACCGGCTACCTGAAATGTGAATGGGTGGATCTCCACGCGGCGGATTTGGCTCATGGCTATGGCACCGAATGCATGGTGGGAAGGGAAGCGACCTTGATCCTACCCGCAGGCTGTAGTCGCCAAGGACCTTGGGCAGATCCAAGCCGTTGATGGGCACCTGAAACCAACCGGTGGACACCAACCAGTCGGCCCCGGCACGGACGGCTCAAGCTTGCTGCCCGTCGCAGACTTGGGCCGGCAGCCAACACAAGGAACAGTCCGGCTTGACCGCTGCCCGGCAGCCTGCCTATACTGAAAGCAGTTCAACAGAGAACTGGATCGCACCGGACCAGTACCTGCCCAACGCAGCTGCAGAGAAGAGGGCCGCAAGGCTGAAAGCCCTCCGCTGACAGTAGGCGGCGAAGTCACCGGGAAGCCAGGGCAGGTGAATCGGCGGACAACCTGCCTCGGGTCAGCCCGTTACAGCTGCGCAAGAGAGCGGCGCCGATTGCAACGGACGCCGAATCAAGGTGGTACCGCGGAGACCGCTTCGTCCTTGTACGAGCGGTTTTTTTTGTTGCCAACAACAACGGACTCACGGCGATGCCCAGCAACGCAAGCCAGGCCTGGAACCCGTCCCAACACGAGGAAGCTCTGTATCGGGAGTGGGAAGGGGCTGGATATTTCCGACCCGAGACCCAGGTTGACCTAGGGCAGGCGGACCCCGAAAAGGACCCCTTCGTGGTCGCTATGCCGCCGCCCAACGTGACCGGGGCCCTGCACCTGGGCCACGCCATCATGGACGCGGTTGAGGACTTCCTGGTGCGGTACCGGCGCATGCAGGGTCATCCCACACTCTGGGTACCGGGGACCGATCATGCCGGCATCGCCACGCAGAGCGTGGTGGAGAGGCACTTGGAGAACCAAGGCACCAGCCGGACGGAGCTGGGCAGGGAAGCCTTTGAGGAGGAGGTCTGGGCGTGGAAGGACGAGTACCACCACCGCATATCGAGCCAACAGCGGCGCATGGGAATTTCCTGCGACTGGGCGCGGGAGCGGTTCACGCTGGATCCCGGCCTGTCCCGCGCGGTGCGGTCCTCGTTTGTCCAGCTGTACCGGGAAGGCCTGATTTACCGCAGGCACTACCTGGTGAACTGGTCGCCCCGGTTGCAGACCGCGGTATCGGACCTGGAAGTCGAATACAGCGAGGAAACGGGCACTCTCTATACATTCCGCTATCCGCTGGAAGACGGAGACGAATTCATTCCGGTTTCCACCACTCGGCCGGAAACGATCCTGGGCGACACGGGCCTTGCCGTCCATCCGGCCGACGACCGCTACCGCCGGTTCGTCGGGCGCAACGTCGTGGTGCCGCTCATGAACCGGCCCGTCCCGGTGATCGCAGACGAAGCCGTGGACAAGGATTTCGGGACCGGAGCCCTCAAAATCACCCCCGGCCATGACCACACCGATTACGAGATTGGCTCGCGCCACGACCTGCCGGCCATAACCGTCCTCGACCGGCACGGCAACCTCAACGACAACGCCGGCCGGTTTGCCGGTCTGGATCGGGATACCGGACGCAAGCGCGTTTGGGAGGCACTGGAACAGCAGGGCTTGGCCATCGGCACCGAACAGCACCTGCAACGGGTTCCCCGGTCCCAACGCTCGGGCGAAATCATCGAACCGCGCCTCAGCCTGCAATGGTTCGTCTCGATGAAGGACATGGCCAACGCCGCGTCCTCCGCGGTGCGCAGCGGCGAGATTCGCATCGTGCCCGAACGGTTCGAGGCCGTGTTCCACAACTGGCTCGACAACATTCGGGACTGGTGCATTTCCAGACAGCTGTGGTGGGGCCACCGCATACCGGTGTGGTACGGCCCGGACGGTCGCGAGTTCTGCGCCATGGACGAAGACGAAGCCCATACGCAGGCGCGGGCACACTACGGACACGACGCGGACCTGCGTCAGGACTCGGATGTCCTGGACACGTGGTACAGCAGTGGCCTGTGGCCCTTCAGCATCCTGGGTTGGCCGGACGACACCCAAGACATGCGGGACTGGTATCCGACCACGGTGCTGGAAACCGGTTACGACATCATCTTCTTCTGGGTGGCCCGCATGATCATGATGGGGCTCAAGTTCACCGGCCGCATTCCCTTCAGCACGGTCTACCTGCACGGCCTGGTACGCGCCGAGAGTGGCGAGAAGATGAGCAAGTCGCTCGGCAACGCCGTCGATCCCCTCGACCTCATTGCCGAGTACGGCGCCGACGCGCTGCGGTACTCGCTGTTGACCGGGATCACGCCGGGCAATGACGTGCAATTGAGCACCCAGCGCCTGCAAAGCAACCGGAACTTCGGAAACAAGCTTTGGAACGCCGCCAGATTCGCATCAATGCACCTGGACGGCGCGGACCTCTCCTTGACCGAACCCGCCAACCGATTCCAAACGGCGTACTCCGTGGATCGGGAGCGACTGACCTGTCTGGCCAACCAGTGGATCCATGATCGGTGCCAGGCCGTCACGGCGGATGTCACGCGCCTGATTGACAGCTGGCAGATTGGCGAGGCCGGAGCCATTCTCCATAATTTTGTTTGGCACGAATTCTGCGACTGGTACCTGGAGTCGGCCAAGGTGTACCTCCAGAGCGGTCAAGTGGACACGGTGGGCGAAACCCGTCGCACCATCGCCTGGAGTCTGGAACGAATCCTCCGGCTGCTGCATCCCTACCTGCCGTTCCTGACGGAAGCGGTTTGGAAGCAACTGCCCGGTATTCCCGAGCGGGCCGCGACCCTCATGATGGCCCGGTGGCCCGATGCGGAACATGTACAGCCCGGATCCGTGCGCGACTACGCTCTGATCCAAGGCATCGTGCGCGCCATCCGCAATCTCAGGTCGGAGTACCGCCTGGACCCCGGCCGGCGCTTGGAGGCATGGCTCGTGTCACAGGAGGATTCCGGACTCCTCACCCGGAATCGTGACATCCTGTGCTCGCTGGCCAGGTTGGATGCGGGGTCGCTGCAAATCCAAACCGAAACCCCGGCCCAGTCACAAACGGCCACCGCAACCTCGGGACCGGTAACCATCCATCTGCCCCTGGCCGGAATTCTCGACATTCCGGCAGAGCGCACGCGGTTGGCCAAGGACCTCGAATCCCTGGAAGCCAGACGCGGACAAGCCGTGCGCATGCTGGACAATCCCGGCTTCGTCGGCAAAGCACCTTCGGAAGTGGTCCAACGGGAACGGGACAAGGTCGACGGTTTGACCTCCGAAATCGAGTTGTTGCGGACGCGACTGCACGCCTTGGAGACCTGATTCGGGAGCCCACACCGCCAATGAAGCCGCATTTTCCGACCCTGTGCGATCCGGTCCGGAAACGGAATGCTGTGCTACAATCCGCGCCGATACCGGGACCACAAGCACGTAGATTTTTTGGACTTTCCGCCGTTGCTGACTGTTGGTGATCCGACCCCCACAGTTTGTTGATTGCTACTCGTGTTCCCGCTGTTGTCCCCTGCCCTCTTCCCTGACTCCAGTCATAACCCCGATCGCCCGCATCCTGCCTTGGAGGGCCAGGATGGTTCCAACGCGTAGTCAATCCCGTGGCTGAACTCTCATCTGCCGGCAAGGCGCACATCCTGGAAGCCAAGCGAAGGGCCGCCGAACGGCTGGGCATTCCGTTTGATCCGGAGAGCGCGGCCGCGGCACCGGCCCCATCTGCTGCCGAGGTTCCACCGATTCCGGAACCGGAGGCACGCACCGACCCGCCTGCAACGGAAGCTTCCGTTTCCGCGGCAACGGAAACGGCGCCTTCGATTGACGCAGAAGACCCCGAACCTCCCGTCACTCAGGCTGATACAGCCCCGGCGGCAACCACCCCGTCGCCCGAGCCCGAGCCCGCGGCTCCTGCGGCCACCCCGGCCAAGCCGCAACCCAGGCCGGCCGCTCCCGCCGCGCCGCCCGAGCCGGAAGTGGCGGAACCCACCTACTTCCAGAGCCAGGTCCGGACCGTAAACCGAAGGGAGTTCCTCGCCTATTCCTGGACCGCGGCCGTGGGTGTCGTCACCGCCCAGAGTTTGGTCGCCACCGGCCTGCTCATGTATCCGCGGTTCAAGGCAGGCGAATTCGGCGGCGACTTCCTGCTCGGTTCCTCGTCCGGCCTGCCGTCGCTGGAAGCGGCGCCGCAAAGCGACCCGATCGGCAAGTTCTGGCTGGTCAACACCGACGAGGGCCCGCGCGCCCTCTACATGGTGTGCACGCACCTGGGCTGTCTCTTCAAGTGGGTCGACGCCAACAAGCGCTTCGAGTGCCCTTGCCATGGTTCCAAGTTCACGCGCGAAGGGGTCTATATCGAAGGACCCGCGCCCCGCAGCCTGGACCAGTTTGTGATTGAAGTGACGCAAGACGGCAGCGTCGTGTCTTCCACCCAGAGCGCGGACGGCGGTATCCAGCCCCCGGGCACGCCTGCCGAAGGCACCGAAATCGTGGTCAAGACGGGCAGCAGAATTCAGGGTCCAGCCATTCCGTAGTTCGATGTCAGTTCAAAATCCGGCACCCCAAAAGAAACCCTGGTTCCTCGCGTTGCTGTCCGCGCTGGACGGCATCTTCGTCTACCTGACAGCCGGCATTTCGACCCGCGAGTTCCGGGCGATGTTGCGCGGGGATGCCCCGGGACGCCCCAACACGCGGCTCACGCCGCATGCCGATGCCTTCCTGCTGCACATCAAGCCTTCCTACTACCACGAGAGCGTCACGCGCTTCACACACACGTACCGCCTGGGCCTGCTTTCGACCTACCTGTTCCTGTTTGAAACGATCACCGGCATCATTCTCATGATTTGGTACGCCCCGACCCCCGAACGGGCGTACGTGGACATGATCCGATTGCTGAACAACGTTCCGTTCGGGCAGTTGATGCGCGACCTGCACCGCATCGGCGCGGAACTGATGGTGGGCATCGTGACACTGCACATGGTGCGGACCTACTTGACGGGCAGCTACAAGCCGCCCCGGGAGTTTACGTGGCTGACGGGTGTGCTGCTGTTGGTCATCACCCTGTTCCTCAGTTTCTCCGGCTACCTGCTGCCCTGGGATCAACTGGCGTTCTGGGCCGTTACCATCGGGACCTCGATGGCCGAAGCCGTGCCACCCGTGTTTGTGGGCGAGATCATCAATCTCCTGGCACGCGGCGCTCCGGACATCGGGGCCAGCGGACTGTTGCGGTTCTACCTGTTGCACGTCCTGTTCCTGCCCCTGCTTTTGATTCTGTTCTTCTTTGTCCACTACTACAAGGTCGTCCTCTACGGCATCAGCCTGCCGGCGCAGGAGGAGGAGGTTGGTGAGGATACGGCCAACCGGGTCCCGGCCAACCGCCGGGTCTACTACCTGCCCGAGGTCCTGTTGGACGAAGGCACGTTCCTCCTGGCGGTGACAGCCATCATCACCGCGGTCACGGTCTTCCTCTTCCAGGCACCCCTGGAACACATTGCCAATCCGCAGCAGACACCGTTCCATACGGTTGCGCCGTGGTACTTCTATTGGCTGCAGGGCCTGTTGAAGATCGCCGACAAGATGTGGGCCGGCGTCATCATTCCCGGGGTCCTGCTGGTGATGCTCATGGCCATTCCGTACCTGGACCGGAACCCCAGCCGTCGGGGGGCCGACCGCCGGATCGCCACCATCTCCGGTATTGTGGCCGGCGTTCTCATGATCATCCTGAGCTGGATGGGCACGCCGGCCTATGCGGTTCAGGGTGCTCCGGCCCTGGAGGTTGTCGAGAAATTGATGCCCGAAGAGAAGGTCGGCATATCCCGGAAAATCGGCTACAACCACATTCCGCTCGGAACCTACGACACCAGGGAACCCATCACCACGGACGACGCGGAGTTTGCCAAGTTGTTGGACGAATTTGTCCACTTGCTTGAGGTCTGGGAGGAAAAGGCACCCGATTTCAATGATCCCTGGGGCCTGTTGACGGTAACTCAGGACCAGGCAAACCTGAAGCTCCTGCGCTGGGAAGTCTTGTGGATCAGCAACGCGGGAACCGAGGAGTACTTCAAGCAGGACTACTGGCTGCACAAGGACTCCTACTACTGGGAACAGTACGGCCGCAAGAAATTCGGCGTGCCTGAATTCCTTGAAATGCAGAACGGCGGCTAAGCCAACCGGGCCATCCGGCGTCGCAAGCCCGTTTCAAACCCAAGAACTGTTTGATGCGCTCCCTTTACGTCCGCAGTTTCGGCTCCAAATTGATTTGGGGGCTGGTTTCATCGTTCGTGATCGTGGTCTGCGTGGGCCTGACCGCCCAGACCGAGGAAACCCGCATGGAGATCCAGACGAAGAATTGGGAAGGCCGCGGCATCGAAAACGGCGCCGTCATCTTCGCCAACAACTGCGCCACCTGTCACGGACAGCAAGGCCAGGGCCTGCAGGGCGTCGCACCGGCCCTGAACAGCCGCTACTTCTTTACCCGCCGCTTGGGGGATGTGGGCCAGGATGGGGTGATGACCTTGTCCAACTACGTCTACCTGACGGTGGCCGCGGGCAGGCCCAGCAAGGACAACTCCCAGTGGGCCAACCGCATGGTCCCGTGGAGTTCCCAGTTTGGCGGCCCCCTGCGCGGCGATCAGGTGGTCGACGTGGTGGCCTATGTGATGAATTTCGAGGAGACGGCGCTGCAACAGACCGCCTCCGAGGATCCGTTCCAGCCGTTCCTGGATGTATCCAAGCCGCCTGAGTTCCAGAACATCGGAATCAGTGCGGATGCGGAGTGGACACCGGTCCAATTGGCAGTCACTTCGGTGTTGCCCATGGGTGACCGGGATCCGGACTACCTGTTCGGGGCCCTGGCATGCAGCGGCTGTCACAAATTGGATGAACCGCAGGCTCCGTCGTCCATGGGCGAAAGCGGTCCCAACTTCGGGACCATTCACGAACTGGGCGCCTATCGTCCGGAAGCGGCTGCCGATCCGGCCGCCTACCTCAAGGAAAGCATCATGTCCCCCGATGCATTCCGCGTGGAGAGCTACGACGACGCCATGCCCGACGACTTTGCCAGCCGCATGACGGAAGAGGAAATCGATCGGCTGGTGCAGTGGCTTCTGGATCCCAATCGCGTCACCCATACGCGGGATGCCGAAGGCAACATCATCGACGAGTAGCAGCTCGCAGCGGAGTTTGTGCGCGTTTTGCCGTGGCGTATGATTCCCGCCAAGGACATTGGTTTCCCTGCCGGCGGGTGTAGTTCAGTGGTAGAACGTCAGCTTCCCAAGCTGAATGTCGACGGTTCGAGTCCGTTCACCCGCTCTTCGCTCCGGCGCAGCTCCTAACACCGGTTTGCGCCGGCCGTCGCAACCGGCCAATCAGCAGTTCCACCTGCGGGCGGGTGCTGCCTGTGGTAATTCCCAACATCCCCTCCGAGATCTGGTTCGCCGCCGTTTTGGCGGCGGCGACCTATCTCTTCATCACGGCCCGGGTTCCGTGGGAACTCACGTCGATCCTGATCATGGTGGGCTTGGCCTTGACCCGGATCCTGACTCCGGCGGAGGCAGTGGCCGGCTTCGCCAACCTGGCCACGGTCACCATTGCCGCCATGTTCGTACTGAGCGAAGGCATGGTGCGCACCGGCGCCCTGGAGCTTGTCAGTGTATTCCTGGGGCGGGTGGTCAAAGGAAGTTCCGTGCGCCTGCTTCTGGTCCTGGCCGCCACCGTGCCGCTGCTCAGCGCGTTCATCAACAACACGCCGGTGGTGGTGATGATGGTACCGGTGATTGTGTCCCTCTGTCTGCGGAACCGGCTGAGCGTGTCCAAGATTCTGATCCCGCTCAGCTACTTTTCCATTCTGGGCGGCACCATGACCCTGATCGGAACCAGCACGAACATCCTGGTCAACGAACTGCAGATCGCCAGTGGCGAGCCATCGTTCCGCATGTTCACGTTTGCCCCCATGGGTGCCGTCGCCATTGTCGGCGGCGTATTGTTCATCATTGCTCTGGGAGACAGGTTGCTTCCGGATCGCGAGGCCGCGGAGGGCGATCAGGACATGCCTGCCCATGCGTTTTTCAGCCAGATGCTGATTCCGCCCGGCTCGGCCCTGGTGGGACGTAGAGTCGTCGAGTCGTTTGCCAACCTCAAGGTGTCCCACAGCATGCAGCGCCGGGTGTCCCGGGTACGGCGCCTGGACGGCGACCCCGAACCGGCCGACGAGAATGCCGAGGTCCGGCTGCTGGCCCTCGGCAAAGGCGGAACCGACGAGCCGCACAGCCTCGAACCCGGCCAGGAGTTCCAGGCTCACGACTTGGTTCACATGAAGGGATCGGCACACGGCTTGGCGGCCATCCGCGACCGGTATGAACTTGAACCAAGCCTGGCCCAGGTAACCCGCCAACATCGGCAATCCCAATCGTCGGAACTGGAAGAAACGCTCCAGGCCGTGCTCCTTTCCCGCTCGGCACTGATTGGACGCACCTTGCTGGAAGTCGAAAGCCTGCGCAACTTCACGGTCACGATCACCGGGATCCTGACAAGCGGCTCCGGTCCCGCGGACCATGTTACAGCCAACACCGAACTGGCCAGTGGCGACGCCTTGTTGCTGACGGGACCACGCTCCGAACTGAACCGCGTGCGCGACCGGTATGGGCTTCTCTATACGGAGGACGATCCCAAGCTGCCAACGTCGCTGGATCGCAAGTACCTGGCCATCGCCATCATGGCGCTCGTGGTCCTGGGCGGCGCGCTGACGGCGATTCCGATTGCGATTCTGGCCTTGATCGGAGCCTGCATCATGGTGATTACAGGATGCCTCACCACCGAACAGGCCTTCGCCGCGCTGGACACCAAGACCCTGATGCTGATTGCCGGAACCATACCGCTGGGCCAGGGCATGCAGACATCCGGCCTTTCCCAGCGCATTGCGGATACCCTGATGGCCAGCAGTGCCATGCAGGACAACGTCTACCTGACCCTGTCGATCCTGTTCATGGTTGCGTCCGTCCTGTCCGCCTTCATCTCCAACGCCGCAGTCGCAGTCCTGCTGGTTCCCATCGCCCTGCAGATGGCAGGTGCGATGGGCATTGCCTCCCGGCCCCTATTGATGGCGGTCTGTTTCGGTGCCAGCTCCAGTTTCAGCACACCCATCGGCTACCAAACCAACACGATCGTCCAACGACCAGGCCGATACCGCTATCTGGACTATGCCCGTCTGGGACTGCCGCTGCAGATACTGGTCTGGGGCCTGTGCACGTTTCTGCTGCCCACCTTCTATCCCTTTAGGTGACACTGCGAGCCAGCTTGGAGCGGGACGGCCGTTGTCCGCCGGACCAACACCGATTGCCGCTATTCCGCATCCAGCAGGTGGGGGCCTTCGTTGCCGGCGTCGTTCACCAATCTGCTGGCTGGTTGGACATCAAGCGCGTCGTCGGGACAAGCCTGACAGAGATCCCGCAACCCCGGTACTGCCCATTCGTCGGCCATCAGCCACATGTCGTACTGCCTTGGAGGCAGGATCACAGGCATGCGGTGGTGGTAGGTTTGCATGAACTCGTTGGCTTCGGTGGTCAGGATGGTGCAGGACTCGATCTCATGGCCGTCGGGACTTTGCCAGTGTTCCCAAAGCCCGGCCATGGCAACGTAACTGCCATCGGCCATGGCAAAGCGGTACGGTTGCCTGCCGCCCCGCTCCCGTGTCCACTCGTAGAAAAACGTGGCCGGAATCAGGCATCGCCTCCGCTTGAACGCAGACCGGAAAGATGGTTTCTCGGCCGCGGTTTCACTGCGCGCATTGATGAGGCGCGCAGCCCAGGAGGTGTCCTTGGACCACCCCGGAATCAGACCCCAGTGGGCAAACGTCAATTCCCTGTCCTCCGAGACTGGGTTGCGGCGGACGATGGCCACAGCCTGGGTCGGTGCAATATTGAATCGCGGCACGATGCCCTGCGGCAAATCCACCGCGAATTGCAGTTGGAAGGAGGCCTGCTTGGGGATGAGACCAAAGCGTCCACACATGCGACGGTCCTCGAATTGTGCCGCGACCAAGTGCCCGCGGTTTCCCGATCGGTTGCCCGCACCATACAATAACGCCCCGAAGAAGGAACGACCTCCATGTTCGGCTCCCAGGTCCGTCCACTCCCATGCCCGTCTACGAGTACACCTGCCCAGCTTGTTCCATTCGGTTCGCGCACCTTTGGAAAACGATGGCGGCGGCTTCCGCAGGGAACAATCCGGCCTGCCCGGAGTGTCGCCATCCCGACACCAAGCGGGTCGTTTCACAGCTTGCAGTACTGGACAGCATCGGCGGCCTAACCCCAGGGGAAGTCAACCAGGTCAAGGCGGCCGAAGAACGGGCGGCGTCGTTCACCCCCCGTGAACACATCAACCAGCTCAGGGCGGGACGCGCCCCTTCCGAAGGGGCGTAGCCGCACGCGGTAAATGAACACCAAGAACACGCTTCCGGCCGGTGGTGCGCGGCAACCGGAAGCCACAAATCGGCGGCACCTGCCGCTGGGCGTGCGCGAATACCTTTGGCAGGATGCCCGTCTGCGACAGCAGTTGGAAACTGCGGTCAACCGGACGTTTCGGACCTGGGGCTACAACACCGTCATTTTGCCGATGTTCGAATTCGGCGACATGCTGACGACCCGTACACACGCCGCCACCCACGATCGCCTGTACCGCTTCCTGGACATGGAGGGCCGTACGCTAATTCTGCGCCCCGACATGACCGCAGCCGTGGCCCGCCTGGTGGGCACGCGCCTGGCCGGGATGGAAGGCCCCTTCCGGTTTTGCTATGCCGGCAGCGTGTTTCGGCACGAGGAAACCTCGGGGTTGGAGTATCAGCAGGAGTTTCGGCAGGCCGGAATTGAGTTGGTGGGATCCGCCGACGCCATGGCCGACGCCGAAATCCTGGCATGCATGGCAGCCGGCCTCAACGCATGCAACCTGTCGGATTTCAGGATTGTGGTCGGCCACGCGGACTACTACGGCGGCCTGTTGGACGCCCTTGACCCGCAGCCATCCGATGCCCGACAGTTGCGGTGGGCGATGCACCGCAAAAGCGAACATGCCCTGGCCCGGTTTGTCGAATCCTGCCGCCCGAGTCCAAGGCAGCGGGCCACGCTGGAGAACCTGCTCACACTACAGGGTTCGGAAGTGGCCGGGTTGTTGGAACAGGCCGCGGGGTTTTGCCTCAATAGACGCATGGAATCCGCACTGCGCAACCTGAGGGAACTGACCGAACAGCTGGATGCATACGGCATCCTGGAACGAGTCACGCTGGATCTTGCCGAGTATCGGAACCTGGAGTACTACACCGGAACGACATTCGAATTCCTGTTGCCCGATTCGGCTGCCGTGGCCGGCAGCGGCGGGCGGTATGACGGGTTGATAGGCAAATTCGGGCGCAGCCGTCCGGCGGTCGGCGGGATCCTGCACCTGGACCGTCTGGTCCGGGCTGCGCATGCAAACCAGGCGCCACAGGCCCTGAGCCCCAAGCCACCGCTCTGTCTGGTGGGACAGACCAAATCCGGGGTTGCACTGGAGTCGATTGGCAAGCTGCGACAACAGGGACTCGACATCGTCGTACATACCGATCCGCTTTCCGCATCAGGGGTTCTGGGCATGGGACGCAGTTTGGGAGCCAGGGTCGTGGCGGACTGGTGCGACCAAACACAGTCGTTCCATGTGCTGGCCTGCACCCTTCCGGAGTGTGTCGGGCCCATGGACTTGTCAAGGTTCGAGAAACTGCTTGAGAACCTGCAGCGGACCGAATTGTCCGTCCCCGAGCAATCCACCACGAGGATGGCAGGGGACGATGTCTGACGCAACCTGCAGGCGGCCCCTGCGCATATCCCTGCCCAAAGGACGCCTGGCCGACGCCGTGACGCGGCACCTGCGGGACGGGGGACTGGACGTGCCGGACTTCTCCGCCTCCCGGCAACTGACGCTGCGCACCGCAGACGGCACCCAAGAATATATTCAATCCAAACCCACAGACGTTCCAACCTTCGTGGTGCACGGAGGCGCGGACATTGGGTTTTCGGGCTTGGACACGCTGCGTGAAGAAGGGGTGGACGTACTGGAACCCTTTACGCTCCCCATCGGCATCTGCCGGATTTCCCTGGCGGGACCACCGGCGTGGCGCGACGTGGACCTGCATCTGAAGGACCACCTGCGGGTGGCCACCAAGTACAAGCGCCTCGCGTCCGACTGGTTTGTGTCCCAGGGCATCAATGCCGAGGTGATCAAGCTTAACGGATCCGTGGAACTGGCACCCCTGACCGGTCTTTCGGACCTGATCGTCGACTTGGTGGAGACCGGCCGCACCTTGCAGGCCAACGGACTGGTGGAACTGCAGCACGTGTTGGACAGCAGGGTGGTAATCATCGTCAACCGCTCGGCGTCCAGGCTGCGGGAGAACGAGGTCAATCGCTTCCTGGCCTGCGTCCGACCCGTTCCCTCAGGAGCCTGAGTGATGGCTTCCCCATCCCGCGCGCCAACAACCGGAATTGCCGGCACCGCAATCAGGGTGCCGCGTTGGTTTGAGGATGCCAGGGGACGTTTTGCCGAAACATGGCGTTCGGAATGGTGCCCGGGTTTCGACATGTCCCAACTGCAGGGCAATCGCTCGGACAGTCGTCCGGGAGTGCTGCGGGGCTTGCACTATCACTTTCTCCAGTTCGACTATTGGCAGGTGGTCCAAGGTGAGATCGAAGTCGGCCTGGTCGACTTGAGGGCCAATTCGGATACCTTCCTCCGGGCCGAAGTCCTGCGCCTGAACGCACAGGAGGGCTGGGGATTGTTCATTCCGCCCGGCGTGGCCCACGGATTCCACAGTCCCCGCGGGGCAATCCTGACGTATCTGGTCAACCGGTACTACACGGGCAACGACGAGTTCAGCGTCCTCTGGAACGATCCGGAGCTTGCAGTTCCGTGGACCTGCACCGCTCCCATCCTGTCCGAGCGTGACAGTCAGGCACCGCGCTGGCAGGACATTCCCAATTCAGACAGACCCATGGCAAAGGCAATTCAATGAACGAACCGATTCGCATCGGCGTCCTGGGCGGCAGCGGCGTCTACGACATGGAAGCCCTCACAGACGTGAGGGAACTGACCCTCGAAACTCCCTTCGGTGCTCCATCCGGTCCCTACCTGGTCGGAAACATCCATGGACAAGAGGTGGCGTTTTTGGCCCGGCACGGCCGCGGACACACCATCTCGCCTTCGCGCCTGAACTTCAGGGCCAACATCTACGGCTTCAAGCAATTGGGGGTCGAGTACCTCATCAGCGTCAACGCCTGCGGCAGTTTGCAACGGCGATTCAAGGCCGAGCAGATCATGGTGCCGGACCAACTGTACGACCACACGCGGCTGCGGGCCCTGTCGTTCTTCAACGACCCGGATGTCGGGACCGAGAATATTGTGTGCCACATCAGCCTGGCCGATCCGTTTTGTCCAACCCTCAGCCAAGTCTGCCACCAAGCCCTGGTGGACACGGGAGCCGATGCCATCGCCGGCGGCAACATGATTACGATCGAGGGTCCACGCTTCAGCACGAAGTTCGAAAGCCGGACCTTCGCCAGTTGGGGTACGGATATCATCGGCATGACCACGTCACCCGAAGCGCAACTCGCCCGAGAGGCCGAGATGAGCTTCGCGGTCATGGCCCACATCACGGATCAGGACATCTTCGACGAGGAAGCCACGGTTACCGTGGAGGTGGTGCTCGGACACATGGAGGCCAACATTCGCGCCGTGCGGCTTGCCTTGGTCAGGGCCGTGGAACTGTTGGAGGGTGCGCCACACTCCCCCTTTCACCGGGAACTGGACTCCGCCATTCAATCCGGACGCAACTACATCACGGACGAGCAGTACCGTCGATTTTCCCATCTCATCGGCCGCCTGAAGGCCGTCTGAAGCGACGTGTCCTTGCCGGTCTCGGACCGCGCAGCCTGCCGTCTGCTGCGCAATCTGGTCGAAATCCCATCGGTCAGCGGCGACGAACTGGCCGCCAGCCGATGGCTGACCGCGCAGATGCGCGAACTCGGCTATGACCATGCCGAGGTGGACTCCGCCAACAACGCCGTAGGGCGCATGGGCAGGGCCGACGCCCCGCGCACCGTGATGCTGCTGGGGCACATCGACACGGTGCCTGGACACATTCCGGTGGAACTCAAGGTTGTCGGCGGGCAAGAGGTTCTGTACGGCAGGGGCACAGTGGACGCCAAGGGGCCGCTGGCCACCTTCACCGTCGCGGCCGCAAATCTGAAGCAGACATTGCCCGAAGACTGCCAGGTGGTGGTGGTGGGCGCGGTGGAAGAGGAAGCCGCCACATCCAAGGGGGCCCGTTGCGTCAGGGATCGCCACAACGGCCGCATCCTCCCGATTCCGGACTACTGCCTAATCGGGGAACCGACCGGCACCACAGGCATTGCCCGGGGTTACAAGGGCCGCATCCTGCTGAAGTTTCGCGCTTGGCAGCCCACGACACACACCGCCGGCCCAGGAACGGAAGTCGCGGAGCTGGCCGTGGCGTTCTGGTTTTATGTAAAGCATTTGGTGGAAGCCGGAGGACAACCGGGGTCCCAGGTGTTTGAGGCAACGTCCCCCAGCCTGCGCGAAATCAACACCGAACTTTGGCGGAACGGTCGAAACCATGTCAGCGCCCTGATTGGGATTCGCCTGCCGTTGGGATTTGACGCGTTGCACTTTGTGCAGAACCTGCGCCGCTGGTGCGAGGAGCAGATCGGGGCGGTCCGGGAGCCCATGCCGGCTTGCATCGATGCGGACACCCCAATCCGGTTCGCCTGCGCCGGACCCATCGTCCAAGCCCAACTCGACCTGAGTGGGTTCGAACCCGCCTGGCTCACGCCGCGGCGCAATCACCTGTCCACCTGCTTGCGGGGCGCCATTCGGCGGGTCACCGGCAAGCCACCCCGCTTCGTGGTCAAGACCGGCACCTGCGACATGAACGTGATCGGCCCGGCCTGGGGCTGCCCCGTGTTCGCCTACGGGCCCGGAGACTCCGAACTGGACCACACCCCGGAGGAGCGCATCGAAATCGAAGGGTACCTCGATGCCATTCGCGTGCTGACGGATGCCTTGGGTACCCTGGTCAGGAAGTTCTGACCGGCTGCCGGCGCGGACCGGGATGTCGTTTCCGGCTTCCCGCCAGATTGGTGAGGTATCGCCCAACGTGCCGCGGAATTCCCTCCAGGGCACCGTACTGTGGGACCACGACCCGGTCTGCCAGGCGATCCAGGAAATAGCGGCCGTGCGACACCATCAGCCGGCGCCGGCGAATTCCAACAGAACCTCCTCCAGAATTGTTGCCGACTGGATGTCCAGGTTGCTGGCCGGTTCCTCCAGGACCAGGAAGTGGGGTTGCTGAAGCATCATCAGGGCCATCTGCAACCGACTCCGTTCGCTGCCCGACAACGCCCTCACCGAATCCAGGCACTGGCGGTAGCCGAACTGGAATTTCCTCAGGAAGGAAGCAGCGGTGGCCTCGGTCATGGTCCTGGTGCAGGCCTCAGGCGGTAACGGTTCGGGTACCCCTCTCCGAGCGGCCCGAGGGTCGGGGATGCGACGGGATCGGGTTGGGGTGAAACAGGATCCGGCCACGGTGCGTCGGGGTCCAGCCACAGGAGTTCGAGGCGGTTTTGCCTCTGCGTGCGGGGAGGATTCCCAGGCCGCAAACCGGCGGCAATCGAAGGCAGGCTCCCACAAGGCAAGCCCCGTTTACCTCGCCAAGTCCTCGACCATCATGTCGCCCGGCAGAACACCCTCGTAGGTGACGAGGTCGCCGAATCTTACCCACCTACCCCCTTCGGCTCGGACCAGGAAACCCCCTTGCACGGGATCGTGGTCGGTGGAGCTGGTGTTGACGGGCCCAAGGCAAATGGAGCACCAAAAATCGGTGATTGACTCCGCGGCTTCGATCAGACCCTCGCGGGTGAGGTCCCGACCAGCCTTGCTCAGGGTCTCCTCCACCAACTCTCCGATGTACTGGCCGTACAGGGTCAAGGTGTTGCCGTTCTCTACTCCCATGTAGTCCTGGACCAATTTATGGTGTTGGGCGACATCGGGGTCGTCGATTTCAAAGGCCGATTTGAGGTATCCAAGGGACACGGTGCCTTCGATGACCTCCGGGCCGGCCAGGAGCACGGTTAATTCGTTGGCACTGACCAAACTCAAAACAAAGGGGACGTCCCAATTCAGGTTCAGACGCGCATGCTTGATCGCGGTGGCGAAATGTTGGGGCGTGGCCCAGATGGCAATCACGTCGACTCCCGCCGCGTGGAGACGGTCCACCTGGGAGGCCAGGTCCACATCCAGGACTTCGTGGGTTTCTTCACCCACAATGTCCAGGGCATCGCCCACTCCCCGCCTGATGCCGGTCATGCCGTCCGCGCCGAAATCGTCGTTCTGGCTCATCAAGCCCAACTTTAGCCCGGGGTAGGTCTCCGCGATATGTTGCCCCAAGATTATCCCCTCGCCCACGTAGTTGGGGATGGAGCCAAAGACCATGGGTCTGGCCTCCGGGTCCTTCACCCACTCGGTCGCGCCGGTCGCCACGAACAGGTCGGGCACTCCGTTTTCCTGAAGATAGTCCACAACCTGCAAGTGGGTAGGCGTTCCAAATCCGTTGACCAAGGCGAAGATTCGATCTTCCTCCACCAGCTTGCGGACCAGGTCGACCGTCTTGGGAGGCGAGTAGCCGTCGTCTTCGATCAGAAACTTGATGGTCCTGCCGTTGATGCCCCCCTTGGTCTCGTTCACGTATTCGAAGTAAGCGTTGATGGCCAAAGCGATTTGGGAATACACGGCGACGGGGCCGGTCAGGGAGGTGTGAGTTCCCAGCACCACCTCATCGTCCGTAACCCCGGGCACCGACACCTCCTCGGCAGGCGCCGGAAATTCTCCGACACCCTCCACGCATGCGGCTCCCAGGAACATCACCGCGAGCAATCCGGCAACAACCCGTGTCCAAGCTTTTCCCAAGAGAGTCATGTCGTCGCTCCTATTATGCTTTGCAATACATTGAACGAGTTTGGATGCGGCCTTATACCACACTTTGGGTTGTCGCTTGGGAGGGCCGTAGGCTTGCTTGGATGTCAAACAGCGACCCGCGCAAACCCGCACACAGGCAAACACCGGCGTCATGACCTGGACGACCAGAGCCTTCCAAGGTTCCATCCCCGGAGTTTGGGCCACAGAGGCCTTTGGAAAAATCCCGCGATGCCCCTGGGAAAAAGAACGATCACCGCGATCAGGGACGCTCCGTAGAAAACGTTCCGCAGGTTGTTGGCCCCCGGCACGAACCCGGCCACAGCGCTGATGGCTTCAGACTGGAAGGTCAAAAACAACGCTGCAACTATGGAACCAAGCACGCTGCCCAGTCCTCCAATCACTATCGCCACCAAGAAGAATATCGAGTCTATGAGACCGAGGCTGTCGGGAGAGACGAATCCCTGTACGGCAAAGAAAAGCCCTCCCCCAATGCCCGCATACAGCGAACTGACACCGAAGGCCAACGCCTTGTACTTCGGCACGTCGACTCCCATCTGCTCCGCTCCCACCTCGCTGTCCCGCAAGGCTACGAACGCCCGGCCCGTGCGGCTCCGCGCAAGGTTCAGGAACAGGACCGTCATGACCACCGCCACGGACATCGCGACGTAATACATCCATGCCCGACCGTCCAGTACACCGCCCAGAAAGCCGGGAGGTTCCACCACGCCTCCCCTAATGCCCAACGCCCCTCGGGTCCACTGGGTCAGCACATTCAATTTGAGGATTTGGGGAAAGGCCAACATCAAACCGAACGTGGCAATGGCCAGGTAAGGTCCTCTCAAGCGCACGGCGGGGATGCCTATCGTCACCCACCCCACGATGGCGGTCGCCGCCCCCGACAAGCCGATGGCACCCCATAAAGGGAAGCCGTATTGTTGGGAGAGCACCGCCGTCAGGTACGCGCTGGCCAGGACCAGCGCCGCGTGTCCGAACGAGACCTGTCCGCTATATCCGGTCAGCAGATTCATGCCAAGCAGAACAAGCAACCACACAGCGAACATGGTGGCGTTGAAGGTCCGGAATTCACCCAGAAATATTCTGAAGAAAGGCCACTCGTGAAGGAAGGGAAACACCGCCAGGAACACGCCAAGCAGCAGTAGCCCTAACAGCTTGGGTCCGGGTGGGAGGGCTTGCACCGGCTACACGCGCATCCGGACGGGTCGTCCGAAAATGCCATTGGGCCGCACCATCAGCACCAGCACAATCACTGCGAAGGCCACGGCCAAGTCGATGCTGCCGACGCTGGAAGGCGTATAGGTGCCAGCCAAATTCTTCACAACACCGATGATCAACCCGCCGACCACGGCTCCGACAGGGCTGTCCAAGCCGCCCAGCACCGCCGCCGCCAAGGCGAAGAGCACAACAAAAAACATCGTCCGGCTCTCCAGCCCCAGGCTTTGGGCCGCCAGTATTCCGGCTATGGCGCCCACGGCGGTGCCCAGACCCCAACCCGTGCTCAACATGCGTCCCACCGGGATACCCACCAACCGGCTGGCCAGCCGGTTCAGGGCCGTTGCCCGCAATGCCAGACCAAACCTGGTGCATTGGAACAGCAGATACAACAAGGTTGTAGTCACGATGGAAACCACCAGGATACCCAGGTTCAAACGCCCGATGCATACCCCGCCAACGCAAGACGCGCCCCCGCTAAAGAAGCTGAAGGGGCCGAAACTCTTGGGCAACGGTCCCCAAATATATAAGGCCAACCCGTCGAAAATGAGGAACAACCCCATCGCCACAATAAGAGAGTTGAGGTCGGATGTTCCTTCTACCCGCCTCACGATCAGCCACTCGACCAAGGCCCCCATCGCCAGCGCGAACAACAGGGTCAGCAACACCGCCGGCCAGAAGCCCATGCCCGTGCTCATTGCCGACCAAGCGACGAACGTCGAGAACATGGCCATCTGCCCTTGGGCAAAGTTGAGGGTGCCGGTGGAACGGTAGATCAACACTATGCCGAGAGCCAGGATGGCGAACATGCTTCCGCTGGCGACACCGCCGATTAGCTGTTGCAGAAAGAGGTCCATTGCATTTCTCGTTGCGGCTCAAGCGACGCTCAGTGGCCCAGGTAAGCGCTGCGCACCTCTTCGTTGTCCAGTAAATTCCGGGCAGTGTCTCCCAGCACCACCTTGCCCACTTCCAACACATAGCCATACCCGGCAATTCCTACCGCCAAGTCGGCGGCCTGTTCGGCCAGCAACACCGATATGCCCTCCGCTTTACTCAAGCTCATGATTCCGGCAAACATTTCCTGGGCCAGAAGCGGTGCCAAGCCCAACGAAGGTTCGTCCATGAGCAACAACCGGGGCCGCGCCATCAACGCCCGCCCGATGGCCAGCATCTGTTGCTCGCCGCCACTCAGCAGGTAAGACGACAATGCAAGCCTCTCGCTCAGGGCGGGAAAGTAGGCGAGCACCCGCTCCAGTTGTTCATCGAAACCCTTGCCCTCCCCTTGGGAGTACGCACCCAGGCGCAGGTTCTCCAACACCGTCATCTCGCCGAACAATTGGCGTCCTTCGAGCGTCGCGCATATGCCCAACCTCACGATGGCCTCGGTGGACAACCCGGCAATCTCCCGACCTTCAAAATCGATGGATCCGGACTGGATCGGCAAAAGACCCGCCACCGCGCGAATGGTGGTGCTCTTTCCGGACCCGTTGGCTCCAAGAAGAGTCACGATGTGGCCTTCCGGCACTTCCAGCGAGACTCCGTTCAAGGCGGGCGCTTGGCCATAAGAGACGTGAATATCCTTAAGCGTCAACATGCGGCGCACCAAGGTACGTCTGGATTACCGCAGGATCACGGCGCACTTCGGTCGGCGTCCCGTCGGCAATCTTTCTGCCGAAATCGAGTACGCACACCCTGTCGGAGATGTCCATCACCAATCCCATGCGGTGCTCCACCAGCAATACCGCAACTCCCAACTCGTCTCGGATTCCCCGGACAATGCGGGCGATGGAGGCCACTTGTTCGTGGGTCAGGCCGCCCGCAGGTTCGTCGAGCAGCGCCAGCTTGGGCCGCGAAACCAAGGCCCTGGCTATCTCGACACGCTTTTTTGCGTCATAAGGCAGTGCATGGACGGGCATGTCCCGGACCTGCGTCAGCTCCATCAGCTCCAAAGTGTCCTCTGCCCGCGAACGAGCCTCCCGCTCCTCGCGCATTTGCCTGGGAAGACGGAAAACCGCATCCAGGGCACTGTACCGTATTTTCGAGTGTTGACCCACCAGCAGGTTGTCCAACACGGACATCGAGGTGAACAGTTCCAAATTCTGAAAGGTGCGCGCCACGCCGTTGGCAACAACCTGGTGGGGCCGCATTTTGAGCAGATCCCGGCCCCTGAACCGAATGGAACCCTTCATGGGATCGTAAACACGGGTGAGGCAGTTGAACACCGTCGTCTTTCCCGCGCCGTTGGGACCGATGATCGACACAATCTCCGCTTCGTCCACGGAGAAACCGACCCCGTCCAACGCCAAAATGCCCCCGAACTGGATCGAAAGTTCTTCGACTGTTAGTAGAGACAAGATAAGACCTGTTCCTCAAACCATGTGGATTCTTGGTACTTCGCTCTCGGTTGATGGGACGGCGTTGCAAGCCTCCGCAACTCGAGTCCGGGACGGGCAGTCCCCACTGCTGTCCTGGTTCGTTCCGCGAGCAGAGCGCGCACCTCCCTGTAGGGCATGTACAACGTTAACTTCCCGTCGTACAGCCTCGCCGGAATGTTGCAGGCGGCATTGATGTCCGCGTCCCGCACAGCCCCGTCGCAACAGTAAAACCGGTCCCAACGACGATGGCCCTGCAACAGGCCGGTCCGGGAGTCGATTTGCGATGTGCAGGCCGGATTGACCAAGGCCAGCGCAGAACCTCTGCGCCGAGATATCGAGGTGAGGGTATCCGCCATGACGCCCTTGACCCAGCCGTGCAGGCGGCGGTTGGTGTCCTTGTGGCGGTACTTGGCGGACTTCATGGATGCGGACAGGACAGGTCCTCGCAGGCGATGGTGTCGGCCTTGTCCATGACGGCGTCGGCGGCCTGGCAGAGGTGGTCGCGCACCTGTTTGTGGTGCCGGGTCCGCCGCCGGCCCTTGACCATGCCGTGGTCGCTCTCGGCGGCTAGCAGGCCCCCAAGGTCCTGTCCGTGTCGCTCCCCGTCGCTGTCCGTATAGGCTTCCGTATAGCCCTTGTCCACACCCACGGTGGCCGCCCCGCAGGGGCGCGTACTGCACACCGTGTCCCCGTCCGCGGCATGGTGGATCTCCACCTGCCCGTTGGGTTGCAGGAGGATGCGGAGAGCGCCGGTCGACAGATGGGAGCCCTTGAGCGGAATGGCAATGCGTTGGCCGCGCTCCAGGGACTGGAGGTAGACCCAGACCCGGCCGTGCCAGACCTTGGTCGTGTAGGCGTCTTCGTCGGCCACGATCTTTTTGACACCCTCTGACGGACTGGTTGGGCACTCTGGTCAGGATGTTCTGACCGACTGCCGGCGCGGACCGGGGTTCCCTTTCCGGCTTCCTGCCAGATTGGTGAGGTAGTCGCCGAAAGTGCCTCGAAACTCCCTCAGGGCGCCGTTCTGCAGGACCACGACCCGGTCGGCCAGGCGATCCAGGAAGTAGCGGTCGTGCGACACCATCAGGATGGCGCCGGCGAATCCCAACAGGACCTCCTCCAGGATTTCGGCCGACTGGATGTCCAGGTTGTTGGTCGGTTCGTCCAGGACCAGGAAGTTGGGTTGCTGTAGCATCATCAGGGCCATCTGCAAGCGGCTCCGCTCGCCGCCCGACAACGCCCCCACGGGATCCAGGCACTGACGGTAGCCGAACTGGAATTTCCGCAGGAAGGAAACGGCGGTGGCCTCGGTCATGGAGTGGTCGCGGCGCACCGTGTCAACCAGGTTCAGACGGTAGTCGAGGTTGCCGTGTTCCTGGTCGTAGAAACCCAGCTTCAGGCTGGGTCCCAGCTTAATCGTGCCGCCGGTGGGCTGCAGTTGGCCGCGAATCAAGTTGAGCAACAGGGACTTGCCCGCGCCATTGGGACCCACAATGGCCACCCGTTCGCCCTTCCAGACCAGAAGATCCGCACGGTCGAACAGCCGGACTCCCGTATCGGGAAAGGTGAAGGACACGTTGGTCAACTCCAAAACCTTCTCGCTCCCCCGCCGGTACTGCAAGGTCAGGTCCATGGTTTCGGAGTCGGTGACCGGTGCCTCAATGCGGTCGATGCGGTCGATGCGCTTGAGAATGCTCTTGCCGCGCGTGATGAACTTGGGATTGTCGAAGACGGCGCCCCAGGTCAGAAGGCGCTTGGCCGACTCCTCCAGCCGTTTGATTTCCTTTTGTTGTGCCTGGTAGTGACGGGCCTGACTGGCAACCGCAACCTCCTTCTGGATCACGTACTCCGAATAGTTGCCCGGCCACGCGAATACCCTGCGTCGTTCCAGTTCAATGATGGAATCGACGATCAGGTCCAGCAGGTAGCGATCGTGGGACACAATCGCCACGCCACCGCCGAAGGCACCGATAATCCGTTCCAGCAACTGCTTGCCGCGCAGGTCGAGATGATTGTCGGGTTCATCCAGCACCAGGAAATCGGGCCGTCCGACCAGGATGCGCGCCAGGGCCAACAGCTTCTTTTGGCCTCCGCTTAGGTCGGAGACCCGCAGCCCGAAGCTGTCCTCCGCCAAGCCGACCTGCCTTAGGGTTGCTTCGATGGTCCGTTGGAAACTGGGACCGCCCAGTTCGGCATGCCGGGCAACCAGTGTGTCCTGGCGGGCGATGGCCGCCTCCAATCTGGCCGGATCCCCGTACACCTCCTCCAGCCCCATGCTGGCCTCGACCTCTTGGAGTTTCGCCTCAACCCGGTCCAATTCCGGGAGGGCGCCCTGCATCGCCTCCAATACCGTCGCGGACCGAGGAAGTTCGGCCTCCTGGGGCAGATAGCCGAACCGGACCGGCCGGTCGCGGACCACGCTTCCGGCATCGGTACCGTGAATCCCCGTCAGGCACTTGAGCAACGTGCTCTTGCCCGAACCATTGCGGCCCACGACACCGACTGTCTCCTGGCTGTACACAGCCAAGGTCACGTCCTCCAGGACAGGTTCGTCGAAGTAGGCCGCCGTAACCTGGTTGAACGAAAGGACCCGTTCCTTCATCGTGGCCGTCCGTCCGGGAACCGCATCGCAATCGAATGTTCGAATCCGCCCGCACCGCGCCCCGCGAACAACACGGACGACCCGCGGAGGATCGGGGCCGCAGGGCCTCAAACCCGAATCAGGGAAGGGCTCCCATGAAGCCTCCGTCCACGGCCAGACCGATGCCGGTGATGAAGCCCGCCTGCCTGCTGCACAAAAATGTGACCGCCGCACCGAACTCCATGGGATCCCCGAGGCGCCCCAGCGGCACCGTGGCCGCCCGTTCGGCAAACGCCTCCTCCACGGTAATGCCCTTCTGGTCGGCAGCCTGTTGGGCCAGTTCATCAAGCCGATCCGTCTTGGTCACACCCGGGCACACGGCATTCACTGTCGTGCCGGTTGCAGCCAGTTCCATGCTCAGGGTCTTGATCACGCCGTGCACCCCGGTGCGCGTGGCATTGCTCAACACCATGCTTTCCATGGGATGCTTGGCGCTGACGCTGGTGATGGCCACCAAGCGACCCTGATCACTGGCGTTGACATGCGGCAAGGCGAACCGGAAGAGCCTGACGGCACTCATGAGGTTCAGTTGCAGCGCCAAGGCCCACTCGGTGTCGGTCTTGTCCGCGAATTCCCCGCTGGGCGGCCCCCCGGCGTTGGCCACCACAATATCGAGGCCGCCAAATCGATCGGCGGCCGCCTGGACAAAGGCACCGGGAGCCTCCGCGTCGGACATGTCCGCAACCAAGGCCAGCACCTCGGAACCGGTCTCCTCCCGTATCCGGGCCGCAGCAGCCTGCAGGCGGTCTTCATTGCGTGCGCAGATGGCGACGCGGCAACCTTCCTGGGCCAGGGTCAAAGCCGACGCAAAGCCCAATCCGGCACTGGCGGCCGCCACAGCCGCGGCCCGGCCCTTAAGGTTCAGATCCATGGTTGGTCCCCGATGTGCACTGGCGATGAGTTCTGGGCATTCGAAATCGGCATGACCTGCCGGTTCGGCCTGCGGCCAGAATAGCACGGTCGGCCCGTGCCGGTCCGCCGGGCCTACGGTTTCAGAGCGCGCAGGAACAGGACCGGAGGGATGTCCGGCATCGACCCGTACGATAGGGGTTGGAACGATTCTTCGGTCGGCGGGAAGGACGGCTCCACCAAACCGTTGACAACCAGGCCCGCGGCCGTGAGCTGGCTGACGATGGCCTGTAGGGGCCGATGGAAGTAGTAGTGGGTTTCCGGTTGCGTGCGGATTCCGGTGGCCCTGTATGGTTCCACGTTCAGGTAGCGATGGACCATGACACTGTTCCGTTGCCCGGTGATGCCTTGCGCAGCCACGAGTTCCGCGTCGGGAGTGACAAAACAGGGATGTTGTTGGGAAATCACCCAGACTCCGCCGGAGCGCAACAATGAGGCCACTTGCCGGCACATCAGGTCCACGACAGCCACATCCATGAACAACATGTTGCAGACCACCGCGTCGAACCATGTGTGGTGCCGATGCAATTCCGCCCAATCCTCCTCGCTGGTGATGTCCAGACGCAGAACCTCGCAGCCGGGATTGCGCCGGACGGCAATGTTCACAAACGATTCCGCGCCGTCCGTGGCCACAACGTCCGCTCCCGCCCGCAGCAGATCGCGGGTGTACAGACCCGCGCCACATCCCAACTCCAGGATCTTGCGGCCGCGCACCGGCTCCAGCAACTGCATGGCAACGGGCCGAACCAGAACGTTGTAAAAATCGTTGCCGCGGTCGCCCATGTAGGAATCCCAACCTTCGGCGATCCGTTCCCAAACGGCCAAGGCATCCCGGTTGTACTCCGGCCATTGGCCATCGCGGAGCGCGTTTTCAGAAGTGCTCACAGGGCCTCCGCACAGTGCCGAAACGAATCCATGGCCCGTGTCAAAGTTCCCGTTCTGGCCGAACGGGTTATCGGTCCGAGCCAGGCGGCAGGGCCATGCCAGGTTTCCCGGACCTTTGCCTGGCAACCCCCAACCGAATCCTCGACCTCAAAGACAAGCACAGCGGTCGATGACCATATCCGCACCTCAATTACCGCCATGCTTGGCTCTGCCACCAGCCGTATGCATGCCGCGAGCACTCCCCATCTGCTGTCAAGCCGGAGCATGGAGCCTTCCACCCACGGCTTCCCTTCCACCCACGAAACTTGCCGGATGCCGTCGTACCATGCCGGCCAGGCAGACGTATCCGTGAAAACCGACCATGCCCGATTGCGGCTGGCCTGGATGAATGTACTCGCACTTGCCTGCATAATGGCTTGGACCACCGGGCATCGCGGGACTGCACCGGCCGGTGCAGTTTGCCAGTTTTGATCGCAAACCGGAAGCCATCCCGCCCCACTTCCGTCTCGACAGACCGTTTCCGGGAGTCATAACCGAGCGTGGCAAATGCAATCGATACCCGGGTGGAGCCTGCCATGACGACTCTTAATTCCTGTGAAATCCATCTGACACTCCGCCCCGAGCAGTCCCGGGTCCTGGACCGCTTCCTGGAGGCATGGGGGCCTCCGGTTTGGATTGTGGGTGGCATGGTCCGCGACCACCTCCTGGGCATGGCGCCCGGACACGACCTTGACTTGGCCTTGCCGCGAGCAAACCCATTGGAGGATCAACGCTGGATTTCCGGCGACTGGCACGCCTTTTGCCTGGACCCCCGCAGGCAGATCTGGCGATTGTCGTCACTCCCGCCATCCGAGCGGGAGCCGGTTGGAACCATCGATTTGGTCGTCTTGGGAGGCGGCTGCATTGAAACTGATCTTGGACAACGCGACTTTCGTGTGAATGCCATGGCGGTCCAGGTCAAGTCGGTCGTCGGCACGCACGTGACTGGCACGCTGGTCGATCCCTTCGGAGGACGGGTTGACCTTGCCCAACGCACGGTAGTCCCCGTCTCCGAACGGAACATGTTGTCCGATCCCTTGCGCATGCTCAGGGGCGTCCGTCTATCCCATGGCCTCGGGCTGAAGCTGTCGGCGGAATTGCGGTTGTTCATAGGGCAACATGGCCACCTCGCTGGACATGCTGCGCGAGAACGGATAGGGCCGGAAGTGTGGAAGCTGGTAACCAGTTCCGCCTCGTCCATTCGTGATGTCGCACACGACCTGAACGAGCTGAACCTCTGGCCGCTGGTTGCCGACAGGGAAGACGGAACGTTCATCCTGTCCGAGAACGATGTGCGCTGGCTTTCTCGTTTGCAGGCGTGGACAAGGTCAACGAAATCGGACCGGAGCCAGGGCGAAAGGAACCCGAATCCTATGGAACCGGACATCGATGCGGTGATCGACCTTCAGCAGATGGCTCGCGGGTATCTGGGTCCAGGGCGCCTGCGCGGTGACTGGTGGGTCTTGGCCGCCCTCCTTTGGCTGATCCTCCCGGACACGACTGCAGCCAGTCCAGGTGCCGGCATGAAGCGCTGGGGTAGACGATGCGCCTTTGCCACTACGGAGCAGCGGTGGCTGGGTTCTGTCGGCGCGGCCCTCGACCATGTGTGGAAACGGTGGGTACATCCGCCCAATCGTCGCCATGCCCGGGAGCCGACGGTGATTGAGTGCCACCGTTTGATGGAGAAGACCGGCTGGCACCTTGGCCTGCCTGCGTTGCAGGATGCATGCGCAATCGCAGCGCCGTTGGCCAGGGCAATCGGAACCGGGGCGCACTCCCGCCTGACGGCAATCCAGCATGCCGTCAATCATCTGTGGAGACTTGGTCAATTTGGACCAGTGCGGCCGCTGGCAACGGGGCGGGATCTCCTGACCTGGTATGCCCTGGCGCCGGGCCCGAAAGTCGGACGATTGCTGACCCTCCTCGTCGAGGCCCAGGTGATGGGCCGCGTCACCTCGCCCACCGAAGCGCGGGAGTTCCTTGATGGTTTGCTGTACCATTGAAGTGCAACCGATCCTGTCCAAGGATCAGACACCTCCCGACCGCAACGTCGGACCTGCAATGGCACAAGCTAGTTCATGGGACTGATCGCGATCCTGGGTTCGATTGTCGCGATTGTCCTGTTGATTGCCTTTTGCGTCGCAGCTGAAATCTCCCTGGCAGGTTCGCGGCGTTCCCGAATCCAGCAGCTGCAGGATGACGGCAATGTCCTCGCTGACAAGGTGGGCGGCATCATTCACAATCCCAGTCAGCTCAGCGCCTACATTTCGAGCTGCCAAATCAGCATCACGATTTGCACTGTCTTGCTGGGGTTTGTGGGGCAAGCCGGCGTCGCGCCCCGCATTGAGCCACTCCTGTTGCAACTCGGCCTGAATGCGGCCACCGCCACCTCGCTGGCGATCGGATCGACACTCGTGGTCCTGTCGATAAGCGAGGTGTTCCTGGGCGAACTGGTACCCAAGAACCTGGGCATCCGCATCCCGGAGCGGCTGGCCATGGTCACCGTGACCTACCTGCGGGCCTACCACTTCCTGTTCAAGCCGTTCCTGTGGATCTTCAACCTGTTCAATCGCGCGATCCTGTTCCTAATCCGGGTCAAGGTTACGCACCAGCACGGCCTGGTGTTGACCGACCAGGAAATCCGGCGGATATCCAGGGAGAGTCAGGCACAGGGCCAGTTCGACTGGGACGAAGGTGGCGCCATCGACCGTACACTCAACATCGACAAGGAACCGGTCTTGGCCAAGATGGTGGTGCGGGAACACATTTTCGCGGCCCCCGAGTGGACAACGCCGGACCTGCAGCAGGATCTTCTGGCGAACTCCCCCTATTCCCGCATGCCGGTCTTTGATGGCTCCCTGGACAACCTGACCCGTACCGTCCACCTGCGAGACCTCATGTGCAGTCCGGCGCCGCGACCGGACGACGATCCGGGACCCTTTCCCGCCTTCGCGGAGGATGTCAAGGTGGACGATGCTCTGGCGGACATGTTGCATAACAAGGTGCATCTGGCCGTGGTTCGGGATGATTTGGGCGCGACCGCCGGGATCATTACGTTGGAACAGCTGGTGGAAGCCGTCGTCGGGGATATACACGACGAGTTCGACGAGGAGGAGCCGCCGCCCTTCCGGTTCGTTAACAACGACGTGCTGTTTATCGAAGCGTCGGTGGATGCAACATTGCTCGCGGCCGCGTTCGGGAGTGGGGACGGCAGCCTGGACACCGACGCACTCCCGCTTGAACCATCTCCGGACGCGCCGGCCCCCATGGAGGGCATCCCGCACCGGGGCCTTCGCCGGGCAGGCCCCGGTGCGGCCGACGGCTATTTTGTGAACGCCACCGAGGAGACGGTCAGGCTGGCACTACAACTGCAGTCGGATCCCGCCCGCCCGGGTTTCGAACACGGGGCCCTGTGATGGAAGCACTGGTTCCGATCGTGCTGATTGCCTTGTTCGTGGCGGCCAACGGTTTCTTCGTCGCGGCGGAATTTTCCGTGATGCTGGCCCCCTACCCACGCATCGAGAGCAGGGAGGAGGCTGGACACCGGCAGGCCGCCTACATCCTGACCATCCTGCGGGACAAGGTACGCCGCAACGACTTCATCGCCACGGCCCAGATAGGGATCACGTTGGCCAGTATGGGCCTGGGCATATATGCCGAGGAGCGCGTGGCGCACTGGTTGCATGAGGTTCTGCACCTGCCGTGGCTGTCGGAGCACGCAGCCACCACGGCCGCGCTGGTCATCGCCGTTGGCAGTCTGTCGTTCCTGCATGTCGTCGTGGGCGAAATGGTTCCGCAGACCATTGCCGTCCAGATGCCGGAATCGGTGGTGCTGGCGGTGGCCGGCACGATGCGGGTCTGCGAAATGCTTCTGAAACCCATGGCGCGCCAGCTGAATCGTGCAGCCGACTTTCTCATCACCAGATCACCCGTGCCCGTGGACCAGGACGACGGGCTGGCCTATTCCAAGGAGGAGATCCAGATCCTGATTGAGGAGAGCTACCACGCCGATCACATCGAGGAGGACGAGTTCGGCTACCTGGAACGGATTGGGAACTTCGACGATCGCACCGTCAACGAAGTGATGACTCCCCGAACGCGGGTTGTGGGCATCCAGGAGGATGCAACCTACGCGGATGTGATCGAGGTAATACGGGAAGCCGGCCAGTCCCGCTATCCCATCTACGGAAGCAACCTGGACGACATCAAGGGGATACTCCACTTCAAGCAGCTGGCACGGCTTGACCGCAGCGCCGAGTTTCGACTCGTCGACATCATCACCAGGGTACCGGACGGAGACCAGGATCAGGAGACAGGCGCCCTGGTGGTCCCAGGCTCCACACCACTACCCCAAATGCTGAAGCTGTTCCAGTCGCGGGGTGCTTACATGGCGGTGGTGCAGGACGAATTCCAAGGCACGGCGGGATTGGTGACCCTGGAAGACCTGATGGAGGAAATCTTCGGCGAAATCGAAGACGAATCGGACCTCGAGGCAAGCCGCGTTCGGGAGGCGCCCCGGCTCGAGGTCCGGTCCAGAACCACCGTGGTGGCCCGGCTTGACGTTCCGGTGAACGAACTCCCCGAGGACTTCGCGGAAGCACTGGGAGAGACCAAAGGCGAGGCGGAAACCATCAGCGGAATGATAATGAACGCGATCGACAGGGTTCCGGCGGGGGGAGACGAAACCCGCCTGGGGAAGGTCTTCGTGCGCGTGGAGGGCGAACCCCCGGACCTGCTGGCCTTTCTGAAGCTGTCGCCATCCAAGCCCTCGGGCAACTGACGCCCGACGAGAACCCGAGTTGCGGTGCACTGGGCGGCCAGAGCACCGCCTGCGCCATTCACACTCATGCAGGATCCACCCATGGCCCCGACCCGCCGCATGTCGACGCTCTTCAAACTGATCTACGGTTCAGGAGAGTGGATTCCGGCCATCACCTCAACCAGCCGCTCCCTGATCCTGAACTACTTTCTGGTGACCGTGGTCGGCCTCAGGCCGGGTATTGTGGGCATAATTCTGATGATTGGCCGCATCTGGGACGCGGTCAACGATCCGCTGGTGGGTCTCATCAGCGATCGGCTGCAGACCCGGTGGGGCCGGCGGCGCCCCCTGATGCTGGCGGCCGCCGTGCCCATGATGGTGCTGTTTGCCCTGTTGTGGACAAAACCCTTCGACAATCCATGGAGCCTGTTCGCTTGGTTTGTCGTGATTTCCGTGGTGCTGGACACAGCCATCACCGTGTTCTCGGTACCCCACACGGCCCTGGTGGCGGAATTGTCCAGCGACTACGAAGAACGGATTGACCTCAGCGTTTGGCGCAACGCCTTCTTTGTCCTGGGCGCCCTCGTCATCGCGGCCCTGTTCAAAATGTTGGCGGAAGACTGGCTGGGCATGCTGGGCGGGGAGGCCAACGTTTTCCGCGGCTACATGCTGGCCGGGTGGCTGTTCGGCGCGTCCCTGCTGGTGGCGCCGGTCCTCAACTTCATCACGGTCAAGGAACCGGCCAATGTAGTGTCCGAGGTCCCCATCAGCGTGATGGAGGGGCTCAGAACCGCCTACCGCAATCGTCCCTTCGTCCTGCTGTCGACCGCTTATTTCTTCGCATTGACCGGACTTGAAGTTGTCATCGCCACGTTTGTCTGGTACTTGCAGATTGTTTTGAGGGCGACGCCGCTCCTGGAGTCACTGTTGCCGGCGGTGCTGCTGGGTTCGTCCCTGCTGGCTCTGCCCCTGGTCAACCTGCTGGTCAGGAAACTGGGCAAGCTCAAGGCATATATATTCTGCGGCTTCCTTTGGATTGCTACGCTGCCGGCATACGCCCTGTATCCACAGGGAGCCGCCGACACGTTTCTCTATTTTTGCATCTGGCTGGGATTCACATACGCAGCCGGCATCACCATTCCGTGGGCCATGCTGCCCGATGTTCTCGAGTACGACGAACTGCAAACCGGCAATCGCAGCGAAGGGCTGTTCACGGCATACATGGTCTTTTTCCGCAAGTTGGGCGGTGCCGTGGCGGTGTTCGTCGCCAATCTCATCCTGGCCCAAGCCGGCTTCATTGAGGCCACCTACGGCACCGGCATTGAGCAGCCCCAGTCGGTGGTGACGGCCCTGCGGCTTCTGTCCGGTGTGCTGCCGACATTGTTGGTGGCGGTGGGCGTCTTCGTCATTCGCAAATACCCGATCACGCGCGATCGCCATCAGGAACTCCTGGCGAAACTCGCCGAGCGCCGCAGAAACGACCCCGTTGCCGCCAACTGACACCAGGCATTCGCCAATATCGGTCCCCGCCCTTATCCGATCGGATCACTCGTGCCGCACGCCATTGCCATGCCTCCCATACCCAACGAACCGCTCAACATCTACGGTCTGCACGACGCAGGCGGCGAGCATCTCTTCGAAGAGGCCGGTGTACACGGCTGGGTGGTGTTCAACGAATTCATCGGCATGGACGCCACCGACCGCTCCGGCGTGGATTACAGTGCCTGGTCGGAACGCGGCTACGGTGTCATTGTCAAACTGCAATTGGGTTTCAACCCGGACGGCACGCTGCCGGCTGTCGACAACCACTTGAATTTCGCTCGGCGATGCGGCCGTTTCGTCAAGGTTTCGCGTGGCTGCCGTCACTGGGTGATTGGAAACGGGTTCAACAATTGGGCCGCGCGCCCGGGCGCCGACGCACGCGCCCGGATATCCCTGCTCAAGGACGTAAAGGATCCGGCGCAGGTGCAGGCCGTGTTGCGGGCCCTACCCGAGCGCTTTGACGCGCTTCATCCCGACGGGACCGCGACCAACGTGGCCACCGTCGGCGAAGCCGTGCACCCGGACCGCTATGTCGCCTGTTTCAGGCAGTGCAGGGAGGCCATCCACCAGTCCGACCCGGATGCACTCGTCATTACGGGGGCGGTTACCCCATGGAACACCCACACCCGCTATGCAGGCAACGAGAGCGGGGACTGGATCACCTATTTCAGCGACATCCTGAACCGGCTGGGGCCCCAGGGTTGCGATGGCATTGCGCTGCATGCCTTCACGGTCACGGACGATCCCGCCGACGTTACCGCCGATGCCTGGATCCCCGACCACTCGCCACGCCGCCGCAGTGGTTTCAGGGCCTACCGCGACTTCATGCGCGGCATTCCGTACCATATGCGCCAATTGCCCGTATACATCGTGGAGGCGGACCAATTCCAGTCCTGGAGCCCCCGGCAAAACGGGTGGGTGCAGGCAGTCTACCGGGAAATTAACGGGTGGAACGAAGGTCCGGGACACCAGCAAGTCCGTTGTGCCGCCCTGTTCCGGTGGGCGGCCAGCCCCGGCGGTCGCTGGCAATTGTCCGCATCCGAGGCTGCCTTGGCGGACACTGCCGCAGCCCTCAACCAACGCTATGCCTGGGATCCGCAAAAGGCTCCCCTGCTCAACCCGGAACAGCCCGATGCCTCCGCCAGCCTGGCCCCCGGCAGCGTGGTAAGGACCATCGGCGACATCAACCTGCGGGCCGTGCCCGGATTCGTGGGTTCGCCCCCGGACGCCATCGTGACGAAGCTTCCGTCGGGCCAGCAGTGCCTGATTGTCGACGGCCCCGAACAGGCGGACCGGCTGATCTGGTGGCGCGTCACGGTTACGATGTCCGACCGCACCCAGGTTGAAGGTTGGCTGGCGCAAGCCGGCGTGGATGCACAGCCGTTCATCGCCAAGGTGTCCGGCGCCCCGGACCTGGCGGCCCCCTTCGACCCGGTGCCCATCCCGGACACGGACTCCATGGCACCGGGCACCTACTTCCTTGTCCAGCAACCCACCGAACTGCGGCGCACCCCGGGCACGCGGGCCAAGGAAACGGACGACCTGTTGGGCGCCCTCCCGGTTGGGACTCCGGGCCTCGTGCAGGAAGGGCCCTTGTACGTGGAGGACAGTATCTGGTGGCGCGTGCGTGCGGCCTGGCCGGAAGGCAGCGATTCGACAGGTTGGCTTCGAGAGGAAACCGACCGCAACAAGCGCAACCTGCAAGTCATTGCCGTACCCGGGACCCCGGCCGGTCCCGAACCCAGGTTTGCCGTGGGCGACACCGTCTGGGTGTGGCGCAATGCCCTCCTGCGTCGGTTGCCCGGGATCGCCAGCCAGGCGGTCGACGACATCGTCATGCAACTGGCCCCCGGCATGTCACTGACCGTGGAAAGCGGCCCGCGCATGGAAGACAGGCTGGTGTGGTGGCAGGTGGCCACTCCCGCCGCGGTGGAGCCCGTGCTGCGGGGATGGGTGTCGGACATGACGGCGACCGGCTACGACCTCCTTCAGGACTCCGCACCGAACCTGCCCGGACGGGACCGGCAGGCGCTTCAGCCGGGTGACAGCATCTGGGTGATTGCCGCATGCCCGATGCGGCGCACGCCGGGTCTGGACGGGGATGCAGGCTACGATGTCCTTGGTGAAGTCCCGCGCAACACGCTGTGCACGGTCCTGGGCCATCCACAGGGGATGGGCGGAGTCACATGGTGGCTGCTGGCCGTGGCTACGGACGAACGGGACCGGATGTGGGGATGGGTGGCCCAGAATGCACCGGACGGCACGCCGCAGATGGGCACCAATCCGCTGCCTGCGGTCAGTCCTCCCGTCCCGCGCCGCGCACCCAGCGCCCGGGAACGCCGAACCTTCGCCAACGGTGACCGCGTCATGAACATCCAATCGGATGTCCTGCGGATGCGCAGGACTCCCGGACAGGTAGGCAAGCCGGATTCGGACATCATTGGGCGTGCGCCGTCCCGCAGCACCTTGCTCGTCAATGGCGGGCCGGAGATCAGGGACAATCTCCGCTGGTGGTGGACGGACATGGTGATCCCGCCCTCGAACCAACCGTCGGGCTGGGTCGCCGAAGGTTCGCAGAGCGGACTGCGCCTGCTGGCCTACGACTTCCTGGCCGACCACATCGACATGGCCACTCCGTTCCCGGGCCGTTTCCCGATGTCCCAGGGCTGGGGCACCAATCCGCAGTTCTACGGCCGCTTCACCTACGGCGGGGTGCCCCTGCGGGGCCACAACGGCCTCGACTTCGCGTTGCCGGTGGGCACACCGTTGCTTGCGACCGACGCCGGCAGGATCACCCGGACCGATTTCGGCGTGGGCGGCTTCGGCAAGTTCGTGCTCATGGAGCACGACTGGGGGGAATCGGTGTACGCGCACATGAGCGAGTTCTCGGTCAGTGTGGGCCAGACCGTCGGACGCGGCGCCACCCTGGGTCTTTCGGGCAATACGGGCGCCAGCACGGGCCCCCACCTGCACTTCGGCGTACGCATTCTGCCGTATCGCAGGCCCGACGGTTGGGGCGGCTTTTGCAACCCGGCACAATTCATGTCGCAGGACATTTTCCGAAATCGTCCGGTGGCGATGGAGCCGTCCCCACCCGGCGTGGAAAGCGATTCCAACGTCCTTCCCTGAACCGGTTCCCCGCTGTGGCCCCAGCTCCCGTCGTCCAGCTCGCAGTTTCCAAAATCCCGAAGTACGCCACGCGCGAAAGCGGGGACACGGTCGAGGTGGTCGAAAGGCCACACGGCGGTTTGAGCGCAGTCCTGGCCGACGGCCAACGCAGCGGACGAAGTGCCAAGAACATCAGCAACCTCGTGGTGCGCAAGGCCATCTCACTGTTGGCCGAAGGCGTGCGCGACGGAGCCACGGCGCGGGCGGCACACGACTACCTTCGCACGTATCGACGGGGCCAAGTGAGCGCCGAACTGCAAATCGTCAGCATCGACATGGACTCCTGGACACTGGTCGTCTCGCGCAACTGCCACTGCCCGGCCTGGTTCAGGACCAGCAACAGTCAGGGGCTGCTGCAGGCCCACAGTCAGGCCATCGGCATCCACCGCAATACGCGGCCGGACATCACCGAGTTGCCAATCGAGGCCGGCAGCATGGTGGTGGCGGCCTCGGACGGGGTGTGGGAAGCCGGCCGCCATCCGCAGGACCGCATGAATCTGCCGGCCCTGGTTTGTGAAGCGGACCCCGACGGCAGCCTGCCGGCAGACCGTCTCGCCCGCCTTCTGCTCGACACCGCCCTGGTCCTTGAGGAAGGCCGCGCGCGGGACGACCTGACAGTGCTGGTCGTGAAGGTCCGGGACCGTAGCCAACGGGACGACGCGCGGCACATGACGGTCAGTTTTCCCTTGGGATAGGGTCCACGGCCGGAGCCGGAAGAACTGGAGTTGGCATGCAGCACCCGCTCATCAAGGTTGTGGGGGTCAGCGCGGCCGGGAAGTCCACCTTGGTGGCGACCCTCGAGCAGTTGGGCATGCACGCCCGATGCACCAGCCAGGAACACAGTTATGTCAAAGACATGTGGCAAAGGCTTCACCCTCCCGACATTCTGATATTTCTGCATGCGGACCTGGGAACCCAGTTGTCCAGACGCCCGTGGGGGCGGTATACCGAAGCCGGCCACCGGGAGGAATTGGCAAGGTTGGGCCATGCCTTGGCGCACGCGGACCTTGTGATCGAAACCTCGCCGATGACAAAACAGGAGGTGGTCCGAACAGTTCGGCGGTTTCTGGATGATCGGCATGTCTCCGGCACCCCGGGCAACTCCCCAAACTGACATGTGCGCCCACGAATCCGCGGTCGGGAGTCGGTTTCGGCACAGGGGGAGCAGCACCGCAATGGTTCCGTTCCGCCGACAGGAAAGCCGACCGCAAACGGATGGCCGACCTTGTCCGGCACCGCCTTGTGCAACGGGCACGGAACGCAATGGCAGTCCTTGCCCAAACAGGGTTCCTTGCCGCTGATTCGAACACGGATTCTGCCCAAGGCGGCACCGATTGCTGTGTTATCATCAAACATGGCTGAGCAGCCTGGATTCAAAGAGTTGAATTGGGTCGGGTTGGCTCCGTGACGTGCATCCGTGTGCCTATGCACATTCGGTGCCGGAGTAGCAACTAAGGGGTAAACGCAGCAATGGCTATGCGAAAGATTTCCAGCAACGGCCATCTGTCGGCCAACGGGCGATCCCATGACAGCGGCAACCTGAACGGTGCGGTGTCCAAACCGCGTTTCCCCGGCATTCAGACCACCTCCGATGGTTCCGGGACGGTTACGTGGGTTGAAACCCAAATCACGCAGGGAGCCTGTGCCTACCCGATTACCCCGACCACGACCATGGGCGGCGGCTACGGCGCGTCCGTGGCCAACGGTGCCCGCAACCTGTGGGACCAGCCGCTCAAGTT
>DAOUIC010000464.1:0-5178 GCA_034428255.1 Anaerolineales bacterium
TGGCGGGAACCCTGGCCCCGGATGTTGTCAACCACCGGGCGTGGGACAGTCGGACCGTGGCGGATCACCTGCGGGATGCCGGGCTGGACCCGGATCGGGTCACCGAGGCCAAGCGCACCGACGGCCCGGCCGCCTTTCTGGAACTTCACATCGAACAGGGCCGGCGCCTGGAAACCCAACGGAAACCGATTGGGGTGGTGGAGGGCATCGCGGGCATTCGCCGGTACGAGGTCACGGTCAACGGGTACGCCAATCATGCCGGCACCACCCTGATGCAGGACCGTCAGGACGCCCTGGTCATGGCAGTTCCCTACATTCTGCAGGTCAAGGCGGTGGCCGAGCAGCACGGCATCGTCGGCACCGTGGGGAAAATGGACATCCTGCCGGGCTCTCCCAATGTCATTCCGGGGCAGGTGATCATCAACCTGGAAATCCGCGGACTGGATGAGGGTGTGCTGGATCTGGCGGAACGCCAGTTGGAGGAAGAGGCGGGGAAACTGCAGGCCGCATTCGTACAGACCTCGAACAAACCGTCCGTGGATTCGAATCCCCTGTTGGTGCAGGCCCTGGTGGCAGCCTGTGAGGACAACGGGTATGCCTATGCGCGGATGGCCAGCGGAGCCGGCCACGACGCCATGTGCATGGCGGACCTTGCCCCGCAGGCCATGCTGTTTGTGCCCAGCCGCGATGGTGTGAGCCACTCCCCCGACGAATACACGCCGCCCGAGGACTGTGTGGCCGGAGCCCAGGTTCTGGGAACCGCCCTGCTGCATCTGGACGGGATGCTGGATTCCGGCCGTTGAACTTTTTCCAAGGAGGGCCATGGCATGGCCGGCGACTTTGACTTGACGATTACCGGTGGCCAGGTGGTGACGTCGGAGAAGGTGCTTCCGGCCACCATTGCCGTGGCCGAGGGCAGGATTGCCGGCATCTTTGATGCCGGGGAACGCCCCTCGTCCCGTGATCACATGGATGCCCGGGGACTCCACATCCTGCCGGGGCTGATTGACACCCATGTGCATATCCGGGCGCCGGCGCGGCCCGACCGCGAGGACTTCGTGTCGGGCACGAGTGCGGCGGCGGCGGGAGGCATCACCACGCTGCTGGAAATGCCCATTTCCGAGCCGCCCGTCAATTCGGCGGCCGTGTTGAGCAATCGAATGACGCAACTGGAACCGCATGCCTTGATTGACTTTGGCCTGTACGGTTCCATCTCCCCGGACAACATGGAGGAAATCCCCCGGATGGCCGAGGCGGGGGCCATCGCCTTGAAGACCTTCATGACCTTGCCGCCTCCGGGCCGGGAAGAGGAGTTCGTGGGCCTCTGCTGCCCCAACGTTGCCGATCTGTACGACCTGATGCAGGCCGTGGCCCAGACCAACCTGCTCCACTGCTTCCACTGCGAACACGCCGGTCTGCTGGATCTGTTTCTGCGCAAGGTGCAGGCCAGCGGCGAGACCAAGGGGATTGCCCATGCCCGGAGCGCTCCCCCGATTGTGGAGGACCTGTCCGTGGCCGGCATCCTGGTCTTTGCCGAGCTGTTCGGAAACCGGGTGCAGATCGTGCATCTGTCAAGCTACAAGGCGGCTCAACTGGTAAAGGAGGCGAAGGCCAAGGGTGTCAACGTCTCGGTCGAAACCTGTCCCCAGTACCTGTTCCTGACCATGGAGGAACTGAACCGGCACGGACCCTTTGCCAAGTGCAACCCGGCTCTGCGCACGGCCGACGAGGTGGAGAACCTGTGGCCCTACCTGCTGGACGGCACCATCGACGTCATCGGCACGGATCACTCTCCCTACATCCCGGAAGAAAAGGAGATGGGTCAGGACGACATCTTTCGGGCCACGGCCGGTGTCCCCGGCCTGGAAGCCATGCTGCCCCTGATGCTGACCGCCGTGAACCAGGGACGCCTGACCCTGCCCGCGTTGGCTCGGCTGATGAGCCATAGGGCCTCGCAGCTGTTCCATCTGAAGGGCAAGGGACAAATCGCGCCCGATCACGATGCGGACCTGACCCTAGTCGATATGAACCGGGACTGGACCTTCGACAAGGACCGGACTTTCTCAAAAGGGGGCCGCAACATGCATGCCTACCACGGGCGCAAGCTGCGCGGCCGGGTGGCAACCACCATGGTGCGGGGACAGACCGTGTTTACGGAAGGCCAAATCGTGATGGAACCCGGGCATGGTCGTTGCCTGCGCCCCGAGACATAGCGGAGAACCCGGGTTCGGCAGCGATGCCTCTCCTTCATGTCTTGAGCACGGTGTCGTCGGGCTGGTCCTGTGTTCGCAGCCAAGGAACAGTGGCATCCAACGGGTAGGTGTTGGGATCCCAATCGAGGCGTTGCAGGTTTGCGTCCGCATTGTTCCAGGTGGGGTCGGTGCGGCCTTCCGCTAAGGCCGTAGCGAAGTCCTCTCGGCCAGGCATGCCGCCAGGAAGTTCCGTAGGGGACACACCGCCGCTTCCTCCGCCGACACATTGAAAGGATACGTGTTGGTTGTTCGATCCTGGTCAACCCTGTGGTGGAACAGGATTTGTCTGTGCCCAGTCCCGGAGACACCGGCCTCGACGGGAGTAGGAGAGGCCAGGTGGCGACGGTGACCAGACCTGCGGGGATCCTGGAACGACGGGCAGCCATACCTTGGACAACGAATATGGATCGGCAGCCTGTTGGTCTGGATTTCCTCCAATCCAGGACGCGCACTCCGGTTGCCCTGCCCCCGTACCTCTCACTTTGGCCGGTTTCTGTTGCGCCACCGCCGTGCCCATGCCAAGGCCACACTGGCCGCCACTGCCATCACAGCCGCGAGGCCATTGAAGAGGATGTCTCGGTAGTCGAAGACACGGTTGGGCAGGAAGGCCTGTATGCACTCGTCGAGCAGGCCAACCATCGCTGTGACCAGAACCGCGAGCAAGGTGGGCACGGGAACCTGCCGACCTTGGCTGGCCCGCTCGGTCAACGCCTCGTTGACAAAGACGGCCACCACGCCGTACTCGATCAGGTGGGTGCGCTCCTCTGGAATCGCCATGCGGGCAAATACTAGGAGGTAGGTGGCCACGATGCCCAGAGCCACCACAATCTCGATCCCGCGTGGCCGCCACGTCAGCCCCTGTGCGAGGATCGCGGCACCGATCAGGATCAGACCAAGAACGAAAAGGTCGTCGAGCAGGCCGCGGTTGCGCAGAAATCCGGCCAGGGTCGCTGCCAGGCCAAGCGTGGAGTAGATGGCCGCCACCACGGCCAGCGTCCAGCCCCAGAGGCGCCGCTCCCGACGGGAGGAGAAGAAGGGCTTGTTGTTCAGTTGCTTATCGGGGCGGGTGTGTCCTACCAACACCAGCGTAGCCCATCGCGCTTCGCCTCAGCCCTTGATTCCACTCAGGGTGAAGCCTTCGGTGAAATAGCGCTGTCCGAAGTAGGCGAGCACCATCATGGGCAGCGACATCAGCACCGACATGGCCATCATCTGGCCCCAGGCCGTGTCTCCGCGGTAGCCGAGGAAGCTCTGCATCGCCAAGGTCAGCGTCTGCATGCTCTTGTCCTTGAGGTAGAGGAGGGCAAAGAGCAGGTCGTTCCAGGCCCAGGAGGTAATCAACACAATCTGCAGGGCCAGGATCGGCCTGGACAACGGCACCACGATGCGCCAGAAGATTCCCAATTCATGGCAGCCGTCAATGCGGGCGGCGTCGGACAGGTCGTTGGGAATGGCGCGGAAGAACTGGCGCAGCACAAATACCATGGCCGGGTTGAGGGCCAGCATGGAGGGAATGATCGCCGGCAGCCAGGTTCCCACCCAGCCCATGCGGGCCATCATCACGAATCGAGGCACCAGTGTCACCTGGTCCGGGATCAACATCAGACTGATATTGATCAACATCAATGCTTCGCTGCCGCGAAACCGCATGCGCGCAAAGGCGTAGGCTGCCAGGGTGCATGAAGCCATGGTGGGAACGCCGACGAACACGGCCAGGAACAGTGTATTGCGGAGAAAGTGCGGCCAGTCCCGTACAGCCCAACCCTGGACATAGTTCTCGAACGTTACCGGGTTCGGGATCCATTGGATGGGTACGGTGATCCGCAACTGTTCCAGCGTCTTGAAGGAGGTGCCGAACATCCACGCCACGGGCATCAGCGCCACGATAAGGAAGGCGGCGATCAACACATAGGCCAATGTGTGCTGGATGAACCTCCTGGTCTGCATGCCGAGAAAGTAGCGGCTTCCCGGCGATGCAACGGCCTGTATCGGACGAAGGCTGGCCATTTTCTCAGTTGCCGCCCTCGTAGTAGACCCAACTCGCCGACGAGCGGAAGACCGCGACGACAATGACAACACAGATGACGAACAGAATCCACGCCAGCGCGGCCGCATGGCCCATTCTGAAAAGAATGAACGCACTTTCGTAGATTAGCTGGGCGTAGAATGTGGATCCGCCGGCAGGACCCCCTCCAGTCATCAGCATCGGCCCTGTGAAGTACTGGAACGCCCCGATCAGGCTGGTCAGCAGGTTGAAGAGGGTGTAGGGCGTCAGCATCGGCAGCGTGACATTGAGCAGGGTCTGCATGCTGTGCGCTCCATCAATCTTGGAGGCGTCGTAGAGTTCCTGAGGCACATTCTGTAAACCGGCCAGGAAGATCAACATGCCGATTCCGCCCTGGATCGTCATGAAGATGAAGATCCATTTGACCATCACCGGGTCGACAAGCCAACTTTGTTGCCACGGCAACCCCAACCATTCCAAAATGCTGTTGATCAACCCCAGCGAGGGGCTCCAAATGAAAATCGACACGGCTGCCGCGCCGGCCGCAGGTACGGTGCCCGGCACAATTGCCAGGGTACGGAACAGTTGCAGGCCGCGCACCTTGACGTTCAACAGCAGCGCCTGCAAGAGACCCACAACCAACCCTCCTGGAACCGAGACCGCCACATAGAGCAGCGTGTTCTGCAGCGCCAGGCGCGTGTAGGAGTTCTCGAACAAATTCCGGTAGTTGCGCAGGCCAACCCACTTGGCGGGTTGGAAGACATCGTAGACTGTGAAGCTGTGGTAGAAGGCATCCAGGATCGGGTAGGCCTGAAAGAGAAGCACACCCAGAATCCACGGCAGGATGAAGACGTACGGCAACATGCGCCGGCGGAAGCGCCGGCGTTCGGCTTGGCGTTGGAGCAGCGCCTCCCGTTCCGA
>DAOUIC010000465.1:0-21208 GCA_034428255.1 Anaerolineales bacterium
AGCTGATCTCGCCCGTGGCCCTCGAAACCGGCTCCCGCTTCGCCATCCGCGAGGGCGGCCGCACCGTCGGCGCCGGCTCCATCACCGAAATCCTCGACTAGTCATCCAAGGCGTGTAGCTCAATTTGGCAGAGCATCGGTCTCCAAAACCGAAGGTTGCGGGTTCAAGTCCTGCCGCGCCTGTTTTTTCTCCCCGTCCCTCAGCACGCCGGATACACTCCAGATGACCCGATCCGCCACCGCCGCCGCCGGCATGCCCAGCCGCGTGCTGCGCTTCTTCCGGGAAGTGCGCACCGAACTGTCCAAGGTCACCTTCCCGACACGCGAGGAAGGCATTCGGCTGACCACCGTGGTCATGTTGGTAACCCTGGCGGCCGCCGGCTGCCTGTATGCCCTCGATCTGGCCTTCAGCTACGTGATCACCTGGATCATCACGCTTTAGGCCGGCTCCGCCCTTCCCCAGCCACAGAACAGAGCAAGCGATGGAACCCAATCTCGACGCCGGGCTGCCGCCGGATCCCCAGGAAGACGGACTCGACGACCTGGACACGGCCGAGGATCTCCTGCAGGAAGAGGAATCCGCGGCCACCGGCTGGTACGTGGTCAACTGCTACTCCAGCAAGGAGCACCAGGTCAAGGCCAATCTGGATGCCCGCCGCCAAATCCCGGTCATGAATGAAGACGGCGACTTCATCGATCTGCGGGATTTCATCATCGATGTCGTCGTCCCCACCGAAACCGAAATCGAGATTCGGGACCAGCAGCCCAAGGAAGTGGAACGGCAGCTCTTTCCGGGCTACATCCTGGTCAAGATGAAGCTGGACGCGCAACAGAGGCTGAACGAGGATGCCTGGCTCTGTGTGCGGGAAACCCCGGGCGTGACCGGTTTTGTCGGCATTGGCCACGAACCGACCCCCCTGTCCAACAGCGAGGTTGAACAGATCATGTCCCGCATCGAGTCGCCGGAGCCCAAGGTCAAGGTCAGGTTCCAGCTGGGCGAGCGCGTGCGCATCACCAGCGGACCCTTCGCCGAATTCGCCGGCTCGGTGGACGAACTGCAGCCGGACAAGGGCAAGGCCCGCGTGCTGGTCAGCATCTTCGGCCGGGACACGCCGGTCGAGGTGGAGATTGTCCACTTGGAGCAGCTGGGCTGATCCGGCCCGCCCCCATCAGCCACAGAACCACAGGTGAACTGACGCAATGGCAAAGAAACTCAAGGCGCTCGTGAAGCTGCAGCTGGATGCCGGCAAGGCCAATCCGGCACCGCCCGTGGGCACCGCGCTCGGCCCCCACGGCATCAACATCATGGGCTTCTGCAAGGAGTACAACGCCCGGACCCAGCAACAGGCGGGCCAGGTGATTCCGGTCGAGATCCAGATCTTCACCGACGGCTCCTTCAGCTTCATCACCAAAACCTCGCCGGCTGCCGACCTGATCAAAAAGGCCATCGGCCTGGACAAGGGCAGCAGCGTGCCCCACCTGGAAAAGGTGGGGGTCATCAAGCGGGATCAGGTGCGCGGCATCGCCGAAACCAAAATGAAGGATCTGAACGCCCGGACCATCGAGGCGGCCATGCTCATGATCGAGGGCACGGCCCGCAGCATGGGCGTCACGGTCGAGGATTAACCGGTCCACCCGCCCGAACCCAACGCAGCCCCGCAGGAGACACTCCCATGGCAAAGAAGAGCAAGCGCTACCGCAAGGCCGCGGCCGGCCTTGACCGCAAAACCCCCCATTCCCCCGAAGAGGCCATCCGCGTCGTCAAGGAGCGAGCCAGCACCAAGTTCGACGAAACGGTGGAGCTGCACCTCAGCACCTTCCTGGACCCACGCAAGTCCGAAGAGCAGATCCGCGGCGTCGCGACCCTGCCCCACGGCACGGGTCGCACAGTCCGCATCGTTGTCTTTGCCGGACCGGACGGCATTCCGGTGGCCGAGGCGGCCGGAGCGGACGAGGTTGGTGGCGAGGAACTGGCCGCGCGCATCCAGCAGGGCTGGACCGACTTCGACGTGGTCCTGGCCACACCGGACATGATGCGGGTGGTGGGCCGTCTGGGCCGCATCCTGGGCCCGCGGGGCATGATGCCCAGTCCCAAGGCCGGCACGATCGTCAACGCCGATCAACTGGGCACCATCATCGACGAAACCCGCAAGGGCCGCGTGGAGTACCGCGTGGACCGCACCGCCGGGATCCACTGCGGCATTGGCAAGGCCAGTTTCGAACCGCACATGCTGCACGCGAACATGGCCACCATCATGTCCGCCATGGTGAGAGCCAAACCCTCCACTGTCAAGGGCACCTTCATCAAGAGCGTGGCCCTGGCCTCCACGATGGGACCCGGAGTCTCCGTCGATGTCAACCAGGCCATGCAGATGCAAGAGGACGGCTAGTCGCCCCTGCCCCTGCCCCCAGGCCGTTCAACGGCTCCCGCATGCCGGCGAGGCAGTCATAACCGCTGTGACAGGACTTTAGGCCCGTTCCGGTCGGCCTGTCCGCGCTTGACCTCCCGGCGCAGCCGGTTGCGGACCCTCCGCCACATGGCCCGCCCGCAAGCTTGAAGGTCCGGGACAGGGTTGGTGTGCGTCAACACAAGCCTATCCCACCGAACCTGTGGCCCTGAGTCCTCATTCGGCTCACACTGGAACAACCTTGCGGGCCGTGGGAACCGTGTATGCCTCCATCCCGGTTCGATTTCGTTTCTCCGTTTGACAATGGATCAGGACCGTGGAAATTGAAACTTCTGCATCCGAAAGATCCGCCGGGCAGCTTTCCGCGGCCAATCTGCAGCGGGCTGTACAGGCTGTCTTGGGCGACGGATACGTCATCCTGCGGGATGTGGTCGACCCGGCCCACTTGGACAGCTTGCTGCCGCGCATGACGGCCGATTCCGAGTGCTTGATCGCAGCGGAGCAATGGGGCGGTGCCGGACGTCTGCCCGGACACCTGCAGCAGGCGCCGCCTCCGTTGGCCCCGTTTGTGTTCCGGGACATCGTGGCAAACCCATTTGCCGTCCAAGTAACCCACAGCATCCTGGGCGACGGCCTGTACAACCGTTTCTACAACGGCAACACGAACTGTCCCGGAAGCCGGATGCAACCCCTGCACGCGGATGCGGCGCCCTTGTGGTCCAACCTCGAGATCGCGCATCCCCCGGCTTCCCTGGTGATCAACGTTTCCCTCGTGGATGTCACCGAAGATAACGGAAGTACGGAGTTGTGGCCTGGCACCCACCTTCTTCCCCTCGGTGCAGATCGTCGGATCGACCCCGAGACCGAGGACCAAAGACGAGTTGAGGCACCGCCTGTCAGGGCCAATGCGGCCAAGGGCAGCCTGGTCATACGCGACACCCGTCTTTGGCACAGGGGCATGCCCAACCTGTCGAATCAAATCCGGCATATGATCGCGATGGTTCACAACATCCATTGGCTGGCCCGCCCGGACCGACTGTGGTTTGACAGCGGCTGCCAAACGGAATTTCCCCAGGATGGGCCGCTTGACCACAACGCACAATTCACGGATCAACCGTTGGACTACCTTTTTGTGCGCTACGCCCACCCGGCAAAGCAGAAGACAGATCAGTAGGTTTTGCTGCCAACCAGTTGGACGCGCCCGTGGAGATTTCGACATGTTTCGGCACGTCGGGATGATGAGCCAAACTGATGCAGGATGTCAGTGCGGATAAACTGGGCTGGCAAACATCAAGCTCAACGAAGTGAGGCGAGATCGGATGAAGACCGTGTACTTGGCCAACCCCTACGGATTCTCGAAACAGCAACGACAGCGCCTCCTGCCGGAGATAGTAGAGGCCCTGGAAGCCATCGGCTTGGAGGTTTGGGAACCCTTCTCCCGGAACAATCAGGAGGAACGAGGCCAGGAAGGCTGGGCCTACCGGGTGGGACAAGCCGATTTTCGCGATGTCAGGGAATCCGACGGCATCGTTGCCATCGTCAATGGCTGGCCACCCGACGAGGGTGTCATGGTGGAACTGGGAATGGCGATCGCCCTGGGCAAGCCCACGTTCCTGTTCCGGGACGATTTTCGCGTTGGCACCGACTCCATTGAATACCCGCTCAACCTGATGTTGTTTACCGGGTTGCCCCAAAAGGGTTGGGAGAACTATTACTTCAATTCCATTGAAGAGTTGGCATCCCCCGCCAAGGCGCTGGTTCCCTGGGTGAAGGGGGAGTCGGTTTCCTGACGGGATCGGGAGAATCAAACTGGCTCTTGTGAAGGCGGCGACCATTTGACCAGCCGCCAATCCAAAACCCGTGCGCCGGGTTTTTGGGTGGGTCGCACAGGTCGCGCACCGTTCCAACGGCCGCGCGTCCACAAAACAGATGGTTGGGGCGGTCTTTACCCGGCCAGGGCTCGACCCGATGTGCCTGTGTTCCCACAGGCTTGTGCGACGGTGCTCGGCTCACGCACGACGGTGGAGCCCGCGGTATGGTGTTTGGGCCCCGCACATAGGGGGACCACGCCCTTGGCCGGCAGGGCCTCAATGAAGTCTCGGCTGTCGCATCCCCGGTCGGCGACCCGTTGCGCGGACCACCGGTGAAGCCGGCCGTTTCATCCCGATCCGGCAGATCACGATGCCGATGTCCAAGGGCATCCTGACCACGCTGGCGGTCCTGGACTTCATCGGGGTCTGGAACAGCCTTCCTAAGGCCCTGCGTCGCCATCGGCTCGAAGCCCAGGCGGGTCAAATTCGGCAGATCTCCACCTCTTGGCGGATACGGCCAGAGCCGGCTTGGGTCAACTGTTTGCCGATTGCATCCTTGCGTCCATCCCCTTGGCCTGTTTGGCCTTGGACAAGTACGATGTCGAGGGTGAAATCCTCAATCCGAACCCGGTGTCAAGCCTCGGTCGCCCAAGTCTGGGGACTGGAGCTCACCGGCTTGCCCGTCCGCACCGACTCGTCCATCAACAGGCTCAAATACTGGTCCTGCGCGCCCTGGGCAAGGTCATAGAACCGCCCGCCGTTGCGCACATTGTCCGACATGCGCAGCAGGCAGTCCGCCACCGCAATCTCGTCGTCGGCCAGACGGCCGGGAAGGGCCGGATTGTGGTACACCCACTCGTCCCCCAACTGAATGCCCTTGTGGTGGAATCCCTCCAGGTTGCCGCCGTGACCCGCATCCACGCGCCGCAACGGCAGTGTGAGCGGTGTCCGGGAATCCGCCAACCAGGCAACGGTGTCCTGCAGGATTTCACCCCGGGTGCCCCTGATCAGGACGCGCGGCGCCCTGACCCAGGAGAAGTACTGGTCTCCGGTGAAGTCGAAGAGGCCCGTCTGTCCGGTGCCGAAACGGAAGAGCGCCAACGTCTGATGGGAGGGATCCAGTCGGTCCGGAGGAGGCGGGTCCACCCGCCCACGCCCGGCCAGAAGCTGCGATTCCACCGTGACGGCATGAATTTCCGCGTCGGCAAAGCCGGCACCCAACATCAGGCGCATCAGGCTGACTCCATGGTAGCCGTGGGCCGCGGACACCTGCGCCTGCGTGACATCCCCGATCCGGCCGCTGGCGGCCACCGAGATGCGCGCGGCGTGCATGGGTTGGTACTGGTACTGCTCCGCAACCTGGATATGGGCACCCTGTCGGGAAAGGGCGGTCAAGGCCTTCAACTCCGCAAGCGTGCGCCCGGGCGGCGTCTCCGTCAGCACCGGCATGCCTGCAGCCGCCACGTCGGTGATTACCCCTGCCGCAGCCGGCTGGCTCACCGACACCACGACAAACTCCAGATCCTTCACCGCCAGCAACTCCGGCAGTGTCGCCACCACCGGTATGCGCCATCGTGCGGCGTAGGCCTTGCCCTTGGCGGGATTCCGAACCTGTACACAAGCCACCTCGAAGCGGTCCGGCATCAACTGGGCTATGCGCAGAAAGAAGTCGGAGCGCCAACCGGCCCCAATCAGGCCAAACCGAATTCTGTCAGTCATGGATGTCCCTTCCTATGGCAATTGGCGGCCGTCGCGGTGGAGACGGGACCATGTTGGCCTGCACAGTCCGGGTCTGGACCGTTCTTCCAAATCAACACCACTCAGCCCTTGAGACCGCTGAAGGCGATGCCCTGGACGAAGTAGCGCTGGGCCGCGAAGAACACCAACAGAACAGGGATCGTGACGACCACCGAAGCGGCCATCAGCAAGTGCCACTGGGTGCCGTAATAGCCCTTGAAATGAGCCAGTCCCAGGGCCAGGGTCTTCTTGGCCGGTGTGTTGATGTAGATCAACGGGCCAATGAAGTCATTCCATGTGCCCACAAACGTGAAGATGACCGCCGTGGTCAGCACCGGTTTCGACAGGGGCAGCACAATGCGGCCGTAAATTCCCAGTTCCGAACAACCATCCATTTTGGCGGCCTCGCAGAGTTCGTCCGGGATGGTACGGAAGAACTGTCGGAACAGGAAGACAAAGAAGGCGTTTCCCCCGAAGAAGAGCGGCACCACCAGCGGCAGATAGGTGTCAATCCAGCCGAGATGGCGGAAGATGATGAACTGGGGAATCAGCAGCACAATTTGCGGCAACATCAAGGTGGCAAGCGTAAGGCCAAAGAGAAGCTCGCGGCCAGGAAATCGGAACTTGGCAAAGCCGTACCCGCAGATGGAGGCACTGCCCACGGTCCCAATCTCGCCCAACAGGACAAGCAGGAGCGTATTCCGGAAGAACAGGTGAAAGGGATGCTCCTGCATTGCCAGGGCATAGTTCTGCCATTGCAGCGGGTTTGGAATCCACTGGGGCGGATAGAGCCAGATGTGAGCCTCGTCCTTGAGGGAACTGGTCGTCATCCACAGGAACGGAGTGGTGAGCACGAAGGCTCCCAGCACAAGCACGGCGTACAGCCAAATGCGTTGGACCATGACCTGGTGGCGCAGGGACGAGGCCGGGTTGAGGGGGAACCGGCCCGGTCCGGCGCTGCTGTTCCGGGTCATCCTGTCGCGGCTCATGATCCCAGATAGTAGACATCGCGTCCGAAGTAGCGGAAGACCACTAGGGTCAAGGCCAGGATGATGAGAAACAGGATCCAGGCCATGGCCGAGGCATAGCCCATTTTGAGAAATTCGAATGCGTTGCGATACAGGTGCAGCACGTAGAAGAGGGTCGAATTGCTGGGTCCGCCGGCCGTGATTAGATAACCGGCGGTGAACACTTGAAAAGACCCAATCATGTTGATGACGAAGTTGAAGAATATGATGGGGGTCATCAAGGGAATAGTGATCCGCCACAATCTGTGGCGCGGGGCTGCACCATCGATCTTGGCCGCTTCGTAAAGCTCGGGGGGAATGCCCTGCAAGCCGGCCAGAAAAATGATCATCGTGGCCCCAAATCCCCACAGGGACATCACTATCAGCGCCGACAGCGCGATGTCCGGATCCTGCAGCCAGAGGACCTTGGGCAGGCCGACGGCACGGAGCATCCAATTGACGAGTCCGTACTCGGTGTTCAGCAGCCAGGACCAGAGAACGGCATTGGCCACGGGAGGCACCAGGGCCGGCAGGTAGTACAGGACCCGTATGACATACATGGTCCTGGACCGGCTGAAATTCAACAACAGGGCGGTGGCAAAGGCCACAAGCAGATTCAGGGGAACCGCAGCCGCGGTGAAGATCACGGTGACCTTGAGCGACTGCCCGACGATCCGATCTTGGAACAACCCGCGGAAATTGTCCAGGCCGACGAAGTTCGGGGGACGCAGCAGTGTCCAGTCCGTCAGGCTGATGTACACCGCGGCGAGCATGGGCACAATGAACCAGAGAACCGTGCCGAGCAGTATGGGGGAGACAAAAACGAACCCCCACAAGGCCTCCCGCCGGTTAAAGGAAGGACCTGGGCCTGCTCGACGCGATCCGCCGGCCTTGGACATCATGGACTAGCAACGCTGCGAATGCCGCGGGCTCCGATGATGGGGCCAGCCCACCAGGTTCTACGACCGGTTGCGCCAGTCTTCGATCACCACGTTCGCTTCCTCCACGGCCACGGGCAGGACATCGACGGCCTGTGCCTCGCCAATCCAGACGTTGTCCAGGGCACTGGAGACAATGCCGTTGGCTTCCCAGAATCCCGGCCCCATGTACATGGTGTGTCCATACTGGTTGACATAGTCGAGGGCAATCATTTCGTAGCCTGCGGGATGGACATCGGCGTTGAGCCAGGAGGCAACTCCCTCCGGCGTAGCCAAGCTGGTGTGGGTCGGCAACCACAGTCCACCTTGGCACATGGTCTTCTGATAGAAGTCGCCGGACAGGAAGGCCACAAACTCCCAAGTGGCATCGGGTTGCTTGCCTCCCGCCGCCATGACCTGGTTGTGGGCCTGGATATCCGTGTACCGGGTTTGCATGTACGGCAATACGCCGGTGCCATAGTTGAACTCCAGTGGCTGGATGCGCAACAGATTCCAGGAACCGTCCGCGATCATGGCCAGCCTGCCGGAACCCAAGGCCTCCAGGTTGTTCATGCCGATCTCGGAGAAGAAGGCGCCGTGCGGGGCCACATGGTGGACATTGACCAAATCCGCCACCATCTGGATTGCCTGCATGGCTTCGGGGGAATCGAACTGGATGCGGCCATCGGGCGCCGGTGCCGTGTACCGCCCGTCATTGGAGCCAATGGCCGCGTGCAACGGAATGAACCAGGTGGGCCACTGGACCCCGTGTTGCTCGATGTTGTCGGCGTCGAAACCGGCGTCGTCCGGATGCCTGCCGTTCGTGTCAAGGGTCAAGGCCTTGGCGACCGTCAAGAACTCATCCCAAGTCCAGGCCTCGTCGGGATTGTTGCTTGGCGGATCGATCCCGGCAGCTTCAAACACATCCAAATTGGTATACAGATGGGGACAAACCCAGCAGGAACCAAGGCCATACCATTGGCCTTCCCACGTGCAACGTTTGAGTTCCTCTTCGTAATGGGTCCAGTATTCGGGATTGCTGAATCCGGCGTGGTCCATGACGTACGGGGTGATGTCCAGCAGGACACCCTGGATGACCCAGCTGAAGAAGTCGCCCGAACCCGCGTACATCGTATCCGGGGGCGTGCCCGCGGCAATTTGTGTCAACACTTTCTGGCCATAGGCCTGTGGTTCGGTTTGCCAATCGATGGTGTAGTGGGGATACGCCTCCCGGAATTCGTCGATGGCAGCCAGAATTGATTCGGTTTCAAAGGGGCTCCCGGGCCAGGCTTTGGCGACTATCGTGACAGGCTCTGCCGAGGGTGCTTCCGCCCCGTCACCCTCAGCCGGTTGGCCAACTTCCGCTACGGGCGGGCTGCAAGCCGCCAGCAGTGTCGCACTGCCAATCGCACCGGACCACATCAAGAACTTTCGTCGGCTGACAAGGTGGGCCTTCATGATCGCTTGCCTCCATGCAAACTTCCCTGACTCCGGCCTGCCCCCCCGCAGAGACGAAAACACCAGGAACCCGTCTCCAGTGCAAAACCTCACGCTGCGGGAATTTGGCTGGCTGACGGACTTTAACACAGGCGTCACTTGCCCCTTACTACCCGGTTTGACCCCACATTTGAACAGGCGAGTGCATTGTTTCGTCAGGGAATGCTCAAATGACCGGTGCGGGGTGGTCGCCCCGCAAACGCAGTCCCTGACATCCACGCGCGCTCCAAGAAGGTTGGGAGCAGGCAGCGCGCCCCCCTTGGCATGCACAGCCCTGCGAAATTTGGCGGCAGCCCCTGCCGTGGGCTATATTGCCGGAACCATATACCCTTACGCCCGACCGAAGACCGCAGGCGGTGCATGCCGTAAAGCCCGGGAGGCTGCCTGTCGAGGCCCGGTGCGGAACGGGAGACCGGGATCCGCCGAGGATCCGAGGTCTGCCGTGCGCCAGCCCCGCTTCGTCAAGGACAGTGGGGTTTTTTGTTGGCCCTGCGCCACACAAGGACAACGACCACAATGGCTCTCACCCGCGCACGCAAGGAAGAACTGGTTGCCCAGTACACGGATCTGGTAACCGACTCCGCCGCCTTGGTCTTCACCGACTATCAGGGAACCAGCGTCCCCGAGATGCAGGACATTCGGCACCGCATGCAGGATGCGGGGGCCACCTTCATGGTGGTCAAGAACCGCCTCCTGCGCATTGCCCTCAGCACCTGCCACCCCGATGTCGAGGTGCCGGTCTTCACCGGTTCCAGGGCCGTGGTCTTCAGCGGCGAGGATATTGGCCACACGGTGACGGAGCTGAAGTCCCATATTGCCCGGGAGTTGAGGAACAATCACCCGTTCCACATCTCCGGCGCCTGGATGTCGGGCCAGTGGCTGGAAGCCCCCGACGCCGTGCAGCTGTCGGAACTGCCCTCCCTGGCCGAAATGCAGGCCCAACTCCTGGCCACCATCTCCACGCCCGCCCGCGAACTGGTCGGAATGGTGGATGCGGTGCCCAATGCGCTCTATCGCGTCATCTCGGCGCCGCCGCGGGACCTGGCCCAGGTCCTGCGGGCGCACAGCGAGGCCGCATAGACCCGCCGGGCCAACGCTCAACCCTAACTCAATCAATTCAACGGTTCATTCAAAGAGGACACCATGGCTGACATTGAAAAGATTAAGCAGGACCTTGACGGCCTGACGCTGCTGGAAGCGGCCGAGCTGGTCAAAATGCTCGAGGAGGCCTGGGGCGTCAGCGCCGCGGCTCCGGTTGCGATGGCGGCCGCCCCCGGCGCGGCTGCCGCCGGCGAAGAGGCGGCGGAAGAGGAGCAGACCGAATTCGACGTGATGCTGACCGACATCGGCGGCAAGAAGATCCAGGTCATCAAGGCCGTGCGCGGCATGACCGACCTGGGCCTCAAGGAAGCCAAGGCCCTCGTGGAAAGCGCTCCGGTTGCCGTGCTGGAGGGTGTTTCCAAGGACGAAGCCGAGGAAGCCACCGCCAAGTTCGAGGCGGAAGGCGCCAAGGCCGAGGTCAAGTAGCCAATCCCGGCGTCCGCCGGAACGTCAATGGCCAGGGCCCTCCGGCATGCCGGAGGGCCCTGTTGCTTCTGACGACCGGATCCCGGCAACCCATCGGGCTGTCGTTGGGTTGCGAATCCGCAACCCGTATACTCTGCCGCCATGGACACCGAACTGTCCGTGGGCCGGCCCCTGGTCGGCCACGACTGGGCTGTCGCCCATCTGATCGATGTGGCCACCCCCGATCCCGGGCCCGAACCGCCCGCATGGTCCCGTCTGCGCCATGCCTATCTGCTGACGGGAGCCCGGCATATCGGCCGGAGCACCCTTGCCGGCCAGTTGGCCGGGGCCTTGCTGTGCCGGGAACCGACCGGCACGGCCTGCGGCGCGTGTGCCGACTGCACAAGCTTCGCCGGCGGCAACCATCCCGACTTCCTGCTGGTCGACCCGACCACAACCGACGGCGAGCCGGACCGGGACGGCGGCGTGCTGCGTGCGGAACAGGCGGACGCCGTCCTGCACTTCACCGTGATGAAGCCATTCCAGAGCCGATTTCGGGTTGTCCTGATTCGGGAACTGCAACGGGCGACCCCGGCCTTTGCCAACCATCTGCTCAAGACCTTCGAGGAACCGCCCGCGGCCGCGCTGCTGCTGGCCACGGCAACGGACACCAGCGCCATTCTGCCGACGCTCGTGTCCCGCTGCCAGACCCTGAAGCTGAGGCCCTCCAGCCGCGACACCCTGCGCACCGCCCTGCAGACCCGGTGGGGAGCCGAGCCGGAACGGGCCGACCTGTTGTCGCGCCTCGCACAGGGCCGCATGGGCTGGGCCGTCCTGCAGTTGGAGAATGCCCGGATGTGGCAACGCCGGGACCGCAATCGGGCCCTGGCAACGGACCTGGCTGCAAGTTCCATCCCGGAAAGGCTGGCCCGGGCCGACGCCCTGGCCGTGCGCAGTTCCCCCGCCCAGCTGCAGGAACAAGTGGACTTCTGGCTGTGGTGGTGGCGGGATGTCTGGCTAATCCAGCATGATCTGGCGGATGGCTGCGTTAATGTAGACTGTGAGGACGAGCTGGAATCCCTCGCGGCGCGGGTACGCGCCACCGATGTCACGGCCTTTCTGCAACGGCTTGAACGCGCCATCCAGCAGATGCGCGCCAATGTCAATGGCCGCCTGGTCATGACCAGCCTCATGATTCACATGCCGATGGCCGCCTGAAGGCGGGCCCATCCCATCGCCGGCCGCGGCGGACCGGGAGACCCGGTCCCTAGCGGAGGCAGGACAACAACCCATGACAACCGTCGTCACCGTGCAGTTCCGGCCGGTCGGCCGCACCTACGACTTCAACGCCCACAACTTCGCGGACCTGGAACGCGACGAATACCTAATCGTCGAGGGCAAGGACGGACCGGCCCTGGTACAGGTCGTGCAGCCGCCCCACGGCGGCCAGCCGGACCGCGAACCAACCAAGTCCGTGTTGCGGCGCGCCACCGTCTGGGACCTGCTGGAACGGGAACGGCTGAAGGATCTGGAATCCGAGGCGCTCGATCTGTGGCAGTCGGAAGTCCGTGAGCGGGGCCTCCGCATGCGTGTGCTGGAATGCAGCTACAACCTCGACGGCGGCCAGCTCACGGTTTCCTACCGGGCTTCCGGCAAGCGCCGTCGCCAGCGCGAAATGCGCAATCTGCAACGGGACATGGCCCGCCGTCTCAAGGCGCGGATCGAAATGCGCGAGGTGCGGGACCGGGAAGCCGCCAAGTTGCTGGACGGCGTCGGCAAGTGTGGGCGGCAGCTGTGCTGCACCACCTGGCTGCGGGAGTTCCGCCACATCCGTCCGGAGATGGCGCGCACCCAGCAGTTGTCGGAGAACCGGGACGAAATCACCGGAGTGTGCGGGCGACTGCTCTGCTGCCTGTCCTATGAGGACGAGATGTACCGTTCCCTCACCCGATCGCTGCCCAAAGTGGGGGCCCGGGTGGTAACCCCCCAAGGGGCGGGCAAGGTTCGCTACATCTTTCCGCTCAAGAAGACGGTGACCGTGACCCTGGAGAATGACGTCAACGCCGAGTTCGGTGTCGACGAGCTGTTGCCGCCCAAGCAGGACTCGTCGTGCGGCCCCTGCGGGGGCTGCACCGCGACCCGACGCGCGGAAGGCGAACGCGAAGCGGAGCAGCGGGAACAGAATCGGCAGGCTGCCGACACCTAGCCATCCACCCTCAACTGCCAATCGGGGTGCGTGACGCTCCGATAAGCGGCGTTGGGAACGGGGCCGCACCACCCCGAGCACCCCGAGGTCCGATGGCGGGATAGGCAGCCGACGGCCGTCACGAACGGAATCGGCGCGCGTCGGCAGCGCCCCCGCCCCGTGGCGATTCCGGCCGCAATGCGGATCCGGTCCCAGCCGCTCCGGAACCCCCGAACTGTCAGTCCTTCAGGAACTCGCTGGGGGTGCGCTGGGGCGGCAGCGCGTCCTCGACCTCCATGTCGAGTTCCGGCGGCCGCACCCCCTCCCACCAGGTCGGCATGGAGGGATAGGGAAACACGTCCCACCACTGCAACAGCAGGGAACGCCTGGCATCGGAACGGTTGGGATGGGCCGCATGCAGGACCCGGCTGTCGGCTATCACCAAATCCCCCGCCTTGACTGACAAGTCGATGGCGTCCGGGTGATCCCGGAAGGCTGCATGGGTCTCGTCCGTGGACTCGTCCTGCAACTCCTCTTCATGGGCATCCGGCAACTCGTCGTGCAGGTCGATGCGGTGCAGGTGGGTGCCCGGAATGACCCGCAGGCAGCCGTTGTGGGGCGTGGTGTCGACCATGTAGTACGACAGGAAAACCTTGGTCGGCCACGGCAGACCGGACTTGGGATGGTTCCAGACCATGCCGTCCTGGTGCCAGTAGAGGGCGGGCCCGTGGGCCGGCTTGCTCAGGATCAGGGCGGAGTTGCCATGCGTCATGTTTTCCAAGCCCAGGGCGTCGCACACCTGCTTCTGCACCGGGTTGTCCAGGAGCTCGTCCGTCATGCGCGTGTAGAAGGGCCGACGCTCCTCCAGGAGGGGCCGCTCCCCGCTCAGGTAGGCGTTGACCAGCTTCTCGTTGATGATGGGGAAATCGCTGCCCTGAAAACGGAAGCGGTGGGGGATGGGATGCGTGTCCAGAAAATGGTCAATGAAGGCCTGGGCACGGGACAGGGCGTCTCCGTGCAGCACGCCGGGAATGACGCAGTAACCCTCCCTGAGCAACTGGTCGCGCGTGGCGCGCGCATCGGCACCGGAGAGAATGGAATCGCCCACAAACGGCCTCCTGTTCGGGCTGGCAACTTGCTTGACCTGATTTCGGGAAGGGCAACTGTGCGGCAGGTGCCCCCGGTCTGACTCGAACAGACATGCCCATACAGGCACAGGCCCTCAACCTGCTGTGTATACCAATTCCACCACGGGGGCCCGGTACCGCACAGAGTACAGGCGTCAGTATAGGTTCGGCGCGCATCAACGTCAATTGATGTGCTTGCCTTTGGATTGGGTTTCCCCCAAATGCAAGCGGTAAATTTCCTCCACCAACCGGATGTCGGTGCGGGCATCCTCACCGCTCGCCAGGAACGGCTCCCCGGTCCGGACGCAGTCCAGAAAGGCTTCCATTTCGCGGCGATAGGCCCAGGACCAGCGATCCCGGGGCAGTGGCCGTTCGAAGCTGTGGCGGTCGCCGCCCCGGTAAATCTCAACTTCCGCCGGCAGGTTTTCATTCAGCAGGGGAGGAGCCCAGGTATGAACCCACCCTTGGCGGAAATACACCTGTGTATGGTCGTCCCATCGATGATGGTCCAGCCTACCGGTTTCCAGCATGCAGCGCACCCCGCCGATCCGCAGCACAGTCACCCCCTGAATGCTGGTGCGGTCCAAGTCCACCGCAACCACCTGTGCATCGTCGCCGGCATCCAGCAGGTAGCGCATGAAGTTCAGGTTGTGGCAGTACTGTTGCAGAAAATCCACATAGTGGGGCCTGTGGTCCGCAGGCAGCCAGTCGGGCCCCTCACGCGCCTCGGCCGGCAACGGCAGGTCGCTGGTCTCCATGCGGCCGACATCCATGCCGCAGATCCAGTCTCCGCAGAACCCGTGGGCCCGCACGTACATCACGTCGCCCAGTTCGCCCGACCTCCGAAATTCCCGCAGCCGCTCCAGCGCCAGCTGGTTGCCGGCATCGTGCCGCTTCATGTAGCCCACCATGAGCCGCGCGCCCGGAGTCCGGGCCGCCTCCAGAATGCGGTCCGCCTGGCGCAGGGACAAGGCCATCGGCTTCTCCATAAAGACCGGTCGACCTGTGCGCAGGAAGTCGATCGCGATCTCGCCCTGGGTTGTGAATCCGGACGACACCGCCAGCACATCCAGGCTGTCGTCCCGGGCCAAACCCATGTGATCTTCATGGAAGGATGGGATGCCGAACTTGGCCTGCACCTTGCGTCCGAGATCCGGACGCACCTCGGCCAGGGCCGCCACCTCGCACTCCGGCAACGCCGTCAGGTTCGGCAGATGCACGTTTTGGGCCATGAAGCCACAGCCCGCATACCCCAGTCTCAATGCACTCACAGATCCTCCTTGGAGTTTCTTGTGCACCCGTCCCCGCAGGCACACGTCAACGTTGGCGCAACTCCATCGTGTAGTCGATCGGAATCGTAACCTGCGGCACCAGGGGGGACACAAGGAGGAACAGCTTCTCGTTCGGATGCGGCCAAGTCTCCGGCTCGAGCTCCAGCAGCCCGTCCGCGTCCGCCACGGCCCGATGCACGGAACGCACGGTTCCGGCTACCGGATCCACTACGACGCTCTGCACCAGCCAGGTGACCGCCAGCGGCTCCCGCACATGGAGCCAACCGTCAAGGCGCACTCCGGGCAGAAGTTCCGCCGGGTCGAGCCGCCAGCCCGTCTCCCCTACCTCCAGGCCCCCGATCACCAGACCCGGCTGCGTGTCGGCACTGTCCGTCACCATGCTGATGCGCAGCTGTACCAACTCTCCGCTCCACGAACCAAGATCCCAAACCACTTGCTGCCAACCGCCGCTGTCTCCGGTCAGACCGTGGCCCAGATTGTTCCCCGCGGGGTTGGTGTCCGTGGTGAAGTCGCTTTGCAGCAGGGTCCATTCCTCCCCGTCCCGGCTCACCATCATGTAGGCGTAGTCCCAACCTTCCTCAATGACCCACCACAGGCGAGATTCCAGGGTCGCCGCCGCGCCCGGAGACAGAGTCCGAAGGTCCAGGTCCACGGTCAGCGAGGCGTGCCGATCGCCCCAGCGGCCGCTCCACAGGACCGGTTGCGCCGGATCCAAACCCGGCAGTACCGCGACCTCCGGATCTCCCTGAAATACGATCGTCTCCGGTGTCCCCAATTCGTCCCCGGCCACCTCCAGGTAACGAGTTGCACGGGACTGCAGGGCATCCCGTACCGGCCCGTGGGGCCTCAACCGCCTGGCGGTCCGCGCCCGTACCCAAACCGGCTCCTGCGCCTCAACCAGACTCCGAATGCCCAAAGGGCCTCCACTGCCGTAAAGGTGCGGCCGGCCCAGGAACGCGGCCAGGCTGAAGTCCGCGTAGGTGTCGTCGAAGGACAACCGACATCCCCGGTCGCGCAGAAAGCCGTTCACGCCCACGGCACCCGGGTCGGGGTGGGTCAGCAGTTCCCGCGCCGCGTCAACGCCAAACGTGTCCGTCAGCCAAGCCGCATAGCCAAGTGCCGCGCCGTAGTGCAACTCTCTGTCCGATTCATCCATGGACCAACTGGTCAATGAAATGCGCGGGTTTCGGCTCCAACGAATCAGCGAGCCGGGATAGTCCTCCCCGAACATCCCCAGCGCCGGTGGCAGTTCGGCCAGGCCCTCGTCGATGAACTCCTGCTCGCCGGGGCTGTTGGACCACTGGACCAAGTGGACATACTCGTGGGTCACAACCTGGGCGGCCCAGTCCGGATCGTCCAGGGTGTTCGCGTGAATGAACAGCATTTCCTTCTCGTTGGACTCCGGCACCGCCACCCGACTGATCGACTCCCGGCTGGAGAAGAAACCGGCCACCGGCCCCTCGAGTTCCGCGAACAGAATGTGCACCCGCGGGTCCCGATCGAACCCGTCGTCGGGCGGTGCACCGAAGATCTCCTGGAGCGGAATCATCAATTCGTTGTCGAACCGGGCCGCCAGCCTGCGCACGCGGTTGCGTTGCGGTTGACCGGCTTCCAGCCACACGTAGCTCAGGTCGGATGCGTGGACGAGTTCGGCCGTCACGGGACGCACCTCGCCGGTCTCGGCATGGGGCACCTGAAATACGGTCTCGTCGCCTTCCGTCCATGCAGGCAAGGGATCCGCCAGAGCGACCGGCACATCCTCCAGGTCGGGATCCGTGGCGGCCATCAGGGCCGCCAGGTCCATCGGCGGCGGCAAATCGGACAGCATCGCCGCGGTGGCTTGTACCCGCGCCGCCTGTTCCGGTTCCATCAGTTCCCCAACGCGCGGCAGGGCCGCCTGTGCGGTTCCCGCCACACCGCACGGTGCCGGCACGGCGGACCGCGTTTCGGAAGCCGGCAGCCCGTTCACACAGGCGGCCAGAAGGACTGCCGTACCGGCCAGGCATGCAAGTACGAACCGGCGGCACCGCCGGTTTCCGCCTGTGCTACCCATCTACCGGCACTTCGGAGTCAAAGGCAAACAGCGACACCCGACAGTTCCAGGCATCCGCCACGGCGAGCAGTACGCGGCCGTCCCCCGGCAGTACATCCACACCCACGGGACGGATCAGGGGAGTTTCGGGTTCCAGCTGCGTGAACCGCAGGCTGTCGGGTTCCAACATCAGGAGACGGCCCATCTCAGGATCCGTGAGCACGAGCCTGCCGTCCGGGAGGTCGGCCAGGTGCGGTCCGGCCATGGTGGTGGTTCTGGGCAGGCCGCCAATTCGCAGGTTGCGGCTCAAGTTCAGCAGCAACGCCGAGTCGGGAGACACCGTCCAGGTGCCGGTCGGGTTCACCAGGGCATCGGACGGCTGGTCCAAATCGGTCACCCCGATCCACGCCGTGTGTTCGTCGACAAATTTCCCATCGGGACCAAACAGGGTGATGCGCGAGTGGCCGGTGTCGGCCACCAGAACCGAGCCGTCCGGCATCACGTGCATGCCCCGCGGCCGGTAGTGCCCGGTACCCTCGGTGAACACCTCCCAGTCGCTGTCGTCCTCGGCCAAGGCAAACACCTGCTCCCGCTGGTTGTCCAGCACCAACAGTCTGCCGTCGCCGGCCATGCCCGCATCAACCGGTTCGGGAAGTTGACCGTCGTCCCAGATACGGACCACCGCGCCGTCCTCCAGTTCCAGCCTGGCAATGCGCGGAGGTTCCACGCCGGTGGCATAGACGTATCCCAATCTGCCGTCGATGGCCACCCCCCTTGGTGAACCGAGAATAGAATCCATTGTGCAGGATCCATCCGTGTGCCAGAGCGTGGTCAGGGGCACGGTTTCCATTACCACCAGGTGCACATGAAGTGAGTCGCCGGCCGCCTCGGGCAGTGGGGCCGCGGCTCCCGCATCCGGCGCAGTATCGGGACCGACTCCCCGGTACTGGTCCACCAACAACTGGATCGGATTGGCACCGAAAAACAGTCCGGGCAGTTGGGCTGCCGTCAGCACCCCGCAGAACACCAGAAGCTGGGCTTCGGACAGATGTCCCTCGACTTGATCAAGCCACGTGCCGACCTTGTGCAAGCCCAGGGCCAAGGCCGGCACGGCCAGCATCAGGGGCACGGCCATGAATCTGTGGTGCAGGGTCGTGAATGGTTCGGGGGTGGCCGACAGCAACAGCAACCCCCCAAACCAGCCGACACCCATCGCTGCCAGCAGCGGTTGCCTCCGCCAATGGGTCAGGACCAGCACCAAACCAACCAGAGCCAGACATCCTTCCAAGGGCGTAAGCAGCGTCAAGAACCAGGGCATCCAGCCACTGTGCGGCCGAAACCACATGTAGGCCAGCGCCATGGGATCGGGTGGGGCTCCCAACGGCATCCAGGCCGGCACGCGGGGATCCCAAGGTTCCGGTGCCGCGAACACAAGCAGCATGACCGTTGCCACCAGACCCAGCCCCCACACACATCCCCGATGCAACCGCCCGAAAACGGCGTCGCCTGACACGATCAATTGCAGGATCAAGCCACCGACAACCATTGCCAGCAGCCACGAACCGGACCACATGTCGCCTTCCAGCCAGGCCAGCCCCGTCCACATGCCCAGACTCCAGTATCCCGACAGATGTCCGGTGCGGGCAACCCATGCACCCGACCACAGGACACCGGCCGTCAGCAACGGTGCCAGCACCGAGGTGGCGGCCACGGACGGCTCCCAAATCAGGCTCGGCCCCAGAATGGCCATGACCGCAGCCCCCACGCCCGCCTTTTCCCAGCCCAGGGCGATACCGGTGCGCCAAACAACGACCGGCAGAAGGCAGACACCGACAAAGCCGACCAGAATGGCGCGGTCGGGTCCCGCCAGGCGAAACAGAAGTCCGGACAGGGATCCGACAGCGGCAACGGATTCGAAGTCCGGTGCCACCGGCGCTACGAACAGAACACGGGTCACAGCCGCAGCCGCGGCCAGACCCAACCCCACCCATACCGGTCCCGACAGCGTGCTGGAACCCCGCCGACCACTGTGCCAGTAGGAGCCGTCAAGAACTCGGCAGAGCCAGATGAACCCAAGCAGACCAAACAGGGCCAGCCATGCCGCGGCCTCCGCGCCGCTCCCGGAGAGCAGCCTCGCAAACCACACCAGCAAGGCTGCACCCGCGGCCAACGCCCCGGTTGCAAGTGTTGTGCGAGACGGCGTCCATCGAAACGGGACCGATGGGGCTGCACCGTACCCGACATCGGAACATCCGTCCTTGGCTGTGCGGTTGCGCCATGCCCAGTAGGCAAGGCACAGCAGACCAACGGCGAGCAGGCCAACACCGTCGACCGGTCTCAGTTCCCCGGTGGGCGAAAGCCTGCGGACGAAGCGCTGGCCCAGGTAGAGGAGAGTGACACCGGCGATCAGCCAACCGGTCCGCTGCCGCAAGGCGGTCAGGTCAAAGGTGGACAACGCGCGAACTTTGTGAGGAGGCAACGGCGGCGGAAAGGGCTCAGTCCAGGAGGGAGCCGATGTCGAGCAGATACATCTGACGACCCTGTCCCCCGTGGGCCGAATCGATGCAAACCCGCGTTCCATCCCGGTTGGAACGCGGATGGAGGTCCACGCGCCACTCGCCGGCGTACGCCGGCGGTGACGGAAAGGCACCGAGTTCAATGCGTCGATCCCGGTCCGCATCATAGAGGTAGAGTTCCTGGATCCGGTTGTCCAGCGGGTAGGTGTCGTTCAGTACCACATGCCGTCCGGGCAGGTAGGTGCAATGTCCGTTGACCCGCATGGAGCCCCGTCCCTGTACCTCCACCCAGTCCGCTCGATCCCGGAACAGGTAGAAGGCAGCGGCGTGGGACGGATGGCGGGTCCAGCCCAGGATGTGCCCGGGATCGCGCCAGATGAAGTGGGACATGCTGCCCGAATCGTCGACCAGGTGGAGACCGCTGCCGTCCACCCCCACGGTGAACATGCGGGTGTGCAGATCCCCCGTGGCCTCTCCGGTGGAGACATCCCGCCAGCGATTGAGAAAGATGAAACGGGACCCGTCGGGACTGAACAGCAGGTGGTTGAAATAGTGCTTGCCCGCGGCGTGCGACGGGTGGTCCGCCGGTACGGACGCGGCCTGTTCGATGCTGATCACCATGGAGCGCGTGTCCCGCTCCCAGTCCAGGAGCCAGGCTCCGCTGTCGGCCGGCCGCAGGCAGTCGGCGTTGCGATCCGGCACTCCCGGGTAGCCGTAGCCGGGCCGCATGTCCTGAATCCGCTCGAAATCCACGCCGACACCGTGGCGCCCGTCGGGGCTGAGGGCGTAAAACGGCCACGGCCAGGTGCGCCGGGTGCCGGTATCGATATTCAACGAACGGGTCACGAAGTGGTCCCCGTCCCGGTCGTTCCACATGACTTCGGCGGCGGAACCGGGCCGCCACTGCAGCATGCAGCCCTGCTGCCAGCCCCAGCTGACACTGTGGCCCAGGTCGAGCCAGCGGTCTCCGTCCGCAAGGTCCACCATGCCGATGCGAACCTCGTCCCGCGCCGTGGGCTTTCGGTTCTCGAAGTCAACCGACATGCCCAGGACATACCGGCCATCGGGCGAGAACTGAAACTTGTCGTAGTAGCCAAACCAGTGGTGCCTGGGACCGTGGGTGATTTGCCGAATCGGAACGCTGACAGTGGACATGGCGAAACTCTTCTCTTCT
>DAOUIC010000466.1:0-45555 GCA_034428255.1 Anaerolineales bacterium
AGCTGATCTCGCCCGTGGCCCTCGAAACCGGCTCCCGCTTCGCCATCCGCGAGGGCGGCCGCACCGTCGGCGCCGGCTCCATCACCGAAATCCTCGACTAGTCTTGACCGGGGCCCCCAGGGGCTCCGGATTTTTTGCCACGGGCCAGAGGACACGCCAGGATGCCTCCCAAATCAACCATTCGCATCAAGCTCAAGGCCTACGATCACCGGCTGCTGGACGCGTCCACCCGCGAGATCGTGGAGGCGGCGGAACGCTCCGGAGCCCAGGTGGTCGGCCCCGTGCCGCTGCCCACGCGCATCGAGAAGTTCACGGTGATCCGATCCCCCTTCAAGGACAAGGACAGCCGCGAGCAATTCGAGATCCGCACCCACAAGCGGTTGATCGACGTGGTCGATCCGGTTCCGCGCACCAGCGAGAGCCTGACCAAGCTGAACCTGCCGGCCGGCGTCGACGTCGAGATCAAGCTGTAGCTCCCTGCCGGGAACCGTGCGAGGCCGAATACACATGAAGCAGATTCTTGGTCGCAAGGTGGGCATGACCCAGCTCTTCGACGCGGAGAGCGGCAGTGCCGTGCCGGTGACCGTCATCCAGGCCGGCCCGTGCCGGGTCACGTCCGTCAAGAATCATGCCGAGCATGGCTATCACGCCGTCCAGATCGGCTACGAGGAAGTTCCTGAGCGCAAGCTCTCGGGCGGCGAGCGCGGCCATTTGACCAAGGCCGGACTGCCGGCCCTGCGCCACCTGCGGGAAGTTCGGCTCGGTGGCCCGGCCGAGGTGGCCCGGGGCGACGAAATTACGGTCGCGGCCTTCGCTGAAGGCGACAAGGTGGATGTGACCGGCGTCAGCAAGGGCAAGGGGTTCGCCGGTGCGGTGAAGCGCTACGGTTTCGCGGGCGGTCCCAAGACCCATGGCCAGAGCGATCGGCACCGCGCACCCGGCTCCCGGGGTGCGGGCACCACGCCGGGCCGCACCTTCAAGGGTGCCCGTGGTCCCGGCCGCATGGGCAACGACCGCACCACCCTGCACAACCTGCGCGTGGTGCTGGTCGATGCGGAGAAACATCTGCTGGCCGTCAAGGGCGCGGTGCCCGGACCCGCCGACGGTTTGGTCACCATACGGGGGGCGGTAAAGGTCTGAACCGCCCGCCTTCCCGGTTTCGGGAGGCGGCACGGGCGGGGTCTGGACGCAACGCAACATGAAAGCCGAAGTTTGGAATACAGCCGGCGAAGTCGTCGGCACCGCCGACCTGGACACTTCCGTGTTTCAGGCACCGGTCAACGCCAGTTTGATGCAGCAGGCTCTGGTGCGCCAGCTGGCCAATGCCCGGCAGGGCACCCACAAAACCCGCACGCGGGGCGAGGTCCGCGGCGGTGGGCGCAAGCCATGGCGCCAAAAGGGCACCGGCCGGGCCCGGCAGGGCACGATTCGGGCTCCGCAGTGGGTGGGCGGCGGTACCGTGTTTGGGCCGACTCCGCGCAGCTACCGCAAGCAGATGCCCAAGGCCATGCGCCGTGCCGCCGTGCGCAGCGCCCTGACCGTCAAGGCCGAGGCCGCAGCCATTCGCATCGTGGAGACCGGATTCGGCCGGGATCTCAAGACCAGGGACATGGACGCCCTGCTCCGCGCCATGCAGATCCGGGATCGGCGCACGCTGATCGTGCACGGCCCCGGCAGTGATTCGATGCAGAGGGCGATTCGCAACCTGACCGGGGTCGGGACCCTGCACTACATGTATGCCAACGTCCGGGACCTGCTGCAGGCGGACGTGGTGCTGGTCACGCAGGATGCCCAGGCCGGACTTGAAAACTGGCTGGGAGGCGCGGCGACATGAACCTGCATGAGGTGATTCAGAATCCCGTCGTTTCGGAAAAGACGATGTATGCGGAGGCCGACGGCAAGTACACGTTCAAGGTGGACATGGGCGCCAATCGGCTGCAGGTGCGGGAGGCGGTGCAGGCGCTCTACGGTGTCGAGGTCGCGTCGGTGCGCATCCTGGTGATGCCGGCCAAGACCCGTCGGCGCGGCAACCGCGTGTTCATCCGCAGCCCGAAGTGGAAGAAGGCCGTGGTCACGCTCGCCGAGGGCGAGACCATCAACGTATACGAAGGGGACTGAGGCAATCCAGCCATGCCCGTCAAAGTATTCAACCCCACCTCGCCGGGCCGCCGCAACATGAGCGGTCCAACATTCGAGGAGCTCACCCGGGAAAAGCCCGAGCGCTCCCTGGTCGCGCCCCTGCGCCGCCGCGGCGGCCGCAACAACCGCGGCGTGATCACGGTGCGGCACCGGGGCGGCGGCCACAAGCGCCGCTACCGGATTGTGGACTTCCGGCGCGATCGCATCGGCATGCCGGCGCGGGTCTTGTCGGTCGAGTACGATCCCAACCGCAGTGCGCGCATTGCCCTGGTCCAGTACCGGGACGGCGAGCGGCGCTACATCCTCGCCCCCGAAGGCCTGTACATCGGCCGCGAAGTGATGTCGGGACCCGATGCGGAAATTTTGCCGGGCAACGCGCTGCCCATCCGCAACATTCCCCTGGGTGCCCTCCTGCACAACCTGGAGATTTACCCGGGACGCGGCGGCCAACTGGTGCGGAGCGCCGGCACCGCGGCCCGCCTGACGGCGAAGGAAGGCGCCATGGCACAGGTGCGCCTGCCGTCCGGCGAGGTTCGGTTCTTCAGCATGGACTGCATGGCCACGATTGGCCAGTTGGGCAACACCGACCATGCCAACCTCGAGCAGGGCAAGGCTGGTCGCCGCCGCTGGATGGGACGCCGTCCAAGCGTGCGCGGTGTGGCCATGGATCCCGCCTCGCATCCGCATGGCGGCGGCGAGGGTCGATCACCGATTGGCATGCCGTCTCCCAAGACCCCCTGGGGTCGGCCGGCGCTGGGAACCAGGACCCGCCGCAACCCCAGAACCGATCGCAACATTGTGCGCCGCCGATCCAAGCGGCGCTGATTTTGAGGAACAGCACACATGTCCCGATCCCTCAAGAAGGGGCCATATGTCGATGTCAAGCTGCTCAGGCGCATCGAGGCCATGAACGAAGGCAATGAACGGCGGGTCATCCGCACCTATGCCCGGGCCTCCACCATCTTTCCGCAGTTCGTCGGCCACACGATTGCGGTCCATGACGGCCGTCGCCACGTGCCGGTCCTGATCACGGAAAACATGGTTGGCCACAAACTGGGCGAGTTTGCCCCCACGCGCTACTTCCGCGGCCATATGCGGTCCGAGCGCGGTACCTCGGCGCGGTAGCGCCGGGGCGAATTGGCGGCGAAGGAGGCGGATCCGCATTATGGAAGTGACAGCCAAGATGCGCTTTACGGGCATCAGTGCCCGCAAGGCCCGGCTGGTGGTCAACGAGGTGCGCGGCATGCATGCCCTGGAGGCTGTGGACATGCTGCGCCACATGCCGCAACGGGCTGCGGGGGTGCTTGCGGGCACCATCACCAGTGCACTGCACAACGCCAGCGAGAACCTGGGCCTGGACCAGGACGAGATGTACATCAAGGCCGTCTACGCCGACCAGGCGCCGATGCGCCGATGGCGCCGGTTCGCCGGCCGGGGCCGGTTCAAGCCCTGGCGGCGGCGCTCGTCGCACATCACCGTGGTGCTCGACGAAGTGGATGCAGCGGACGACGACTGGCTCGAAGAAGCAATTTGAGGTAACACATGGGTCGCAAAGTTCACCCAATGGGGTTCCGGCTGGGATTGATCAAGGAACATCACAGCCGCTGGTATTCCTCCGGCAGGGAATATGTCGCACTGCTGAACGAGGACCGGGCCATCCGGGACACGATCAGAAATCGGCTGCCGGATGCCAATATCAGCCACATTGACATCGAACGCCAGTCCAACCAGGTGGAGGTGATTGTCGAGACGGCACGTCCCGGCATGATCATTGGCCGCAAGGGCGCCACTGTCAACGAACTGCGGGAGCAGCTGCTTCGGATTACGGGTCGCAGCATTCGCATCGACGTCAAGGAACTGAACCGTCCCGAGCTGAGCGCACCGCTGGTGGCGCGCAGCGTGGGCGAGCAGTTGGAACGCCGCGTCAGCTGGCGTCGGGCGATGCGCTCGGCCGGCCAGCGGGCGATGCGCCAGGGCGCCAAGGGATTCATGATCACCGTGTCCGGACGCCTGGGCGGCAGCGACATGGGCCGCGTCGATTCCTTCCGCCGCGGTCAGGTGCCGCGCCACACGCTGCGGGCCGACATCGACTACGGAACCGATGTGGGCCGGACCACCTACGGCGTCATTGGCGTCAAGGTCTGGATCTACCGCGGCGAGGTCCTGCCGGGCCAGGAATACCACAACCGCTATCGGGACATCGCCTGATCCGTCCCCCAGGGGACGGTACCCGGCGCACGGCGAGGAAGGAGAACGGCCGATGTTGATGCCCAGACGGGAAAAGCACCGCAAGCGCCATCGCGGCCGCATGCGCGGCATGGCCGGGCGCGGCAACACCGTGGACTTCGGCACGTACGCCCTGCAGGCGGTCGAGCCCCACTGGATCACGAGCCGCCAGATTGAGGCGGCCCGGCGTGCCATCGTGCGTTATGTGCGCAGGGGCGGCAAGTTGTGGATCCGGGTGTTTCCGGACAAGCCTGTCACGCAGCGCGCGGCGGAGACCCGCATGGGCTCCGGCAAGGGCAATGTCGAGTACTACGTGGCTGTGGTGAAGCCGGGACGCGTGTTGTTCGAGATGACCGGTGTGCCGGAGGACCAGGCCCGGGAGGCGCTGCGCCTGGCGCAGCACAAGCTGCCCATGCGCACCCAGTTCATCCAGCGACAGGATGCCTGAACGGGAGGCCAAGCCACATGCCGCAGTTGAAGGCCAGGGAACTGGCGGAAAAGAACGATGCCGAACTGGAAGAGATGGTCCAGAACTGTCATGTCGAGTTGCGGAACATTCGGTTCCAGATGATCACGGGCCAGCAGAAGAACACGTCGCGGGCAGGCCAGGTGCGCAAGGAACTGGCCCGCATCCGCACCGTGCAGAGACAAAGGGAACTCACAGCAGAGATGGAGGGCGAGCACGATGCGTGAGCGGCGCAAGGTCCTGTCCGGCACCGTGGTGCAGGACTCCATGGACAAGACCGTGTCCGTTCGGGTGGAGCGCACCAAGCGCCATCCCCTGTACGGCAAGATTATCCGCACCTACAAGCGCTACCAGGTGCACGACGAGGGCAACCAGGCCCGCATTGGGGACTCCGTCCGCATTCGTCAGTGCCGACCCGTCTCGCGGCGCAAGCACTTCTTCGTGGAAGAGGTGACGGCCCGCGCCCCCGCCGCCGAAGAGGTGGAGGTGTAGTTCGCACCTTCCCCGCAACAGGATGCCAAGTTGATGATTCAGCAGGAAAGCCGCCTTAAGGTGGCGGACAATTCCGGTGCCAAGGAGCTGCTCACCATCCGGGTGATGGGGGGCAGCGTACGCCGGCACGGCAAGGTGGGCGACATCGTGACCGCGTCCGTCCGGTCCGCGGCCCCGGCCAGCACCGTGCGCAAGGGCGAAGTGGTCAAGGCCGTGATTGTCCGCACGCGCAATCCGGTGCGCAGGGCCGACGGCAGCTACATTCGCTTCAACGAAAATGCCGCCGTGATTGTGGACGATTCCCGCTTTCCGCGGGGAACGCGCATCTTCGGTCCGGTGGCCAGGGAACTGCGGGAGCGGGGCTTCATGCGCATCATCTCCCTGGCCCCCGAAGTGCTCTGAAACCGCGGCCGGCCAGACAGGAGAAGGGACCAGTGAAGCAGAAGGTGAGGGTCGGCGACCAGGTCGAGGTGATCGCCGGCGCCAACAAGGGCGAGCGCGGCAGCGTGCGCGAGATACGGCGCAAGCGTCGGCGCGACGGCAAGCCGGATTCCAACCGGGTGTACGTGGTGGTGGAGGGGGTCAATCTCAGGACCCGCCACCAGCGCGCCACCGGCCGGACCCAAACGCAGCGGGGCATCGTGGAGTTCGAGGCCCCCATCCACATCAGCAACGTGATGGTGCTGGGCACCAACGACCGGCCCACGCGTGTGGGGTACCGCCTCGATGCGGGCGACAAGATTCGTTTCGACCGCCGTTCCGGCGAGCCGATCGCCGCGGCCGAGTAGGCGCGGGCACATACCCATTTTTCTTGCCTGTGGATGCCATTGCCATGAGCGAACAAGCCACCGTTGAACAGCCTTCCATGGAGTCGAGCCGACCGGTGCCGCGGTTGCTGGCCCAATACCGGACGCAGGTCGTGCCCGCCATGATGAAGGAGTTCGGCTACACGAGTCCGCTGCAGTCCCCCACCGTAACCAAGATCGCCGTCAACATCGGCTTGGGCGAAGCGCTGACCAACGGGCGCGCCGTCGAGGCCGCGGTGCAGGACCTGACGCGCATCACCGGCCAGAAGCCGGTCGTGACGCGGGCGCGCCGCTCGATTGCCACGTTCAAGCTGCGCGAAGGCATGCCGGTGGGGGTCAAGGTGACCCTGCGCGGCCATCGCATGTGGCACTTCCTGGATCGGCTGATCAACATCGCCATCCCCCACCAGCGGGATTTCCGCGGACTCTCGCCGGACGCCTTCGACGGTCGCGGCAACTACACCGTGGGTTTGACCGAGCAGTTGATCTTCCCCGAAATCAGCTATGACGACATCGACGCCGTCAGGGGCCTCGAGGTGACCATTGTCACGTCGGCCAGCAGGGACGAGGAGGGGCGCTTCCTGCTGGATCAATTCAACATGCCTTTCATTCGGCCGGGTTCGAACTGAACCGGCTGCCATCCTGATTCACACCTGCAACCGAGGAAGCGAGCGCCTGTGGCCAAGACATCGATGATCTGCCGGGAGACCAGGCGGAAGTACCCAAACCGGGTACGCAACCGCTGTGCCAAATGCGGCCGCCCCCGCGCGTACATGCGCCGGTTCGGTCTGTGCCGGATATGCTTCCGGCTCGAAGCCCTGGAGGGGCGCATACCCGGCGTTGTCAAGTCCAGCTGGTAGGGATGGCGTCCAAGGAGAACCCAAGTCATGAATGTTGATCCGATCGCGGATTTCCTGACGCGCATCCGCAATGCGCAGCAGATGCAGCATCCGCAGGTCACCATGCCGTCGTCGTCGGTCAAGGTGGATCTGGCGCGCATCCTCAAGCGGGAGGGTTTCATCGCCGATCTGCACGTACGCAAGGCAGGCAGTCACACCAACCTCGAGTTGGACCTCAAGTACGACCGCCATGGCGCGCCCGTGATTTCGCATCTGCGCCGAGTCAGCAAGCGAGGCCGGCGCGTCTATGCCGGCTGGCGCGATGTCCGCTGGGTACGCAGTGGTCTCGGCATCTGGATTTTGACCACACCGCAGGGCATCATGACCGGCCAGCAGGCCCGGCGCGCCCGGGTGGGCGGCGAAGTCCTCTGCGAAGTCTGGTAGTTGTATAGGTCCCCGCTAGGAAGGCAACACAGGATCCAGTTTCATGTCACGCATCGGCAACCAGCCCGTCGCGCTGCCCAGCGGCGTCAGCGTCAAGGTCACTCCCGGCCAGTATGTGGAGGTGTCCGGTCCGCGCGGCGCCCTGACCGAACGCATTTCACAGCGGCTCGACGTAACCGTGGCGGACGGTGTGCTGACCATCGCGCGGCGCGGCAACTCCCAGGACCTGAAGGCCCTGCACGGGCTGGCCAGGGCGCTGATTCAGAATATGGTCACCGGGGTGACCCAGGGCTTTACCCGCATCCTGGAGGTCCACGGCGACTTCTACCGGGCCTCGATGAAGGGCAGCAACCTGGTTCTGCAGGTCGGGAAGAGTCATCCGGTCGAGTACGCCTCCACCAAGGAAATCAAGCTTGATGTGGATCAGTCGGGCCGGGTCATCACGGTGGAAGGCATCTGCAAGCACGATGTGGGCCACTTGGCGTCCCTGATCCGGGGCGAACGTCCGCCGACCCCGTACGGCGGGGCCGGCATCCGCTACCGGGACGAATGGGTTCGCACCAAGGCCGGCAAGGCCGGCCGGGCCGCCATCTAGGGGTTTTCGCCACTACAGGACCAGACATGCAGCGACAACACAATCGACACCACGCCCGGCTGAAGCGCCATCGCCGGTTGCGCAACCGGCTGGCCGGCACACCCACGCGGCCCCGGCTGAACGTGTTCCGCAGTTCCGCGCACATTTCGGCCCAGTTGATCGACGATGAGGCCGGCCGCACCCTGGTGGCGGCCAGTTCCAACGAACGCGAGCTGCGCGAGCAGCTGGCCGGGGAGCAGCCGACGGCGGCGGCGCGCAAGGTGGGCGAAGTGCTTGCCGAACGGGCCGTGGCCGCCGGGTACACCGCGGCCGTTTTCGACCGCGGCGGCTACCGCTTCCATGGCCGGGTCAAGGCCCTGGCCGACGGGAGCCGATCCGGCGGACTTGACTTTTAATACTTCACCCAACCTTTCGGGAGCAAGTCACGGTGCAATCCAGACAGAACGAGCGCGGGCGCGACCGGGATTCCGGCGACGAACTTGAGGATCGCGTGATCCAAATCACCCGTACGGCGAAGGTGGTCAAGGGAGGCCGGTCCTTTGCCTTCCGGGCAGTGCTGGCCGTGGGCGACCGCAAGGGCAAGGTCGGCATCGGGATTGGCAAGGCGCGCGAGGTGCCGGAAGCCATCCGCAAGGCGCGGGAGCAGGCCAAGGCCGGCATGGTGCCGGTGCCCATTGTCGGCACCACCATTCCCCATCCCATCGAAATGCGCATGGGGGCGGCGCGGGTCCTGCTGCGTCCGGCCAGCCCCGGCACCGGTGTGATCGCCGGCGGCGGGGTGCGCCCGGTCATCGAGGTGGCCGGGATTTCGGACATCCTGACCAAGTCGCTGGGCTCCAACAACCGGCTGAACGTTACCCAGGCCACATTCCAGGCTTTGCAGTCGCTGCAGGACCATCGCTCCGAGGCCCAGGCCCGCGGCGTGCCGGTCGAGAGCCTGGCTCCCTTTTGGACGCGGGAGCAAAATTGAACATGAGCCAGGCCAAGATGTTGAAGGTCACACAGGTCAAGAGCGCCATCGGGTATCGGCAACGGCAAAAGGACACCCTCCGGGCTCTGGGGCTGCGGCGGCTGCACCAGACCGTGGAAGTGGCCGACAGTCCTGCCGCCCGCGGCATGATCGCCGCGGTGTCGCACCTGGTGGAATTTGAGGAAGCGGATCGGACCGCGGCGGGTGCTGCGCAGGAGGAGAACGCATGAAACTGCATGAGCTGGGCGCAAGCCTGCCGTCCGGGCCCAACCGCAAGCGCGTGGGCCGGGGCACCGCATCCGGCCGGGGCAAGACCTGCGGCCGCGGTACCAAGGGGCAGGGCAGCCGCTCCGGCCGCAAGTTCCATCCGACCTTTGAGGGCGGTCAGCTGCCCCTGGTCAAGCGCCTGCCGAAGCTGCGGGGCTTCAAGCGCTACGGCAAGGTGACGTACACGCCGATCAACCTCGACGAGCTGGGTGCCGTGTTCCCGGAAGGAACGGAGGTTACGCTCCAGGTCCTGGCGGATGTCGGCTTTACCTCGAACACCAGCGAGCCCGTGGTGGTGCTCGGCCGCGGCGAACTGCCGCACCGGCTTTCGCTGCACGTACACCGATGCAGCCGCGCCGCCCGCGAGGCCGTGCTGGCCCAAGGCGGCACGGTGACCATCGAAGCCCTCGACAGGCCCTGACGCCATGTTGACGGCTGTCCGCAGCGCGTTCACGCTGCCGGATCTGCGCACCAAGCTGCTGATTACGATCGGCATCCTGGTGATCTACAGGCTCTGCGCCCACATTCCGCTGCCGGGGGTTAATGCGGCGGCGCTGGACCAGCTGTTCACGCAGGATCCGAACATCCTGCTCAACATGCTCAACTTCTTCAGCGGCGGCGCCCTGGCCCAAATGGGCGTGATGGCACTCGGAGTCTATCCGTATATCACGTCGTCCATCATCATGCAGCTGCTGGTGCCGATGGTGCCGCAACTGCAGGAATTGAGCCGGGAAGGCGAGCGCGGCCGGGCGCAAATCAACAAGTTCACCTACTATCTGACCATCCCGCTTGCCATCGTGTACGCCGTGGGCCAGGCGACGCTGCTGAACTCGTCGTTCGGCGGGGGGGTGCCGATATTCACCAACTGGGGCTTCTCCGGTTCCAGCCTGTTGTCCTCCCTGACCATTGTGGTGGGTATGGCCGCCGGCACGATGTTTGCCGTCTGGCTGGGCCAGTTGCTGACCCAGCAGGGCATCGGCAACGGCGTGTCCCTGATCATCTTTGCCGGCATCGTGGCCAGCCTGCCCCAGCAGGTCAGGCAGATTGTGGTGTCCGGACGCTGGGACCTGTTGGTGATTTTCACCATCATCACCATTCTCACGATCGCCCTGATCGTTTGGGTCAACGAGGGACAGCGACGTATTCCGGTGCAGTACGGCAGACGGGTGCGCGCCATGCGCGGCAACCGGCAGATGGTGGTGGGCGGACAGTCGTCCTACATCCCCATGAAAATCAACAGCACGGGCATGATCCCGCTGATTTTCGCCCAGAGCCTACTGATCTTCCCCAGCACGCTGGCCTCTTTCATGACCACCTCGAGCGGATGGCTGGGACAGGCTGCGGCGGTGGTGGCCAACATCATGTCGCCGTCCAACTGGGCCTACTGGCTGGCCTATTTCCTGCTGGTGGTGGCGTTCACCTATTTCTACGCCGACGTCATGTTCCGGCAGCAGGATCTGCCCAACACGCTGCGCCAGCAGGGCGGATTCATCTCCGGCCTGCGTCCCGGGCCCCGTACCGCCGAGTACCTCCAGGGAGTGCTTTCGCGCATCACCTTCTTCGGCGCGGTGTTCCTTGGTTTCATTGCCATCCTGCCCTATCTGGTGGGCCTGGTGTTCGGCGGCGGCGCGGTGAGCGGTGGCCAGAGCACGCTCTTGATTTCGAGTGCCGGCCTGCTGATCGTGGTCGGCGTGGTGCTTGATATGATGCGGCAGATCGAGTCGCAACTCATGATGCGCAACTACGAGGGATTCATCCGCTAGCGGACGAATCCGGGATGGGGCGAACCATCCCGGCGGCCCGCACGGAAGTGAGCTCAGTGGTGCTGTACCTGATTTTTCTGGGTGCGCCCGGGGCCGGCAAGGGAACCCAGGTGGAAAGGCTGGCCGCTGCCAGCGGCCTGCCGCACGTGTCGACCGGCAACCTGTTCCGGGAAAATCTCCAACAGCGCACGGAACTGGGGTTGCTGGCGGAGAGCATCATGAACGCCGGCGACCTGGTGCCGGACACGGTTACGATCGACATGGTCCGGGACCGACTGGCGCGGCCCGACTGTGCGGGCGGCGCCCTGCTTGACGGATTCCCCCGGAATCTGATGCAGGCGGACGCCATGGCGGAGATCGCGGACGCGGCGACAGCCACCCTGCAGGCGGTCTTCCTGAACCTGGACGACACGGAGTGCATGAACCGCATCACGGGTCGACGCCAGTGCCGGGACTGCGGTCTGATATGCCACATTCGGTTTGCCCCGCCGCAGGTGGACGGGGTCTGCGACCAGTGCGACGGCGAGCTGTACCAGCGCGATGACGACAATCCGGCCACGGTGGAACGACGCATCCTGGCCTACTACCGGGAGACCGCCCCGCTCCTGGGCTACTACCATGCCTTGCGGAGACTCCTGACGGTGGAGGCGGATGGTGTGCCGGACCGGGTCAGCGGCCGTCTGAGGGAGGCACTGGCCGGCCTCGTGGAGTTTGCGCCCGAATGAGATTCCGCAGGCGGCGGCGCAGGATGGCGCGGCGCTTGGCGGCCGCGCGCGGCAAGGGAAAGGGGCCCTTCAAGCCCGACTGGACGGTCAAGACTCCCGATGAGATTACCCGCATGCGAGAGTCCGGCCGGATCGTGGCCGAGGTTCACCGCATGCTGGCGGATGCAATCCGGCCGGGTGTGTCCACCCTCGAACTGGACGACCTGAGTGCGGACTTCATTGCCGCGGCCGGCGGCAGCAGTGCCTTTTTGGGCTACCAGGGGTTTCCCGGCCACACCTGCATCAGCGTCAACGAGGAGCTGGTGCACGGCATTCCGGCCGCCAATCGGATCCTGCACGAGGGCGACATCGTCAGCATCGATGTCGGCGTCATACACGACGGGTTCATCGGCGACAGGGCCTGGACCTACCCGGTTGGCGAAATCGGCGAGAAGGCCCGGCACTTGCTGCAGGCCACCGAGGACAGCCTGTACGCCGCCATTCAGGCGGCCCGCGTGGGCGGCACAGGCAACGACATTGCCCGCGCCATCGTGACCCATGTTCATGCGGAGCGGCTCCAAGTGGTCCGGGAATACACCAGCCACGGGGTCGGGCGGCATCTGCACGAACCGCCGCAACTACTGCACTTCCTGCGGCCCAATTCCGAGGAGGCCAACTGTCCGTTTCCGCCCGGCCTGACCGTGGCCCTGGAGCCCATGGTCCAAATCGGCACCTGGCGCACACGGCTCCTGCGCGACGAGTGGACCGTGATCAGCCAGGATCGAAGCCTGTCGGCCCACTTTGAGCATACGGTGGCGATCACGGATGCAGGACCGCAGATTTTGACTTGCCTCTGAGATTTCGGTACCATGCCCGTCTGCGCTCCGGGCCGTTGTGGCCGCGCGCGAGGAAGATGCAATGAAGGTAAGGCCCTCCGTCAAGAAGATTTGCGACAACTGCCGCATGGTGCGACGCAAGCGGACACTGTTCGTAATCTGCTCCAATCCGAGGCACAAGCAGCGTCAGGGCTGACCCTCCGCGTCCGTCGGGATCGGTTGCGGCAACGCCACACAGGAGATTCTATGGCTCGTATTGCGGGAGTTGACATTCCCAGGGACAAGCAGGTCCTGTTTTCGCTGACCTATATCTACGGCATCGGGCGAACCACGAGCGCGGACATCTGCCGCCAGACCCAAGTGGATCCAGCGGTGCGGGTCAGGGACCTGAGCGAAACCGATGTCAGCCGCCTGCGCGAGTTCATCGATGTCAACCTTATGGTCGAGGGCGACCTGAGGCGGGAGGTGCAGATGAACCTGTCCCGCCAGATGGAGATTGGCTCCTATCGGGGCCTGCGCCACCGACGCAACCTGCCCTCCCGCGGCCAGCGTACGCGCACCAATGCCCGCACGCGCCGCGGCCGGCGGCAGACCGTGGCCGGCCGGCGCCGGGTCGCGCACTAGTTTCGACGGCGGGGTCGTTCCCGAACCCACTGCATACCAACCCTTTTCCGATTCAGCAGCACACCACGGAGCAGACGGCTTCAGATGGCTCGACCCACACGCGGGGCTCGTCGCGACAAGCGGCAGGTTCCCTTTGGCCAGGTTCACATCCGGGCCACGTTCAACAACACGATCGTGACCGTGACGGACAACGCCGGCGCGGTGCTGGTGTGGAGCAGCAGCGGCTGCAACAACTTCAGCGGCAGCCGCAAGAGTACGCCGTACGCCGCCGGCTTGGCCGGCCAGCAGGCCGGTACCAAGGCCTACAACGAATTTGGTGTCCGCGAGGTGCACGTGTTTGTCAAGGGCCCGGGGCCCGGCCGCGAGAACGCGCTGTCCGCCCTGGTGGCGGCCAAGTTGCAGATTCTGTCGATAACGGATGTCACCCCGCTGGCCCACAACGGCTGCCGCCCCCCCAAGAAGCGGCGGGTCTAGTCAGGCCCCCGCAGTTCCCGTCCGGTTCCCGGCGGTTTTCCAAGGAAGGATTCATGGCTCGATATACGGACGCAGTGTGCCGCCTGTGCCGCCGCGAAGGTGAAAAGCTGTACTTGAAGGGGACCCGGTGCACGGGCCCGAGCTGTTCCTTTGACAAGAAGGGATACGCCCCCGGTGAACACGGCGCGCGGCAGAACATGCGGCGCCGGCGCGAATCGGACTACAACATGCAGTTGCGCGCCAAGCAGAAGGCGCGGCGCATCTACGGCGTCTACGAGAAGCAGTTTCGGCGGTACTTCCGCGAAGCGACGCGGGCCCCGGGCCTGACCGGCGATGTCCTGGTCAGCCTGCTTGAGAGGCGGTTGGACAATGTGGTTTACCGTCTGGGGTACGCGACCAGCCGCGCTCAGGCCCGGCAACTGGTGACCCATGGCCATTTCGACGTCAATGGCCGCCGCAACAACATCCCCTCCTACACGGTGGCGGAAGGTGATGTGATCACCGTGCGTCCCACCAGTCGGGGCAACCGCTACTTCAGCCAGCAGGAGTTCCGGTCGGGCGACGTTCTGCCCAGTTGGCTGGCCTTTGATCCATCCTCCCTGGAGGGGCGTGTGCTGCAGGCCCCGCGGCCCGAGGAGACCCCGATGGATCTCAATGTGCAGTTGATTGTCGAGTACTACAGCGCACGCTAAGCCAGGCTTGGCGCGTGTCCCAGCGAGGAGAGCGAACATTGCAACACTCGGTTCTGCCCAAGCTGCACACTGAGCACGAAACCCGCAAGTACGGCAAGTTTCAGCTCAAGCCGCTTGCCCGCGGCTATGGCACGACCCTGGGTGTGTCCTTGCGGCGCGTCCTTCTGTCCAGCCTGGAGGGGGCTGCCGTCACGGCGGTCCGCATTCAGGATATCTACCACGAGTTCTCCGCCATCCCCAACCTGCGCGAGGACACGACCCAACTGATCCTGAACCTGCGCGAAATCGAACTCAAGTCCCATGCGGCCCGGCCCACCCCCCTGACCCTGCATGTGCAGCGGCCGGGCATCTACACCGCAGCCGATATCATGGCGAGCCACGACGTGGAAGTGTTGAACCCGGAGCACTACCTGCTGACCGCGGACAGCGCCACCGACCTGGAGATTGACCTGATTGTCGAGCAGGGCTACGGGTTTTCCCGCCAAGAGGAACGCAACAACACCCCGCCCGGGTTCCTGCCCATCGATGCCATGTTCAGTCCCATTGTGAATGTGGCGTTCACGGTGGAGGACCATCGGGTCGGGCAGCAGACGGATCTCGACCAAGTGTCGCTGGAAATCTGGACGGACGGGTCGATCCACCCCTCCGAAGCCATGCAAACCGCCGCCGACATTCTCATTCGGCACCTGCGGGTCGTGTCCACCGATACACCCGAGGTGTTGGAGCCGGTGGTCGAGGAAGTGGAACCGATGCCCAACGCCGTGTTCGAATCCTCGGTCGAGGATTTGGACTTGAACGTGAGGACCTACAATTGCCTCAAGCGGGTCGGGATTGCCACGGTTGGGGAACTGGTCCGGATGATGGAGAAGGGCCGTGAGGAGATGCTGGCCATTCGAAACTTCGGCGAGAAGTCCCTGGACGAACTCGTTACGCAGCTCCGCAAGAAGGACATGCTGCGTCTGCCGGGCGTGAACCTGGACGAGTACCTGGAGCCGGAAGACACCGAGGAATCCGCCGAGGAATCCGCCGAGACCGCGGGCGTGGAGGCGGAGGCCGACGACGCCGACCCCGCGCCGGTTCCGTCTGTCAGCGAGCCGGAAGCGGCCTGAGTCGAGGAAGTACACGAGCATGAGCACGCGTCACAGAGTTAGGCACACCCGTCTGGGCAAGGCGTCCGGCCACAGCAAGGCCAACCTGCGCAACTTGGTCAACCAGCTCATCGAGCATGAGCGGATTGTCACCACGGAGGCCAGAGGGCGGGCCATGCGCCGCGAAGCCGAGCGCATGGTGACCAAGGCCAAGCGCGGTCTTGCGGCCGGCGGCAACCGCGTCCACGCCTATCGCCTCCTGATGTCCCGTCTGAACCAAAACCGCGCGTCGGTGGAACGGTTGTTCGAAACGCTGGCCCCGCGCTATGCCGAGCGCAACGGCGGGTACACGCGCATGATCAAGCTCGGGGCCCGCAAGGTTGACTCGGCGCCGATGGTGCTGGTTGAGTTTGTGGATGCCCCGTTGGCGACGGCTGCGGGTGAGGAATCCTGATTTTGCAACGGGGTTCCGGCAATCGGTAGCGGCGCGCGTGGCGTGGGACGGGAGTTCGTTCCATGGCTATCAACGCCAGCCCAATGCCTTCACCGTTCAGGAAGCGCTTGAGACCGCCCTGCATGCCTGCGTTGGAACCCGTGTCTCCGTTGCCGCGGCCGGCCGCACCGATGCCGGCGTGCACGCCACCGGCCAGGTCATCGCAGCACAGGTTGGCTGGAACCATTCGTTGTCGGATCTGGCGCGTGCCTGGAACTCCCGCCTGCCCGGATCGGTCGCCATCCTGGACGTGCACCGGGTGCCCGAGGACTTTCATCCCCGGTTCGATGCCCTGACGCGCACGTACGAGTATCATGTCCTGTCCCATCGGTTGCCAACAGCCCCTCGTCGCTGGCCATTGCAGCGGAGTGCCTGTTGGTACGTGCCCGTTCCCTTGGACCTGCGCGGCATGAACCAGGCGGCATCCCTGTTGACAGGCACGCGGGACTTTGGTTTTCTGGGAGCGGCTCCGGACGGCGGGCATACCGTGCGCACCGTGTTGAAGGCCTGCTGGGAACGGAATCCGGCTGTGTGGGGCAACGGGGCACTACAAGCGCTGCGCTTCACGGTGACCGCCAATGCGTTCCTTTTTCGCATGGTGCGTCGGATGGTAGCCTTGACGGTTAAGGTCGGCAGGCGGCAACTGACGCTCGCGGACTTGCGCAGCCTCAGGGACAGTGTTGGCGGTGTGACTCCGGGCCCGGCCCCCGCCAACGGATTGGTGCTCAGCCGGGTTACCTATGCGACTCCGATTTCGGACATGTGGAAGGCAGGCAAAGCGTGAAGACATTCAGTTTGAGTGCCGAAAAGGCCCATGCCCAGCGGCAATGGCTGCTGGTGGATGCCGAAGGCCAGACATTGGGTCGGCTGGCGACCCGGATTGCCACGCTGCTGCGCGGCAAGCACAAGCCAACCTACACCCCCCACGTTGACAACGGCGACTATGTGGTGGTGATCAACTGTGGCAAGGTGCAGGTCACCGGCGACAAGCTCAATGCCAAGGAGTACCATCGACATTCCGGCTATCCTGGCGGCTTGACCTCGGTTGTTCTGCGGGAACAGTTGAAACGGTTTCCGGACCGCGTCCTGCGCGATGCGGTCAAGGGCATGCTGCCCAGGACGCGTCAGGGCCGCGCCCAGTTGGCCAAGCTCAAAGTGTACGCCGAGGGTGTCCATCCTCATCAAGCCCAGAATCCCCGCCAGGTAAAACTGTAGGAACAGAACCACATGGACGTTAGATATGTTGAGGCCAACGGCAGGCGCAAGACGGCGTCCGCCAGGGTGCGCATTGTTCCCGGCACGGGCGAGATCGTTGTCAACAACAAGCCGATGGAGGATTTCTTCGGGCGCGAGGCCAGTCGCAAACGGGTGTTGGCTCCCTTGCGGGCCACCGACCGGCTGCATGCGGTGGATGTAAGCGTCAGGGTCAAGGGGGGAGGCGAGTCGGGACAGGCTGCCGCCACCGGTCACGGCATCGCGCGCGCCCTGGTCAAGAGCGAGGACGAAGGCTCGGAGGCGCAGCAGGCACTGCAGGCCACGCTGAAGTCCCTCGGCCTCCTGACTCGGGATCCGCGCAAAAAGGAACGCAAGAAACCCGGGCTCAAACGAGCCCGCAAGGCCCCGCAATATACCAAGCGTTAGTCCCCGCCCGGGTTTGGCCGACAACCCTTGCCGACCGGCACCGGGGCAGTCAGGGCAACTCTGCAGAGTTGCCCTTTATCCTTAACAAGGTCTGTGCCGCGAAGGGCAACGGCTGCGCGGTCCGGCCGCGGGCAGGGATGCCGGCTCCGAGGTTTTCCGGATGGCAGTGCCTGTCGCCATCCGGTACGCGCTCCATGTCGGATTGACCCCCGGCACCAGCAGTACGAGTGCGCATGTTGTTGGTCACCACCTCCATCCTCCACTATCCCGAATTGGACGCGGGTTTCAGTTCCTTCCTGCTGGATGTGCTGTTGGGCCTTCCCGGCCTCAGGCCCGTGATCCACGAGGAGCTGCAGGTTTCAGGCCACCAGTATGTGGTGGAGGAAGCGATGCGCAGACAGTGCGACGATGAGGAGGTGGACTGGCTCCTGACCGTGGGCGGCACCTGGCCGGCGCCGGGGGCGCTGTCCCGACAGGTGGTTCCGGCAGCGACGGGCAGTGTGCTGGAGCGCTCCCTGCCGGGATTGCTGCCCTGGCTGCGATCGGAGGCGTGGGCGCAGAACTCGATTGGGGCCGCGCTGGAGGCCGGGGAAGCGGGAATCCGCGGCCGCACCCTGATTCTCAACCTGCCGGGGAACCGTCAGTTGGCAGCTCTCTACCTGCAGACCGCGGCGCGTGTCCTGGTTCCCCTGTTGCAGATGGTGCAGGGACGCGATCCGGACGAGGTGTTGACCTTCCCGGACCAGGGGACAGACCAGACGGTCGAGGCGGCTGACGAGTCTCCGGGAGCCGACCACGGCAGGCCGGTCCATCGGCCTTCGCTGCGCCAAGCGGATTTTGAGGCGTTTCTCAAGCGACGCCGATCTTGACGCAAGTCGCCTGCCCGGAACGTTCGTGCGGACATCGACCCCGGGCCGGTGCCGACAACCGGTTCAGGTGAACAGCAGCGACGCGGCGCGCAACTCCGTGATGGCTTCCAACGTTGCTGTCCAGCGATCCAGGGCCTGGTCGAGCTGGCGGTCAACCATGTGTTCGATTTCCCTGTGCAGTTCAATGCCCATGCGCGTCAGTTCGGCAAACAGGGAGTCGGCCTGGGAATAGCCTTGGAACAGTGAAACGGACGGTTCCCCATCGATTTGCAGTTCCTGCAACACCTCCATGGGGAGTACCGAGATGGTGCCGGGACCGATCAGGCTGTTGAAATAGGTACGAGGCGTACAGCAGCTGGTGGCCGTGATGTTTTCCCACACGAGGGTCATTTCGCGGGCGCCATTGCGCAGCAGATTATTCCACTTTGGGCCCTGCAGGCGGCGCGACTTCATGGCGGCGCTCAGGCGGGCCGTGGCCACCGCGGCTCGTCCCTTCAGGCCTTCGAGTGCAATTTTCCGTTCGGGGCGCGGGTCGTGCTGAAAGGCTTCCTCCAGCAAGTGGTCGACCATCGAGTCGATGCCTGCAATGTCCAGACCGGCAAAGCACTGCACATGGTCGATTGGCAATCGGCGGTGCACGCGGGCGTTCAACCCTTCCAAGTACTGGTCGTGGGTCCGTCCCAAGCGATTGCGGTCCATCAGGCCGGTAACGAATACACTGATGCCGTCTTCAATCAAAACCGACACGGCTCCGATGCCGGCATCGGAAGCCGGAACCCGGACCGCGGCGTTGTGCCGATTTAGGCGCCGGGCCATATGCCTGCCGTAGGCACAGATATCCTCCGTGTCGAAGACCTGATCAGGCCTGAGCGGGATGCCCACGATGCCTTCGGACCCGCGTGAGGCGATGTGTTCCGGCATCAGGCTGTCAGCCAGCAGGGCGGCTTCCTTCAGCAGCAGGCCTTCCCAAATCCCGCTGGCGTCGATGCTGTCGCGCGCCTCGAAGCAGGCCTGTACCGCATGTCGGCACGCCTCGCGGTTGCGGATGTCGTCCGCGCTGGGGGTCAGGCAGCCGGCTACGCCGGCAATGCCGGATTCTCCGAGGAACACCGCAGGCTCTTCGCCAAGGTCAATTAGCGAGGACGAGTCCTGGAGCCAAAACGACTGGCCCAACCGTTTGGTTGACTTGACGAGGTCCATGGAGGCAGCGGAAACCAACGGTGTGGAGTACCGGGAGGAAAAGTAGCCAAACGCCCTCGCCGGCGTGGACAGTCCAACACCGCGGGGACAATAATCTTCAAGTCAATTGTAGTACAAGTTGAGGTTGGGCATGCCCCGTTTGCGATTGGCGCCTTCACGCGACGGTCGCTGCTTGGCAACTCATGTCACGTTCGGCAAGAGCCAATTCATGTAAATGCCCGGGTTGACGTGCCGCCCACCGACTCTAGTCGCCAAAGGTCTGGGATGCACCGTGGCCATGCTTGACGCGGAAGACCATCCAAGCATCGCCCGCAACGATGGTGCCAAGCTATTGGCCGGAGTGCAATCCAAATTCCTGAAAGACACACTCGGCTCGGCCCATGCATGAGGCTTCCAGCGGCCAGGGCGGATGACGGCATGCTCCCGTGGCCAGACGTGTGCGCAGTTCGGTGCCACCGGTATTGGATGCAGTGCATGCCGCTGCCACAGGCACGACGAGCTTGCGGAACCGCCATCGGCTGGGCTCCGGCCCCGCGTGCTTCCTCCTGGGCTGCCGGACAGGCGCCGGGCACGGGTGAGCTTGGGGTTGGATGGGGGTTTTGTCAAGAACGTCCCAAAGAGTCCCGAGACAGTTCCAGCACCAACGCAGCCGCGTAAAGGGGGGTGCCCAAGTCTTCCAGTCGCCACCGGACGGAGGGGGCGTGTGGAAAACGGAATTCACAGGTTCGCGTGCCGTCCAGCATGGCAACGGGAATGGAAAACCCGGTCAAGTCCAGGGAGAAACCCATGCCCAACGCCTTGGCAATCGCCTCCTTGAGGGTCCAGATGCGATACAGCTGGTGATCCTTCTCGGACTTTGGGAACCTGGACAACGCCCTGGCTTCGAGTGGCGTCATGACCGTGCGCACTGTGTCCGAAAGATCCGGACGAGGCCGGCGCACTTCCACGTCCACGCCAATGCGGCCGGCCCGATCAACCGCGATCAGGCCGTGCAGACCGCTGTGACTGAGGTTGAAGCTGACAGGTGCCCGGGTTCCCCCGACCAGGGCATAAGGTTTCCCGTAGCGGGACAGACCAAAGGACAGGTCGCGATTGAGGCAACCCAGGCGGTGACAGACAATGGCACGCAAGGCTGCGCGGCAAAGGCTGAACTCCCGCTTTCGGCGGGCGGAGCGAAAACGGTGGCGGTGCATCTGCTCCCCCGCGTTCAACCACGATGCGGCATACCGCTCCCGAAGTGCAGACGGGGACAGGTCCACGTGGACCACGGTGGCGGAACCGACCTGATGGCACACACGCCACCAGCATTCCTCCATGGAGACGGACTGTGCCGTTGGTTTGCAAACCGATGTTGTGGCACTCATGGCCGTTGACCTGATTCCACTTGTGCCGAAAGGCATGAGCAACCGCTGACTGGTCCTGCGGCTGTTGTCCATTCAAGTTGCCGCCTTGATACAGGACGCCTCAACGACGGTGTCGGTCCCGGTTCGAGGCCAGATGCAAGACCTGGTTGGTTGAGGTCGAAGCGCGACAATGCGTGTTGCAACAAGGGCAACATCGGCTGGAGACGAATTCCGGCCTCCGTCATGGAAGTGGTGCAATCCCACTGGCGATGGTCGAACATGGGGCCGTCGCCGTTTCCCGGCCGTCGTCAACTCTCGCTGTACGCGCATTGCCGCGTGACCAGGATCGCGGTTCGCACTTAAAATGGTACGGCATCGCTCGGTCCTGCGGCTCATACCGGCTGGATTGTGGTTCGAGGCCGCCTCTGAAACCCAGGAATCCCTTCCGGGTGCCGACATTGAACTGCGGATTGTGGCTGGAATTGAAAAATAAGCTGATATATTTGCGGCAAATGCCGAGAAAAGATGGTATTCTGTTTTATAAACATAATTTATAAACGAATTGCTGCGACATAAAAATTTGAACAGTGAGGGGGAAATCCCTTTTGGGGGCTTGAAGACGCGGGCACTGGTTATTTCGTCGTTGGAATCCTGTACAATTACCCACAGGAATGTCGCCACTCTTGGGTGTCCTGAACACCCGCCTACGGTACCCTGATCCGAAGGAGCCCCCTATGCCTCTGCATGTTACCTGGGAACGGGGAGACAGTATTCTGGGTAGCCAACTTGGGGACAAAGCCACCAGTAGTAGCAATGCTGCCAAACACCAGGCGATGCTGGATCCAGCCATCGGGTCAAACGGCAAGGCCCTGCTCCTGGACCTTGAGCAACCGACGCGGTAGTGCGGGTCTGCGGGTCCTATTGGCTATCGCCAACTGCTTCAACAATCCTGGCATGCATTTGGGTCGGTGCGCCCCATCCGTGGCGGTCAGGAACGTGCTGGACGGTCGGCAGTTTGGACGAGGTGATCAATGTGTAAGACTCCCGCACTGCACCGTTGGACGCGTTCACGGACGCGTCGGAAGGCCTGTGGCAGCCTGTGAATTCACGACCGGCACGTGGGTTGTGGCTGGTTGTGTACCGGCCGACAAACCACGTCTCGCTGCCGGGGATGAACATGCAACAATCATGACAAGGAGAAAACATCAATGAGCCAAGGCAACAATGAACAACAGCAGCCGACCGAGGAAGTACAGATCCGTCCTTCGGTTGACATGGAGATCGTGGGCGACAACATTGGCCAGATCGCCCAGTTCACGGTCGAAAAATTCGAATTTGCAAATTCCACTGCGTTGGCTCCCGAGGAGCGCGACGATGCCATTCGTCGGATCGAGGATGCCTTGTGGTCGATAGTGGAACAATTGCGAAAACGGCGCCAGGAGATTCGAGCCTCCATGTTCCGCGTGGCATCCGAAACGCTGGAGGAGACGCTCCAGTCCAAGGATTGACTTGAGGCAGCGCCGGCTGGGCTCCATGGGGGTACTTCGCTGTGCCGGCCATGGTTGCAGCAGTGCTTCCCCATGGCCCCGGACGACAGCATCGACCACAGTGTCAGCTTTGTTGCAAGTTCGTTGGGTGTGGGGCGTCCCAGCGACCCGACAGGCCACTGCCTGAACGACAACAGGGGACGTGCACCGCACGCGCCAGTCGGGGACGACAGCGCGCACAGCGCTCCACGGCGGCCCACGGAACCCCTGCCGATGCCACTTCGGCAGGGATGAGCCCAGTCAAATTCCATGGCGAATGGGCGGGCGGTGGTGTTCCGGACGGTCTGTGCCTGGCAAGGCCTGTTGGTGCAAAGGAATGGCGGATTGGGCTGCGCAGTTGATGCGAATTGATTAAGGTTCCAACGTGTGGTTTCTCGTAGGGCGGCTGAGCAGAAACCGTTGACTGCAGTTGTCTTGGGGTTGAGGTCCGACAGCACGACGGACACAGCGACCTTCAGCTGATGCAGCACGGAAAGTCGAGGTTGCCTCCTTGGGTAGGCGGGGCAACTGAAGCGGATGTTCCTGACCATTGACTGGATGGCATCAGGTGTCCTGATCCTGCCTTTTCGGCCACTGGTACGGTTCGGGACGCAAGGCGACATCAGGGGAGTGTTGAACTTGTGGACAGGTGCCCTGGTCCCGCGAGTGGCGGATGGGTCTTTCACAGGTTCCGGCCATTGATGGTGCCCGACAGTGTTGAGGATGGGTTGGCGGGGCAACGGCCACAGGATTGTCGCTTGTCCTCATCCAATTGAACCCCCACGAACGGCATGCATCTCATCGGACTTGCAGGCATTGGCAAAATTATGCGGATTTTATTGGCCGGTATGTTGAACATGCTGGGTCGACAATCGGCGCTTCACCTGTACATGCAGAGGAGGACGGCATGAATTCATCAAGGTTGGAAGACGCTGTGGCCATTGTGGGCTACAGCCATCGTCTGCCCGGTTCCCTCCGGTCCGATGCCGACTTCTGGCATCTCCTCAGCACGCGGGACGTGGTGCGGTCACCCGTCGCGGATCGGTTCGGCAAAGGGGTTCGGCCCATCGGCTCCGGAGCCAATTTTGGCCGCTTCGCCAGTCCCTACGAAGGGCTGATCGATGATGATGTGAGGTTCGCGCTGGATGCCGGGTTTTTTGGTCTTTCCCGCACCGAAATGGAGCAGGCCAGTCCCATGGCCAGGATGTTGATGAACTGTTCCTGGGAAGCGATCGAACATTCCGGCTGGAGCATCAACGCACTCCGCAACAGCTCCACCGGGGTGTTTGTCGGCGCCCAGACTCCACCCGAAGCCAATTACCGTCCCCCTCATGGCAACAACATGTTCAGTGTCATCGGCATAAGCCTGGCAATGATGGCCAACCGGATTTCCTATCAGTACAACTTGATGGGGCCTTCCATTACGTGTTGCACTGCCTGTTCCGCCGGCTTGAGCGCCCTGCACACCGCGATGAATGCCCTTAAAGCCGGTGACTGCGAACAGGCCCTCGTGGGATCCTGCAACTCCATGGCTTCCGCCAGACTGAGCACGGCGTTCAATGCACTGGGGGTCATCAGCCCGCATGGCAGATGCAACTCTTTCGATGCGGATGCAGATGGGTACATGCGCTCCGAAGGCGTGTTCTTCTTTGCCATCAAACCTCTACCGGTTGCGGAGCGGGACGGTGACCGCGTGTATGCCGTGCTGGAGGCCACAGCCGTAAACACTGCAGGAGCTGCCGATGGTGCCCGCGGCCTGGCCAGCGGACGTTTCATCACAGCGCCTACCCAGCACTCGCAGGCGGAGCTCATGCGCATCGCCTATACCCGTGCCGGCAGGAAGCCGCAGGATTTCGACTACATCGAGGCACATGCCACAGGCACGGTCGTGGGCGACCGAATTGAAGGCAACGCGATCGCAGACGCGTTCGGTGGGTGCGGCCGTGAAGTTCCCCTGCGACTGTCAAGCGTCAAGAGCAATCTGGGCCACATGGAAGCGGCTGCCTTTCACTGTGCCCTGCTCAAGACGATTTTGATGATGCAGGAACGGACGTTCGCACCGATTTCGAACAATTTCAACGTACCGAATCTCGAGATCGATTTCGAACGGGGCAATATGCAAGTGCTGACGGCTTGCGAACCGTTTTCGGAGCGGCCCGCCGTGGTCGGAATCAACTCCTTTGGCTTCGGAGGGGCCAATGGACATTGCGTGGTGAGCGAGTACCGGCCTCGGGAACCGCGTGTCTGGTCGGTGGCGCTGGCTGCCAACGCCGGCACCATGGTTCCCCTGTCCGCCCGCACGCCCCGCATGCTGGTCGAGACCGCACGGGATCTGCAGGAAGCCATACGTTCTCATCCCTGGGATCTCTACACGCTGGCAGGCAACCTTTCGCGGAGGCGTACCCATTTCCCGGCCCGGGCAGCCTTTGCGGTTCGCAGCAGGGACCATCTGCTTGAGGCGTTGGAGGCGTTTGGCCAGGACTCCGGACCGGTTGCCACCGTGGACGAGGAAGGACAACCGTTGGTCATGGTGTTCTCGGGTCAGGGAACGCAGTGGGCTGGTTGTGGACGCGATCTGTACGACGCCCATCCGGTGTTCCGCCGTGTTGTGGATGCCGTGGAGGGGCATTGGCGAGCATACTCGGACGTATCCCTGCGCAAGGCCTGCTTCACCGCTACGCAGGCAGCCCTTGACGAGTGTGAACTGGCCCAGCCGGTCACGTTCATGCTTCAGTGTGCCTTGCTGGAGATGTTCAAGACCTGGGGCGTGTACGCCGACTGCGTGGTGGGACACAGTTCCGGCGAAGTGGCGGCGGCCTACGCCTGCGGGGCCCTTTCGCTGGCTGAAGCGACGCGGCTTGTCTATCACCGTGCCACGTTGCAACAGCGTACTGCCGGATCGGGGCGCATGCTGGTCATCGGTCTGGATCGCCCTGGCGTGGAGGATCTGCTGGACGATGTGCGTAATCTTTCCTCCTCGGGTCGAAACTGCGCGGCGCAGGTGGAGATTGCCTGCGAGAATTCTCCGGTCAGCACTGTTGTTTGTGGCAGTGAGGCGGACCTTTTGCCCATTATTGAGCAGTTGGAGCGGCACAATCTCCAGCATCAACTGATACCCGGCAACATCGCCTTTCATTCGCGCGCCATGGAGCCAATCCATGAGGATGTCTTGGCATCGCTGGCGTTTCTCGACGAGCGCGAATACCGCGCCGATGTGCCCATGATATCGTCGGTCACGGGCGGTAGGGTGGATGTGCTGGACAGTGCATATTGGTGGAGCAACATCCGGCAGCCTGTGCGGTTCGGGGCGGCACTGGAGACGATTCTGCGCGACTTCCGTCCCGGGGTCATTCTGGAGGTCGCACCCCACAGTGCCCTGCAGGGCACGATAGCCCAATGCTTGCAATCCGGCTTGGCCCCATCTGTGTGCCTGCCTACATTGACGCGGGATGCGGACCCGGGCCTCGACTTCCATCGGGCGTTGGGCCGTCTGTTCAAGGCAGGCATTGCGTTGGACTTCCGCTCCCAGTATCCGCGTCCGCGCCCCATTACCCATCTCCTGCCGGCTCATCCGAGGGATGAAAGCACGGTGGCGGATCCGTATGTCGACGACGAGGCACTGCTGAAACAAGGAGAGAATTCCCATGGTCCCATGGTAGGGCGCCGGGTGGCCAGCGACTCTCTTCTCTTTGAAACCAGACTGTCCGTCAACGACTTCCCCTGGTTGGCCGAGCACCGGATTTACGGCTCCAGCATCATGCCTGCCACCGGCTACGCCGAGATGGTATTGGAAGCTCTGGAAGGGGTTCCGGTTCACATAGAAGAGATGGAATGCCTGAAGGGATGCCCCATTCCGCAGATCCCGGTTCGCCTCCAAACCCACCTGGTTCCGGTTCCGTACGCGCCGGATGCGTTTACATTCACCATTTCCTCCAGAACGTACGACAAGGACGCAGTGAGCGAAATCCACAGCCGCGGGCGGGTGCGGCTCTTGGACAAGGAACCGAAACTCAGCATCCCCCGCAGCCTGTCGGAGTTGGATTTGGACCGATTCAAGTCCGGGAACCCCGTTGAGGGGCCCGACTTCTACGAGAGGGTCGCGGTCGTTCTGGAAAACACGTTCAGTTACGGACCCAGCTTCCGGACGGTTCAACGCTATTGGCAGGACCCCAACACCAATGACATGCTGGTCGAGTTGGAGATGGACGAAGAGTGGTGGCTCAATGGGCGGGACGAGGGCATGGTCGTGAATCCGACCATGCTGGACGGCATCCTGCAGGTGTTGCTCAACAATCTGTTGCCGCACACCGACATGTTCTCCATGCCGCATCGAATTGCCCGATTAACTTTTTTCCGGCCGCAGACCTCGCCCCGCGTCACCTGCTTGATCCCGGACCAGTCGCAAATCTGGGGAGAGGTGGACGAAGTTGGACAGCCCAGTCTTGCCAGCAAGCAGCGGCAGGCACACTACCTCAACCTCGGTTTCTATGATCGTGAAACGGGTGAACTGGTAGCGGTCCTTGGCGACTACTACACGATTGCACGCGACAGCAACTGGCACGACATGGCCCGGAGTAAGCACGTGGTGTCGTGGCAGCCCAAGTTCCTGTCCGATGTCCATGTTCCGACGGGTCCCGAGGGGATCGCAGGAGACGAACCTGCTGCCATCATCGAGTCCCTCCAGCGTACGGACCGAAATGAACCGCGGGTTGTCCGCGTGGTGGAATGGGCTGGCTGCCGTGAACCCGATCAGACGGCTCTCAGTCGGTGTGTGGAGCCGTTGGAGAGCTCGAACGGCCATACTGAATATTGGCTTGTGGCAGACCGTCCGGAAGGGGCACAGGCTTGCTTTGACAGATTTCATCGATTGGGCGCGGCCCTGCGGTTTGAACCGGTCGCTCCGGAGGACCAAACGATGTCCATGCTGGAGCAGGGGCCCCTGCGTCCGGCAACCGCGGAACTGCAGCTGCTCCACAGTGAACGGGTTCCGGTTGATCATGCAGGATGGAAACTCCTGTGCCGGCTGGCGGTCCCCGGAGGGTTGGCCGTCATCCTGCACGAGCCAGGGTGCGACTTCAGGCCCGAGGCAGGATGGTCCACGATGCACACCGGCACACACGCCACCGTCCTGCGGGCACCGGCGACCGATGGGGAAGACTTCGACACAGGGTCGGGCCCCGGACCAAGGTGGATTCTGGGTGAGACTGGGAGTTGGGCGGAATCCTGGGCGGCCCGGTTCGACAGTGCGCATGTGCACTGCGTGCCATCGGAACTATTTGAAGCCAGCAAGTTCGAATTGCTCGACGAATGGCCGTTCGCGGGGGAACTGCGCGCGGTCGACTTCTTCTGCGGCCAGGACCCGAACGATCCCACGGGCGAGGGCGTGGTCACCCGTTTCATTGCCTTGGTGCAGGCCTTGGTGACCTGCCGTCTGGGGAGCACCACAGAGCCGTGCCGCCTCACCGTTGTCACACACGGCGCAGTCCTGGACGTTGAGGATCCCCGCGCACAGGTTCTGTGGGGCGCAGTCCGCAGCATGGCTGTGGAAGTGGCCACGGATGCCGCACTGGACTTCCGTTTGGTGGACTTGGGTTCGCAGGAGGATCTGTCGGTACTTGAGCGACTGGCGTGTGTCGATGTGCGCGAAAGTGAACTGGCTGTTCGGGATCAACGCCTCTGGTCGCCCCGGATTGTCAGCAAGGAAGCCTGGTACACGCCATTGCAGGCCGGCAAGGATGCCTGCTACAAGCTTGAAGTCTTCAACCCCGGGCAGTTGGACGGTCTCCAGATGAAGGCCTACCAGCCTGCTGAACTGGACGACGACAGTGTTGAAATCGAGGTGTCCGCTGCGGCGCTTAACTTCCGCGACATCATGGTGACACTGAACATGCTGCCGCCCGCCGCGTACGAGCAGTCGGCATTGGGGACCGAAATCGGGATCGAGGGCAGCGGCACGGTTCGCCGGGTCGGGTCGGGTGTGCTCCAGCACCATCCGGGGGATGAAGTCGTGTTCACCAAGGGCGGGTGCATTGCCAACCGCGTGGTGGTTCATCAACACACCGTGTTCCGCAAGCCTTCGTGCCTGAACCTGATACAAGGAGCCTCGGTGCTGTCGGTGTACACGACCGCGTACTATGCACTGATGCACTTGGCCCGCCTCCGGAAGGGTCAGAGGGTGCTTGTCCACTCTGCCATGGGCGGGGTGGGTTTGGCCGCGATCGCCCTCGCCAAGCATGTTGGGGCGGAGATTTACGCGACGGCGGGCAACGATGAAAAACGAAACAAGCTACGGGCCCTAGGGGTGCGGGAGGTGTTCGACTCGCACAGCTTCGACTGGTACGACGGATTGATGGACAGTACCCATGGCGAGGGGGTTGACGTCGTGTTGAATTCCCTGTCGGGGCGTCATGTGGCCCTGTGTCTGGAGGCCCTGCGACCAGGAGGTTGGCATTGCGAAATCGGCAAGGTGGACATCTTTGCCGACAACGCACTCAACATGTTCGTCTTCCGCAAGAATCTGCGTTTCGCCGCGATCGACATCGACCGCCTGATGCTGGAGGATCCCAGGCTCACCCACGAAATTTCCCGTGCCTGCCTGGAGTTGTTCGAACAGGGATCGGTGCCGCCGCTGCCCGTGACGGTGTTCCCCTATCACAAGTACACCGAGGCCTTGCGGCTGATGATGTCCGGACAGCATCAGGGGAAGCTGGTGCTGGAGGCACCGCCAACGCTGCGGGCATCCGGGTTGTCGATAGCCGATCGGCAACCCTACCTGGATCCGGACGCAACCTACCTGGTGACGGGCGGGCTGGGCGGCATCGGACTGCATGTGCTGTCCTACCTGGTGGTGTCGGGTGCGCGCCATCTCACACTGATGGACCGGGATCCGAAACGGCGACGCTCCGTTGAATGGATCCGCCAGGCAAGTTACCTGTCGCTGATCGACTTCGACTACGAGATTGAAATCGTGACAGGAGACGTGGCCTGCGAAGAAGATGTGCGGCGATGCATCGCCGGCCTGGGCAGGCCGCTCAAAGGGGTGTTTCATCTGGCCGGAGTCATCGATGATCACCTGTTGGTGGACATGCCACGCGAATCCGTGGCCACGGTCTTTGCGCCCAAGGCCCGCGGCGCCCTGAATCTCCACCGGGCCACCATTGATTGTCCGCTGGATTACTTCGTGATGTTTTCCTCCGTGGCCTCCACGTTCGGCAACCCGGCACAAGCCAATTACAGTGCCGCCAGTGCCTTCCTCGATGGCTTGGCCGCCTGGCGGCGGCGTCGGGGACTGCCGGGACTGTCTTTCAATACGGCCGCGATCAAGGAAGCCGGCATGGCTGCCCGCAATTTGCATGTGTTGCGCATGGTCCAGTCTTCCGGCATGCCTCCGGTCAGTGCCCGATTCTGCCTGTACAACCTGGACTACGCCATGCGCGCGCGGTCCGAGCATGACCACCTGATCACCGCGTTGTTCCGGAATCCGCCGTGGCCGCAGGCGTCCCCGGCCTACATGCGGACCGGACACCTGGTGAACAATGCGGACGCCTTCCGGCTTGATGCAGGCGGACAGTTCACAGTGGACCACGTGGTGGAACAGCTTGCCGCCAAGGTTGCGGAACTCAGCGGGCATGAAGACGGCAGCGTGGAGGAGCCTCTGTCCACCTTCGGACTCAATTCCATTTCGGTTGCCGAACTGGGCGCCTTCATCCAGTCGCAGTACCAATTCCAGGTCAGTGCCCTGGAGTTGATGACGACGGCTACCTGTTTGTCGTTGGCGGAAGCCATCGTGACCGGAAAGTCCAACGCGGCGGCGAAGCAGGTTGGGGACGAGGTCTACAAGCCGGAGGAGACCGTGCGGTCGAACCGTACGGTGGCGCGTCGACCATCGGTGTTTGCCGCTGAGCCTGAAGATCACTTTCCGTTGGCCACGCCCGAGCCGGCAGTGTCCTGAGGCCTGCAGCGACAGGTTCAGGACAGGTCGCCGGTTCAACCATCCTTCCGTATTCCCCGGAGCAATCCATGCCGTCGTCCCATATTGCCGTGCCTGTTCCATCCCTGGCCGGCACAATGCCGCCTGCATGTGAGCAGGACATTCTGGCGATGCGCCGTTTCATTCGCAACAGGGTGAGCGAGGAGGAGTTGGCGCCTCCGGCGGCACCGCCGGACTTCAAGGAGGTGTTCCTAACTGGTGCCACGGGGTTTGTCGGGCGGTTTCTTTTGCGGGATCTACTTCAGCAAGACAAGTCCAGGGTGGTGCACTGTCTAGTTCGGGCCACCGATTCCGACCACGGCTTCGAACGCGTATGCGGAGCCATGCGGCAGGCAGGCATTTGGGACGAAAGCTTTGGGCCCCGCCTCCGGGTGTGGAGGGGACATCTGGTCGAGAACCGATTCGGATTGGCACCTTCCGATTTCGCCGGACTCTGCCGGCGGATCGATGCCGTCTACCACGTGGCCGCGGATGTGGCACTGGCCGCCTCCTATGCCAACGTGCGCACCACGAATGTTGAAGGTCTGCGTTCAGTGCTCGACCTATGTCTGAGCCTGCGGTTCAAGCATCTGTTCTTTGTATCCACTCTGGGGGTGTTTCCCCAGTATTTTTGCGGGTTTGCGAAGGAGTTCCGGGACAGTCGCATCGAAACCCACATGCAGCCCGACCCGGACAGCATGAAGCGAGTGTTCCCGTTGGGCCTAAGCGGGTATCCGTGGACCAAGCTGACTGCTGAACAAATCCTGTTGATTGCGCAGCGCGCCGGACTGCCGCTTGCCATTTTCAGATTGCCCCAGACGGCCACGTCCACGACCGGGTTTGCCAATGCGGACAATATCATGGCGCGCCTGTTTGCCGCCATGGCGGATGTTGAAGCCCGGCCACGCGGCACGGTCTTCGAATGGAACATGGAACCAGCCGACGTGCACAGCAAGATGATCGCCGGCATCTCCCTGAATCCTCGTCGGCAATACACCATCTATCATTGCTGCAATCCAAGCTCGTTATACGGTGAACTTGAACCTGGGGACTTCGGGTTCTACCATCGCGAAGTCTCCTATGCCGCCTTCAAGCGGCTGTGCCTCGCCAAGGGCGCACGTTCGCCGCTCCACGGACTTTGGCCCCTGTTCGACCACTTTGAACCTTATTGGTTCCGTCAACGCGAACCCAAGGACTCGCAGCCCATCTGTGACCGAGCCATACGTGAGGATTGTCCCAGTCCCATCAAATGGCCCGGCCTCCTAACCCTGCTCCAACGTGCCGATGACTGGGTGAGAAGCCATCCTGGCGAATGGCCACACCCGCGCCCGGAAAGTCGCCTGGACTTTGACTGCCTGATGGCACAGGGCGGTCGCTACGCGGAGCGGCTGGAGACAACGCACGACGAAGCATTTCCCGACTGGCTGCTTAAGGGATTGGACCAACTGGTGGCAGCCTTGCAGGCACCTGCGGCCCAAATCATGGAGTCGGCCCGAACCGGGGTCGTTCTGGAACTGAGCCGCACCCTACGCAACAACGCCCGGCTGGCGGCGGAACGCATCCAGCATCCAGGCATAGCGGAGACGGACATTGTCCAACCGGTGTTCATCGTCAGCGCCCATCGCACGGGAACCACATTGCTGCATCGATTGCTGTCCCGGGATCCGCGCTTTCGTGTGTTGCGGGCTTTTGAAACAGTGCAGGCCGCAGAGATAAGTGACGAACTCGATGGCGTTGCAGGAACTCCGGACGATCCCCGGATCAAGTATTTGGAGGACTCGCTCCAGGCCTCCGGGCTCGTGAAGTTGTTCTCGGATTTGCATCACATCGACCCCAACGAGCCGGAAGAGGAAATCACGCTCTTGAGGATGTCGTTTCACAGTTGGACCAATGTAGTCCGGTACCACGTGCCCTCCTATGCCTGTTGGCTGGGGACTGTCGACATGTCCGTTCCCTATCGTCACCACCACCGCGGAATCCTTCAGCGCCATGCCTATGTCGACCAGTTGCAGCAGGCACCGCCAAGGCAGTGGCTGCTGAAAATGCCGTTTCATTTGATGGAATTGGATGCCCTCATTCAAACATACCCGGATGCCTTGTTCATCCAGATGCACCGCGCTCCCAGACAGTTCATGGGCTCGTGGAACAGTCTGGTGGGACGGGTTCGCACACTTGTGATGGAGCCGTTGTCTCCCCATGAACAAGGCCGTGAACATTTGGCCCTGATATCCGGCATGATGGACAGAGCCATGGATTTCCGGCTGGCGCATCCCGAACTGGAACATCGGTGGCTTGATCTGAGCTATTACGATTTGGTCCAGGATCCGTTGGCCACGGTCGAAGTCGTGTATGACCACTTTCGTTGGAACCTGGAGCCACGGGCCGTGGCAGCCATGGACGACTGGCTGATTCAGCAGTCAAGGCACCGCCGAAGCGAACAACGCCACCAATATGAACTGGCCGACTACGGCCTGACCCCCGGCGACGTTGACCAAGCCTTTGCACGGTACCGCGCCTTCATTGTCGATCGAGGCATTCACCAGCCGCGCCTGTAGCCACCCGGCGATTGGGGTTTCGGCAGGCCGCGGATCCCGATTTGGAACCAGGGAGCTTGAAACGGTCTGCGAGGCGATGGAACGGATTCCGCCACCCTCAGGCGAGGTGCGGAATCTCGTGCTTCGCCAAGCTTGAATCACTGGCCCTGTCAGTTCCCGGGCCTGGAAACCATCGGGCATGGACCTGGCCGGCAAATCGGAAGCGGAGGCGTTGCGCCTTGTCCAGGCGCATGCCAACACCAACGCATCCGTAACAGTTCCACTGCGCGGAATCCCGGGCGGTATCACTTCGGGACTGTATACTTCGGGCTTGTTCACGCGGAAAAGAGGAGAGGATTATGGGAACACCTGTAGTGCTGAGTGACGGCGAGTTCGCCACCGACGTTCTGGCGTCGGACAAGCCCGTGCTGGTGGATTTCTGGGCTCCCTGGTGCGGTCCCTGCAAGATGATTGCGCCGGTGCTGGAAGAAGTTGCCGTCGAATACGAGCAACAGCTCGTGGTTGGCAAGCTGGACGTGGACGAGAACCAGCAGACAGCCCAGGCACACAGCGTCTTCAGCATTCCGACCCTCATCCTGTTCAAGGACGGGCAGCCTGTGGAACGGATTGTGGGCTTCAAGCCCAAGGAAGCGTTGATGGCCGCCATCACACCGCACCTCGGTTGATTGCGGCTCCATGCCGGTTGGCCGAAGTCCGTTGGGAAGTTTGACCGACACCGGCAACCGAGGTACCGCCTCGAGCGACGGAAAGGCCCGGTATTGCATTGCACCGGGCCTTCGTCGTTGGGGCCGTTGGTGATCGAGAGGCCGGGGTCTTGCCTACCGTGTCCGGCGGCCGCTCAGAAGCAGGTCGTACACGGACAACAAACCCAGCAGACAGAAATCGAACAACAGGACCAGCATCAGACAACTGACCAGTATGCGGCTGGGAGCAGCGGTGCCCGCCAGAGCAGCCAATAGCCAGTCGATGGATACTTGGCGGGACAACAGATCCGCCAGCACGAGCATCAGGACCCCGAGCCCGAAGTAGAAGACGACCAGGCGCAGCGAACGGCGGTCGCTGACGCTGGGCATCATGCCGTTGCCGAACGCAAACAGGAGGTACAGCCACAACATGCTGTCCTGAACCGCCAGCATTTCGCGGAACCAGTCGCCAATCCGGCCGAAGCGAAGGCCCAACACCAATTCGGCCAGTTCCGTGGCGTACAGGATTTGGGTGCCGATCACGGCCATGGCCGCACTGCCGACCACCAGGGGCGCCAGCCCCACCGCGGTGTCCCTCCAGATGTCGGTTTCGGCCATCTGGACGCTGCCGAGTTCCAGGGTGTTGCCGCGCAGCGTGGGCCAGACGGTGAAGGCGCGGGGCTTGAGCCGCAGCAGCCAGGCGGCAAGCCAATGGGTGCCTTCGTGCAGCAGGATCCCGGGCAGGTACAGGAGAAAGAGAATCAGGGCCGCCACCTGCTGGGCGCCGGTCAACATCAGTAGGAATCGATACAGTCCCCTTTGGGTCCGCTGGTTGGTCCATCCCAGCGCGTAAAGGCAATAGCCCAACAGGCTCAGGTACAGGACACTCTCGTTCAGGCCTGTCGGAACGCTCATGGCCCCCGCGGATGTCGCTGTCCGATTTCAGGTGCCGGCGGTCAGTCTCACCATCGCAGTGTACGTATCGCTCTTCAGTGCGGAACCGCCAATCAAGGCACCGTCGATGTCCGGCGACTCCATGTACGAGACGATGTTGCCCGGGCTGGTGCTGCCCCCGTACAGAATCCGGGTGGTTTCGGCGACGGTCCCGTCGTAAAGGTCCGCCAGCAGAATGCGGATGATTTCACCGCATACTTCCTCGGCTACGTCGGGTGTCGCGGCCAGACCGGAGCCGATGGCCCAGACCGGCTCGTAGGCAATCACCAGCCGTCCGGCATCCACACCGGTTACATTGGCCAGGGCGCCCTGCACTTGTCGGGTCACCACTGCGCGGGTTTGGCCGGCCCGGTTTTCCTCAAGGCTTTCCCCAACGCAGACGATCGGCACCAATCCGACTTCGAGTACGGCATGGAGTTTCGCGTTCACCTCGTCGTCGGTTTCATGGCAAAACTGACGGCGTTCGCTGTGGCCCAGGATTACATAGTCGGCCAGTCCCGTCAGCATGGGCGCGCTGACTTCCCCGGTAAAGGCTCCGTCAGGTTCCGCATGGGCGTTCTGCGCGCCTACTCTCAGCGCGCTGCCGGAAACCGCATCCTTGACCGCGAGTAGTGACACAAACGGAGGACAGAGGATCTGTTCCACAGCGGTCACCCGACCGGTTGCCTGCATGATGTCCCGGGCCAAGCCGGCAGCGTCCGCCGGTCCCAGGTTCATCTTCCAGTTGCCGGCCATGATGGGAACTCTAGACATGGGGTTTGACCTCTCAGGGTGTTGATCTCAGGTTGGGGATACCGGCACACCTGTTGGGCCGGGCAGCACCATGGCAGGTGAGGTGGCCGCACGCGGACGCAAAGCCGGCGCACATCTCAACATTTTTTGAAAGTTGCCCGTGGTTTCCATCCCGGGTCCCATCATCCGACGCGGTTCGAAACCACCAACAAGCACCCGGATGCCTTAATCAGTCGGAGTTCCGGATGCGTCGCTGGAAGTCGGCTTGTGCTTCCGCGTACTCTTCGGCGGACAGGAACTGGCCGCCCGCGATTTCCCGGTTGACTTCCTGACGGCGGCCGTTCAGCCAAATCTGGATTTCACAGGAGTCGAAGCACCGCTGGTCGCCAGAGGTCGAAACCACCTTCCTGACATAGTACTCGGCTCCCTTCACACCGGATCCTTCCTCCACCGGGCTCAAGTCGTTGTACATGTCGATGCGGGTGGACAGCGGTTCCTGACACCGGAAGTTCAGGGCGTAGATCTCCAGGAAGCGGCCGGAGCCGCCTCCGCCTCCGAGCCAGCTGCGCAGTTTGCTCAAGAATCCCATGGTCATCCGGACCTCGTCAGAACGGCCAGGCCGGGCAACTCGGTTCCGGCCAGGTATTCCAGGCAGGCTCCGCCTCCGGTGGAAAGATGGCCGATGGCATCTTCCATGCCGGCCTGGCGGATGGCGGCCACGCCGTCACCCCCGCCCACAACGGATCTGGCTTCAGGCAGACTTCCCAGTATTTCCGCGAGGGCATTGGTGCCCTGGTCGAATGGCTTGACTTCACAAACTCCCATCGGGCCGTTCCAGAATACGGTACGCGCCGGAGCCAGGCGATTTGCGTAGTGGGCCACTGTGGCGGGCCCGATATCCAGCGCCATCCAGTCTTCTTCGATGCCGTCCGCAGGCACGGTCTTGCGATCCGCCTCGCCGTCGAGTTTCTTGGCGACCACCAGGTCAACCGGCAAGTGGAGTCGGTCACCGAAATCCGCGAGCAGACTCCGAGCCGTGTCCAGTGCTTCGGCCTGAACCAGGCTCCTGCCCGTGGCGCGGCCCTGCGCCGCGAGGAACGTGTTGGCCATGCCGCCTCCCACCAGCACATCATCCATGTGTCGGAGCAGGTTGCGGATGACGCCTACCTTGTCGCTGATCTTGGCGCCGCCCATGATGGCGAGTGCCGGTCGCTGCGGGTTGTCAAGCAAGGGAGACAGCCAGTGCAGTTCCGTTTCCACCAACAGACCGGCCACGGCGGGAAGCAGATGCCCGACACCCTCCGTGGAGGCGTGGGCCCTGTGCAGGCTGCCAAATGCATCATTTACATAAACGTCGCCGAATTGGCTCAGGACTTGGGCCAAGGCGGGATCATTCCCGGTCTCGCCGGGTTCAAACCGCGTATTCTCCAGCAGTGTCACCGCCCCCGGGCTCCGCATGGCCGACGGTGCGGACAGATCCTTGATCAGCGGAACCTCACAGTCAAGGATCCGACCCAGGCGGTCCGCCACGGGCGCGAGGGTGAACTGCGCATCTTCCTTGGACCGCGGCCGGCCCAAGTGGCTCATCAGGCAGACCGAAGCACCGCGGTCCAACAGGTACCGGATGGTGGGCACCGATGCCAAGACGCGCGCATCGTCGGCAATGGCACCCTCGCGATCGAGGGGCACATTGAAATCGACCCTCACCAGGGCTTGCCGGCCCGACCAGTCGATGTCGCGTACCGTCTTGAAGGCCACGCTAATTCGGTTGGGGTTGCAGGTCCCGTTCGGGTAACGGGACCGTATTCGGCTCAGCCGTCCTGCAGGCGCAGGAAGTTGACGAGATCGGCTACGCGTTTGCTGTAGGCCCACTCGTTGTCGTACCAGGTCACGACCTTTACCAGGTTCCCGTAGAAGGCGGTGAACTCGGCGTCGACCGTGCTGCTGTGGGCGTCGCCCTTGAAGTCGATACTGACCAGGGGATCGCGGTTGACGGCCAGGATGCCCTTCATGGGACCCGCGGCCGCTTCGTCGAATGCTGCCAGCAGTTCCTCGGTGGTGCCGGGGCGTTCCGTCTCGGCCACGAAGTCGACCACGCTCACGGTGGAGGTGGGTACGCGCATGGCCATGCCGTCGAACTTGCCCTGCAGCTCCGGAACCACCAGCGAAACCGCCTTGGCGGCGCCGGTGGTCGTCGGAATGATGCTCATGGCCGCGGCCCGCGCCCTTCGCATGTCGGAGTGGAACAGGTCCAGGATGTGCTGGTCGCCCGTGTAGGCATGGACGGTGGTCATGAGGCCCATCTTGATGCCGAACGTGTCACTCACCACCTTGGCGGCCGGAGCCAGGCAGTTGGTCGTGCAGCTGGCGTTGCTCAGTACGTGGTGGCTGGCGGCATCGTAGACATCCTCGTTGACTCCCAGGCACATGGTCAGATCCTCGCCCTTGGCGGGAGCACTGATGATGACCTTGCGGGCACCGGCGGCCAAGTGCAGTTCGGCCTTGTCCCGGTCGGTGAAGACACCTGTGCTTTCGACGACCACGTCGATCCCCAGATCCTTCCACGGCAGATCCGCCGGGTTGCGCTCGTTGCACAGCGTGATGCGGTTGCCGTTGATGACCAGGGCTCCATCCTGGTACTCCACCTCGCCGTCGTAGCGGCCGTAGTTGGTGTCGTACTTGAACAGGTGGGCAAAGGCGCCGACATCGCCCAGGTCGTTGATGGCCACAATCTGCAGGTCTTCAGGGAAGGTGTCGAGGATGGCTTTGGTGACCTGCCGGCCAATGCGACCGAAGCCGTTGATTGCAACTCGAAACATGGTCGGATTCTTGCTCCTGCCCCAGGTGGACGTCTTGCCGCACGGATGCCAAGGCGCGCGTACGCCCTTAGATTATACGGAACCGGACCGATTCGAGGCGGGATCCGACAAGCGCCGGCCCCCAGCATCGCTTCCCTTCAGTGACGGGTCCGATTGCGGACCGTACAGGTTCATCCCGGTTCACGCATTCACCATGGCCATTACGGTCCGGGCCAGCTTGCGGGAATCGTGGCGCCAAGGCACCTGGTCGTCAATCAGGTCGGCTTCCACGCATTGGGCATTGATGTGATCTTCCTGGGCCGGGGCCTGAATCCATTCGAGGCTGGGCCAGTTTCCGGACGTCAGGCGACGGTTGTTGACCACTACGTGTGTGAACATGCCCAACCCGTGGCGTTCAAGGCATTGAAGATAGTCGACCAGCGTGAAGCCGTCGGTTTCGCCCTTCTGGTTGAGGATGTTGGCCACAAACACCTTGGGGGCCTTGGCCGCCAGCAGCGCGGCGCGAATTCCTTCCACAATGAGGTTGGGCATGGTGCTGGTGAAGAAGCTGCCGGGACCCGCCACGATCAGGTCGGCCCGCAGGAGGGCTTCGATCGCACCGGGAAAGGCGCGGGCCTGGATCGGGTCCAGGGACAACCTCCGGATGCGGCCATGGGTTTGGCTCAGGTTGCTTTCGCCGCGTACGCGCCTGAGGCCGGAGCCTGCGACGGCGGGTTCGCTGGCTGCCACTTCGGCGCACAATGTGACGGCTTCCAAAGTGCTGGGCAGGACCCGGCCCCGGACGGCCAGGACGCGGCTGGTGTTGAGGATGCCGTCCTCGAAGCTCCCGTAGATGGCGGACATGGCCGTAATCAACAGGTTGCCGAACGCGTGGCCGCCCAGTCCTTCCTTGTCCCCGAATCGGTATTGCAGCAGAAGTTGAAACAGCTCTTCCGATTCGCTGAGGGCCGCGATGTTGTTGCGGAAGTCCCCCGGCGGGAGCATGCCGGTGGATTCCGTCAGCTTGCCGGAACTGCCTCCGTCGTCGGCAACCGTAACGATGGCCGTAATGTCTCCCGTGTAGTGTTTGAGGCCGCGCAGGAGGACCGGCAGACCGGTACCGCCGCCAATGGCTGCAATCTTGATGTCCTTGGCCATGGGAGGGCAACCGTTGCGTGCCCAATTTTATGGTGGCATCCTGTACGGCCCCGTGTTGGGACACAATTCAGGACCGTCGATTTGGGTGCCTGCCTGCAATCAGGTTGCCCCGGCCTGCGTATATGGAAGCAGCAAAGAGGCTCGCGGTCGACCGCCGCCCTCAACTCCCGAATTGCAAGCAGAGGCGGAGCGGCCGAAATGATAGGCGATCGTGGGTGAGTACCCACCTACTTACAACCAGGGCACTGCTTGAATACAATGGGTGGCCCGCATGCGGTTCGCCGACCACGGCGAGTTGGGCGCGGCGTGGCTCCTTGAGATGTCCAAGAGCACCCTGAATGAGGGATCCAGGCATGAAGGAAGTGTGCATTATAGGAACGGGGCAGACGGAAGTCGGCGAGCATTGGGACAAGTCCATCCTGCATCTGGCCCACGAAGCCGTGACGTCGGCCCTTCTGGATGCGCACGTCGAGTCGGTGGACGCCCTGTTTGTCGGCAACATGCTGAGTGGAGCCCTGTCGGGTCAGGAGAACCTGGCTGCGGCGGTTGCCGATTTCAGCGGACTGCGCAACATTGAAGCGGTCAAGACCGAAGCGGCCTGCGCGTCCGGCGCCGCGGCCCTGCGCATGGGCTATGCGGCGGTGGCCTCCGGCTTGCACGACCGCGTCCTGGTGCTGGGTGTGGAGAAGATGACCAACACTCTGGGACACGATACAACCGCCGCCCTCGGCATGGCTGCGGACGCCGTCTATGAAACATTCCAAGGGGTCAGCTTCACGGCGCTCAACGCCCTGATGATGCAGCGCTACATGTGGCAATACGACGTACCCGACACGGGCCTTGCAGGATTCAGCATCAACGCCCACCGCAACGGTTGCCACAATCCGCATGCGATGTTTCGACATGCCATCACCGAGGATGACTATGGCCGGTCGCGGGTTATCTCGAGCCCGTTGTGCGTACTCGACAGCAGCCCCATTTGCGATGGTGCCGCGGCGGTGGTCCTGTGTGCGGCGGGCAGTTCGTCCCTGTCCGACGGTTCCCACCACGTCGCTCCGGTGACAATTCTGGGCAGCGCTGCCGCCACCGACACGTTGGCGGTCCATGATCGCTCGGATCCCCTCAGGCTGGCGGCCGTGGAACTCAGCACGCAACAAGCGCTCGCGCAGGCCGGCGCAGGCCTGGACGACATGGACTTCCTTGAGTTGCATGACGCCTTTTCGATTCTGGGCGCCATGAGCCTGGAAGCAGTGGGCTACGCGGAGCCGGGTACCGGGTGGCGCTACGCCATGGACGGATACATCGACATTGAAGGGGACCTGCCCGTCTCGACCCAGGGCGGCTTAAAGAGCCGGGGGCATCCGGTGGGTGCAACAGGGGTGTATCAGGCAGTCGAGGCGGTCAAGCAACTTCAGGGACTGGCAGGACCCAATCAGGTTCCCAACGCTGCTCGGGGCATGATCCAGAATGTGGGCGGCAGCGGTGCCAGCGTCTTTACCCACATCCTGGGAATCTGAAGCGGGATACCCGCGACCGCGGCCGGTCTGATAGGTTTTGGCAGTTTGGCGGATTGGGTGCAGGTCCGGTGTCCGATGGGTGCGCACAACCTTGGACCGGTTGAAGAATCCGTCAAAACCTGCCCGATTTGCGTCCTGACAGTGTTTGACAGGTTTGGTCCTCCACAATCCATGCCGACCGCGACAGTGCGACGTCCATGGATTGGGAGACGGGAAAATGTTTGTACCCAGCAGTTGGCGCACTCGGCACCAGCGCTACAGTCTGATTGGAGAGGTATGTCCTGCCTGCGACAAGCACATCTTCCCGCCGCGCGACGTGTGTCCGCATTGCGACCAGCCTGCCGGACCGGCCCACAAGTTCAATGGCACCGGCATGGTCTTCAGCTACACCACGCTGTTCCAACCTCCGGCGGGCTTCGAGAGACAAGCTCCTTATGTGGTGGCGCTGGTCCAACTCGACGAGGGACCCATGCTCACGGCGCAGTTGACCGATGTCGAGGCCGATGAGGTCGAAATCGGCATGAAAGTTGAAATGGTGCCTCGCAAGCTGATGGAGGACGGACCGCAGGGACAGGTCCACTACTGCTACAAGTTCCGGCCCTTGTGGGCCAAGACGGCCCAAGCCGGCGTGTCGGTCTGATCCGCGACGCGGTATTTGGTGTTTGGTTTGGCTGGCATCGACTGCCCTTACTACCACTCCGACTTCAACCGCGGCCAGGAGACCAGCGGCTGCCGCATGCTGGAGGCCAGCCCGCTTGGCAGTTCGGGGTGGCACGAAGGCCTGTGCCGCACATGTCCGGTGCCCGGTCTGATGCGGGACACCACCTGTCATCACCTGCATGTGGAGGGCGAGATCCAACGGGGGTTTCTCCGCAAGCGCGTTCAGGTGACGTTTGCCTTGTGTCGGAACGGCGTGGAGGAATTGGCGGATCCGATGCGTTGCCCGACCTGCGAGGACTCGATGCCCTCCTTGGATTGAGCCACTCCGTTGTGGATGTCGGTGTCCGAATCAGGTCGGTGGTACAATGTGGCCGCACCAGGGGAGTCCGATGCGACGGACTGAGATTTCGGCTGGCAGCCGAGGAACCCTTTTGAACCTGATCTGGGTAATGCCAGCGTAGGGAGGGAATTCCAGCCAAACGCAGACCTGCCCGGGACGGAGCAGGTTTTTTTGTTTGCAACGGGGATTCCCACCATGAACACCCACAACCTTTTCACCTTAGGCCTGCGTTGGCTCGGGGTGTTGTGTGCAATGGCTGCGGTCGTTGCCTGTAGTCCTGCCGGAGGTTCGCTGATCGTACCGCCTCCCGCGGAGCCGGTCTCGCTGGTGCTGGCCAGTCACGATTCCTTCAACATTTCGGAGGATGTGCTGGCCGAGTTCGAAGAGGCCAACAATGCGGATGTTGTCTACCTGGCCCTCGGGGACGCCGGTGAGACGCTCAACAAGCTGATTCTGAGCAAGGATGCTCCGTTGGCCGATGTGGTCTTCGGCGTGGACAACACGTTCCTGAGCCGGGCCTTGGCAAACGACCTCTTCGTTCCGCACGAGTCATCCCTGCTGGACGGCATCGCGGATGAACTGAAACTGGATCCGGCATTCGGGTTGCTGCCGGTCGACTTCGGTTACATCAACTTGAATGCCGACAAGGCTTGGTTTGCCGATCGGGGACTTTCGCTGCCGGAACGACTCGAAGATCTGACCAAGCCCGAATACGCAGGCCTGCTGGTGGTGCAAAACCCGGCCACATCCTCCCCGGGCCTGGCGTTCCTGCTGGCCACGGTCAGCTACTTCGGCGAACCGGCGTGGCTGGATTTCTGGTCCGGTCTGCTCGCGAACGATGTCTTGGTCACAGGGGGCTGGAGCGAAGCCTACTTTGATCACTTCACCGTGGGCTCGGGCGGGACCGGGTCCCGACCCCTGGTGGTCAGTTACTCGACCAGTCCTCCGGCCGACGTGTTGTATGCCTCCGACGGCCGCACCGAACCCGCAAGCGTCAACCTCAACCTGCCGTTGGCCACGTTCCGCCAGATTGAATTTGTCGGAGTCCTCCAAGGCACCCGGCATCCTGACTTGGCCAAGGCATTTGTGGATTTCATGCTGGATGTGCGATTTCAGGAGGACATCCCCCTGAACATGTTTGTCTACCCCGTCAATCAGGCTGCCGGTTTGCCCGATCTGTTTGAGCAGTTTGCCGAAGTGCCGGCCGATCCGGCTCCCATGGCTCCGGAGGACATCGACGCCCACCGCCGCCGATGGATCGAGGAGTGGACCTCCGTGATGTTGAATTGACATAAATTGACTGAGCCAGTCACACGGCGAAGTTCGATGAACGGGCGGCTTCGGGTCCTCGTGTGGGCCCTGCCGCCGTTCATCTTTTTGGGAGCCTTCTATTTTCTGCCGTTGGTCCGCATTCTGGCCACGGCCCTCGGGCCGGACAGGCTGGTTGGCGGGGGCCAGGCGGTCCTGCCGGATTGGCGGAGCCTGGCAACAGTGCTCGGCTTCACCACCTGGCAGGCACTCGTATCGACCGCGGCGTCGCTGGTGGCGGGTTTGCCGCTTGCCTGGTGGCTGCGCGATCACGGTTCGCGCCTGCGGTCCGTGGCCCGGCTCCTGCTGACGGTTCCCTTTGTGATGCCGGTGGTGGTCACGGCCAGTGCCTTTGTGGCACTGACGGGGCCTTCCGGGTTGCTGAATCGTTGGCTGACGGGCTGGTTCGACCTGTCGGCGCCTCCCATCCAGTTGATGCACACCTTCGGCATCATCATCCTGGCCCACGTGTTCTACAACACGAGTGTTGTTGTCCGGGTTGTCTCCGGTTTCTGGAGTCAGCAGGATCGCAGACTGGCCGATGCGGCCGGCACCCTTGGCGCCACGGCCTGGCGCACGCTGGTCACGGTGGAGGCCCCGTTGGTCCTGCCCGCGGTGGTTTCGTCGGCCCTGCTGGTGTTTCTCTTCTGTTTCAGCAGCTTTGGCGTGGTCCTCATCCTGGGCGGTCTGCGCTTCAGCACGCTGGAAGTCGCGATATACAGACAAGCCGTCAGTTACTTCAACTTGCCGGCTGCGGCTGTTCTGGCCCTGGTTCAGCTGGCAGTTACGTTCACGGCCATGTCGTTGTACACGCGGCTGCAGCGGCGGCACGCGGTGCCCCAGCGGGTCGAGTCGACGGAGCGGTTTGCCGACGAGGAGCCCCGTACCCGGGGCCATTGGGTCAGAGACGGCCTGGGTACGGTGGCAGCCTTGATCCTGGTGTCCCCGTTGGTCGCCCTCACCGTCCAGAGTTTCTCGGTGGGAACCTCCGAATGGAGCCTGGTGAACTACGCCGGTCTGTTGCAGGGACGCGCCGACAGCGCTTTTCTCGCATCGCCCTTGGAGGCGGTTGGCAACTCCGTCCGCAACGCCTTGGCGACCATGGCAATCAGCCTGGTGCTGGGCACCGGTATGGCCTACACCCTGTTCCTGATGCCGGGTCGGGCCGGCCGATGGCTGGATCCCGTGTTCCTGTTGCCGCTGGGTACGTCGGCCGTGACCCTGGGCCTGGGTTACATCATTTCCATGGGACCCTTGCGGACATCGCCCCTGTTGGTGCCGACAGCCCATGCCCTGATTGCATCTCCGTTCGTGTTGCGCGTGATTCTGCCGGCTCTCCGCCGCCTCCAGCCGGGTCTGCGGCAAGCCAGTGCGGTGCTGGGGTCAACTCCAAGACAGACATGGTGGCGGGTGGAACTGCCCCTGATTCTGCCTGCCTGTGCGGTTGCGTCGGTGTTTGCCTTTGCAGTGTCGATGGGTGAGTTTGGGGCCTCCCTGTTGGTTGCCAGGCCGGAACACCCGACCATGCCGTTAATGATTTTCGGTTTGTTGGGCCGCCCGGGCCTGGCCAATCTGGGTCAGGCCCAGGCAATGAGTGTCGTTCTGATGGCCGTAACCGGTGCATCCATGTTCGCCCTCGATCGATTGCCGGTTGCCATCCGGGAGTTCTGACGGTGGCCTACCTGGAGGTGACCAACCTTTGGAAGTCGTTTGGCGACACGGGATCCGTGCTGCAAGGCCTGGGTTTTGCGCAGGAGCGCGGCGAGATACTGTGTCTATTGGGCGCCAGCGGCTGCGGCAAAACCACGGTCCTGCAAATTCTGGCGGGTTTGATGCCGGCCGATGCCGGCCGCGTGCGACTGGGAGGCAGGGATCAGGATGGCATTCCGGTTCATGCCCGCCGCATCGGGTACGTTTTTCAGGACCACGTGCTGTTTCCGCACCTGTCCGTAAGGCGCAATGTGGAGTACGGCCTGCGCATGCTGAAATGGCCGTCCCGTCGACGGGGCCGTCGAGTACACGAAATGCTGGAGCTGGTGGACCTGGCCGGGTACGCGGATCGGCCGGTTCGTGGATTGAGCGGCGGGGAAAGCCAGCGGGTTGCCCTGGCGCGCAGCCTGGCGCCGGCTCCCGATCTCCTGTTGTTGGACGAGCCGCTGTCGTCCGTGGATCAGCGGCTGCGCGGGGACCTTGTAACCCAGTTGCGCAGTGTCCTTGAAACGCAATCCATCACGGCCGTCCACGTGACTCATGATCTGGAGGAAGCCTACTTCATGGGTGACCGTGTTGCCTTCGTCCACGGGGGATGCGTGAATCGGGTCGATGCACCGTCCGCCCTCGTGGCGAACCCGGCTACGGTGGCCTGCGCACGCTACCTGGGCATG
>DAOUIC010000467.1:0-3910 GCA_034428255.1 Anaerolineales bacterium
GCAACACCGAAGGCCAGGGCAATGGGCAAGCCAACGACGGTTGAGGTCAAACCGCCAAAGAAGTCTCCCTTCAGGTTCTTCAAATCGAAGTTCAGGAAGCTCATGTCAGTCTGAATCCCCTGGTAAGACGGTACCTGCCATCGGACACATTGTGGCCAACCTGAAAGGGTCCGGCGCTTCTTGCGGCAAGCGCAATCCGGCCCCATGCCAACGTGAGACCGGGTCGTTGCGCAGTTGTCGGCCACCACCGCGGCACTGCTCAGGCCGCCGCTTTACCCTAGCCCGCATGCACATCGGACTCCTGAACCTCAAAGCCAAGCAGCCCGGCCGCGATCGGCTTGGCGTCCTCCACGGCGGCAACAATCTGTGCGGACGGAACCCGTTGCAACACATTCAAGGCCGCCAACGTTGCCGCCGCATCGCCGTCCAACCCCGTCACGATACAGTCCGTGTCATCATCCATCGCCGTGTCAATCAGTTGTTCAATGACCAGGGCCGCACTGTCGTCCACGTGGTCGGTATCGGTGAAGTCCAGGATTACGACTTCGTGCTCCTGGACGTCCTGGCTGATGACGTTGATCAGCTTGGCCGAGGACGCAACGGTGAAGCTGCCGTTGAGTTGCACCATCCCGACATGCGCCGCGAAGGGATCCGCGTCCGCCCGGGTCCCGGTGGTTCCGAAGAAGATCCGGTCAAGCAGCGGCACCGACACCACACTGTCGAGCTCCAGTCTTTCGAACTGGCGAGAACTGGCCATGCCCGCCGCAATCAAACCGATGGCCACCGCCGTCACCAAGTCCACGAAGACGGTCAGGCCGAGCGTTAGTACCATGACGACAAGATGTTCGGGCCGTACCTTGTGCAGGCGCTTCATAAAACGCCAGTCGACGATGTCCCAGCCGACCTTGAGCAGGATTCCGGCTAGGGCCGCATGGGGAATGACGGACACATACTTGCCGAGCCCCATGACCAATGCCAACAGGAGGCCGGACCGAATCATTCCGGACAGCCCGGTGCGACCGCCGGCGCGCAGGTTGACCACTGTTCCGACCGTTGAACCGGCCCCAGGCACGCCGCCGATGAGGCCGGACATCAGGTTGCCGATGCCCTGTCCGATCAGTTCCCGATCCGGATTGTGGCGCGTGCGGGTCATGGCATCGGCCACCAGCGAGGTGAGCAGGCTGTCGATGGATCCCAGCAGTGCCATCGTGATAGCCGGCGAAATGGACTTGGCCAGCATGTCGGGCGACCACACGGGCCACTGGATTTGGGGCAGGCCGGTTGGAACTTCCCCAATGACCGGCGTACCGCGCAGCCAGACTACCGCCAGCAATGTACCCACAGCCAGCGCGGCCAAGGGCGGCGGCACGTACTTCCGGGCCCTATCCGGCAGGGCCACCGCCACCACCAGGGATGCGGCACCGATGGCCAAGGCCTTGGGATCGAAATTCCGGAGCACCGCGGGCCAGGTGCGAATGGCACCGATCGGACCGCCCTCGGCCACGGCCCAACCCAGGAAAGGCAAGGTCTGCACCGTCATGATGATGATGCCGACCCCGGACATGAAACCGGAGATCACCGAATACGGAGTGAAGGACACAAAGCGTCCGATTCTGAACACCCCGAGCAGAATCTGAATGATCCCCGCCATCACGACGATGACAAAGGCCTGTGCCAGATTTTCGGCATGCGTAGCCACGACGGCCGACATGACGATGGCCATGGGGCCGGTCGGACCCGAGATTTGAGACCGTGTACCCCCGAAGAACGCCGCGAAGAATCCGACTGCGATGGCTCCGTACAGGCCGGCCAGAGCCCCCAATCCCGATGCAACTCCGAAAGCCAAGGCCACCGGTAGGCCGACAACCGTCGAGGTCAAGCCGCCAAAGATGTCTCCTTTCAGGTTCTTCAGATCGAAATTTACGAAGTTCACGTCGTTCCGGGTTCCCTGGCAAGACAACAGCTTTCCGCCGGATGCATCGTTGAAGGTCTGAAAGGAACGGGTGCTTCTTGCGACAGGTGCAGATCGGCTCCATGCGCCGACCAAACCGCGGGCAGTGGATGGGCACGGCCGGAGAATCATTCGGACTCCGGCTCGACCAAACCTATGTTTTGGATCGTAACGCACGCCCGGATCCGCAGGAACAGGGACAACGGAGAGTTCCGCTTCCGTCTGCATCCGGAGACGCGAACCGACTTCGGACTTGAGTTGCTGCAGAACAGAATCAGACGCATCTCTTTGATTCTGGCTCCAATCCCAACCAAGGTGAAGGTCGAGCACCAGTCCACGGGGACCAGTCCCAAGTGAAGACGGAGTTCCAAGCTGGCTCTTGCCAACCAAACACAATCTTCAAGCCTGCTGCAGTTTTGGGCTGACGAAGCGTGCTACGATCCGAACAGGTTGACTGCAGAACGCGAGATTTCAATCTTCCAGGAGGCCATGTGACCACCAACGAGGAAGTATTCGCTGATGAAATCAGACTGATGTTGGATGAACGGTTCGGTGACGAGTTCGAGTTTGGCCCGATTGTGGTTTGGGCCGATCAGGATGACGACATCTCTTTCCTCCGAACCTACATCGTGTTCGACGGTGATGTAGACAAACTGGATCCTGCGAAGACATCGTCCATGGGGGAACATCTTTGGGACAAGGCTGTTGAGCTGGGATACCCAGGGGTTCCCCTTTATTCGTACGTATTGAAGGCAGAGTGGCCGGGTTTGTTGCGCGCTCTTGAGAGAGCGTGGGAGTGATGTCACCGAACAGACTGTTGCGGCTGGCCCGGCGTTTGGCAGAAGGTGCCCACGGCACCAGACCGGGCAGACCCGATCAAGTCGAGCTGAAACGGGCTGTAAGCACGATCTACTACGCGTTGTTCCATTCTCTTGCCCAGTGCGTTGCCGATTCCCTGACAGCAACATCGAGAACCGCACGAAGCCAGCCGGCCTGGGTACAGGCCTATCGTGCGGTGAACCACGGCGAAGTCAAGAAGCGGTGCGAACGGCCAAGCCACATGAAACTTTTTCCATCTGGGATTCGGGCCTTTGCCAGGTTCTTGGTTGCAATGCAACACCACCGCCATGAAGCAGACTATGATCCGCTGGCATCATTTACCAGAGCCCAAGTAATCCAGTGGGTGAATTGGGCGGAGCATGAGATTACGCAGTTCAATCAGGTTGCCAAAAAGGACAGGCAAGCGTTTGCTGTGTATGTCACATTGCCGTTGCGCAGCAGCCAGCCCCCCGCAGTTCGTTTTTAGGACCTGCAGGTTCCCCCCAACCACACCATTTTCATTCCCGAGACTTTGCCCGGTCCACTTGCCACTTGAAATGATCAACCCCGAGTTCAAGTCGGTTGATCCCATCCTGCTCCTGTTTCGCACCAAGTACCAGTCCTTCAACAGGCAGACAATCCGCCCGTCGGGACGGACACGAGGCCTATCGCCTCGGTGATCAACCCCGTTCCGATTCAACTCCACCAGTCTCGGGAATCCGGAACATCAAGCCAGGTTCCACTTTGGACAATCGACTCTTGACTGATCAGGCCAGGCAAGGTCATGTCCATCGCGGTGTGCACATCAATGCGACACTGTCGTTCCCCGCGGACCACGGCGATGAAGTCCTCCAGCACAAAGTGATCTCCCCCTCCATGTCCAGCTTTCAGCACGTCCGACGATGCCGAGCGCCAAGGGTCGGGAAGAAACTGCTTTTCCAGATCCCGTAGGTCTCGCCACTCCCTGTTGCCATCGTCCAGTGAAGCCAACCAGATGCGATCAGCCTCCTGTTTCACACGGGCCGATTCGTAGGCACCTTCGGTCCCTTGAAGGACATAGTTGTTCATGGCATGGGGCCGATTGGACACCATGTCCACGCGAATCTTGATCAGGGCCTCCCGACTGGTCTTGGCCAGCAT
>DAOUIC010000468.1:0-9275 GCA_034428255.1 Anaerolineales bacterium
CACGCCTTCCCACCCGATGAACAAGGTCAGGAAACTGTCGCCCAGCACCAGCAGCAGCATGGCCAGGATGAACAGGTTCAGGTAGAGGAAGAAGCGGTTGAAGCGGTCGTCCCCCTCCATGTAGCCGATGGCGTAGACGTGGATCAGGAAACCAACGCCGGTGACCACCAGCACCATTGCCAGGCTCAACTGGTCCACCAGCAGCGCCATGGGGACGTGGAGGGACCCCATGTCAATCCAGTTCCAGAGGTGGACGGTGACACCATGGTGGTCGTGACTGCCGAACACGGCCGGAGCCATGGACAGGGCCAGCAGGAAGGCAACACCAACTGTTCCGCTCGCGATCCACGCGGTGGCGCGCCGGCCAATCACGCGGCCCAGAACGAGGTTGATCAGCATCCCGGCCAAGGGCAGAAGCAGCAACAGCCAGGCAAGGGAAATCATGGGAGCGGGAGCGCGGGTGGTCCGAAGGCCGCAGGGGCTCAGTTCCGGAGCAGGTTAAGGGTTTCGATGTTGATGTTGCGCACGTGGCGGTTGTGCGCGATCAGGATCGCGAGGCCGATGGCCACTTCGGCGGCCGCCACGGCCATGATGACGAAAACGAATATCTGCCCTTCCAGGTTCCCCCACATGCGGGACAGCGTGATCAGTGACAGGTTGACGCTGTTGAGCATCATCTCAACGCACATGAAGATGATCAGGGCGTTGCGCCTCAGCAGGACGCCGGTCGCCCCGACCACGAAAATCAGAGCGCCCAGCACCAGGAAAAGATTGTTGCTGTCCATCAGCCGGCCGGCTCCTCGACCGGCTCCCCGGACTCGCGACGGCCCATGATGAGCGCGCCTATCAGGGCCACCAGCAGCAGGATGGCCACAAACTCGAAGGGCAGCAGGAAGCGCGTGAAGAGTTCGGTGCCAACCGCCGACGGGGAGCCGCCGGAAGCAATGCCGCCGCCGGTGCCGAGTTCCAGTCGTCCTGTCAGCTGCAGTACCAGCGATGCCAGCAGAATCAGACCCAGCACGAGGCTGGCCACGGCCGGCCGGGTCAAGCCCTGTTGGCTACGGTCGGCGGGATCGTGTCCGATCAGCATGATGACGAAGAGAATGAGGATCACGATGCCGCCGGCATAGATGATGACCTGGGCCGCGGCCAGGAACTGCGCGTCCAGCAGGACATACAGGATCGCCAGGGTGGCGAAGTTGGCCATGAGAAACAGGGCGCTGTGGACCGGTTTGGCGGAAATCACCACGCCGATCGCGGCGGCCAGGCTCAGGGCACCAATCAGGAAGGCAAAGACGGACATGGTGCGGAGCGGAGAACCTTCGGTGCAGGTCAGGCCTCGGGCCGAATGATGACCTGTGGCTCGTCGGGGTTGAGCAGTGTGTCCTTGGTCAGGATGAAGTCGGACCGTTCGTAGTTGGCCATGGCAAAGTCGTGCCCCAGAACGATGGCCTCGGTCGGGCAAGCCTCTTCGCAGTCCCCGCAGAAGACGCAGCGCAGGAGATTCACCTCGTAGGTCGTGGCGTAGCGTTCGCCCGGCGAGACCGGGTCGTGCGGATCGTTCTCGGCGGCGTCGACATAGATGGCGTTCGTCGGGCAGGCGGCTTCGCAGAGCATGCAGCCGATGCATCGTTCCATGCCGTTTTCATAGCGCCTGAGCTCGTGCTTGCCGCGGAACCGCGGATAGACCGGAATGGCCTCGTGCGGGTACTCCACCGTGATGGGGCCGCGGCGCAGGTTCTTGAGCGTGATGCCCAGGCCCTTGGCGATTTCGAGTGCGCCCTTGATGTAGCCGTTGACACTCATGACGTGGGTCCCTGTCGAATGGGTTGCCGGGAATGCAGCCTACTTGAAAAAGACCGTCACGACCGCGGACACGGCCAGGTACACCAGGCCGGCCGGGATCATGAACTTCCAGTTGAAGCGCATCAGCTGGTCGAAGCGTGGCCGGCTGATGCTGGCCCGGATCCAGATGAACAGGAACAACAGGGCCAGGACCTTGATGAACAGGTAAACCGGGCCCAGCCAGATGTATCGGTCCGCCAGCGGTCCCTGCCAGCCCCCGAAAAAGAGCGTGGCGACCACCGTGCTGGTCGTGATCATGTTGATGTACTCGGCCATCATGAACATGGAGAACTTCATGCCCCCATATTCGGTGAAGAAGCCGGCCACCAGTTCGTTTTCGGTCTCCGGCAGGTCGAAGGGCGACCGGTTCGTTTCCGCCAGGATGGAGGTGAAGAAGAAGGGGAAGGCGATCCAGATCCAGATCCACTCCCACGGAGCCCGCGGGGTTTCCACCAGTTCGACCAGGCTGAACGTGCCGCCCAACATGGCGATGCTGACCAGGAACAGGCCCAGCGGAATTTCGTAGGAAATCATCTGTGCCGCGGAGCGCAGGGCGCCCAGCAGCGAATAGTTGTTGTTGCTGCTCCACCCGGCCAGGATGACGCCGAAACTCTCGACGCCGGTGATGGCGAGGATCCAGAGGAAGCCGATGTTGACGTCGCCCATGGCCGGCACCCCCTTGGCGATGGGGATGACGGCCCAGACAATCAGGGCCGGGGCCAGGGCGAGCATCGGAGCCAGGACATAGACGAACTTGTCGACATGCCCCGGGATGTACTCTTCCTTGAACATCGCCTTGACGGCGTCGGCGGCCGGCTGCAGCAGGCCGTACGGGCCGGCGCGGTTGGGACCGATGCGTACCTGGAAGCGCGCGATCAACTTGCGCTCCAGCCAGGTCAGGTAGGCGAACCCGGTGATGACCACCAAGCTGAGCACCACCGCCTGGATCAGGTAGATGAGCAGTTTCGGCATGACGTCCACTGTCGGCTTCCGCCTAGGCCGCGGCCAGGCTGACCCACTCCCAGTAGCGGCCGTTGAGCACGGTCCCGACAGGCTGTCTGCCCAGCCCTTCCGGCATGAAAGCCGTGCCCGGCGCCACCGTTTCGTCCGCCCTGACCGTCACGGTCAGGGAACCATAGTCGCTGCCGACGGTCACCTCCGACCCGTCGCCGATATCGCGGCGGGCCAAATCGACCGGATGCACGGCCAGGTAGGGCTCCGGGATCAGGTTGGCGACCACATCGGTCAGCGTGCAGAGGCGGCTGTTGTCGTAGAAGGTGCGGCTCCGGAACAGGCGCAGGGCCGTACTGGACGGGGCGCCTTCCTCGGTGACTTGGACCGGAGCCTCCACGCGGGCATCGAGTTGCGGCCGAGCGCACACCTGTCCCAGTTCGCCCAGGGTGTCCCAGGCAATGTCCCGGTAGGCCGGGACCGCCTCGGCGATTTCAGCGGTGATGGCCTGGACCGATGCATAGCCCTGGCTGTGATCGGAGAGACGGCCACACAGGTGGTCGAGGATGAGCCAGTCCGGGGCGGCTTCGGAACCGTGGATGTCCACGGCCTTGGGGCTGCGCTGCACCCGCCGCTCCATGTTGGTGAAGGTGCCGTCGGTTTCCGCCCAGCCGCGGGCCGGCAGCACGATGTCGGCCCGTTGCGCTGTTGCCGTCAGGAACAGCTCCTGCACGATCAGCAGGTCCAGCCGGCCCAGGTTTTCAGCCCAGCGCGCGTTCTCGCTGGCGGGATCGGCCCCCATTACATAAAGGCCCTTGATGTCCTCGCCGCATCCCTCGAGCATCTGGGAATAGGTCAGGCCGACACCGTCGGGCAGGGAGCCCTGCCACAGGGATTCCAGTCTCTGCCGGGCCGGGCGGTCGTCAACCGCCTCCCCGCCCGGCAGGCGGTTGGGCACGACGCCAACGTCATGGCAGCCCTGGCTGTTGGCGTCCAGGCCGATGAAGGCCAGACGTTCGGCATGGCCCGTGGCCGTGGCCAGGCAGTGCAGTGCCTGCCGCACCTCTTCGCCGTCGGTCTGCTGGGTGATGTCGGGGCCACAGATGATCACCGCATTTTCACTTGCCACAAGGGCGCCCGCGACCGATTCGATGTCGGCCTGGAGCACCCCGGTGCGCACGGGGTTGGTCTGCGACCAGCCGGCCGGTACCGTGTCGGCGGTATCCGTACGTGTTAATGCCGCCCTTGTCAGACTTTGGACCAACGCCAGCTCCAGGCCGGGCCGGTACTGCAGCGACTGGCCCCGGCGGCCGCTTTCGGTCCGGCGGGGATGGATTGAAATCTGCCGGGAGCCGCCCCGGCTGACCGCCCGCTTGAGATGGACGTCCAGCATCGGGATTTCCTCGGCCGGGTCCACGCCGAAGAGGACGATCAGGTCCGCCTCCGGCTTGGGGCCGTACTGCGGCTGCATGAGATGGGCCAGACTGGGCACGCCGGTCAGGGCCACCTTCACGTCCCCGCCCTGGCGATGGTCCACGTTCGGGGTCTGTAGGTGCTGGCGGGCCATGCGCTGCAGCAGGTAGTTGCTTTCGTTGCTGAGCTTGGCACTGCCGATGGCACCCAGTGCGGTCGGTCCGGCCGCGGCGGACACCTCCTGCAGGCGTTGGGCTGCGAAGGCGAGGGCTTCCGGCCACGAAACCTCGGTCAGTGGCTCGTTCGGGCTGCGCCGCACGAGGGGCTTCGTCAGGCGGTCCGGATGCCCCACCCAATGGTGGCAGAACCGGTCCCGGTCGGTGATGAACTGGTCGTTGACCCCCATGTTCTCGCGGCCCAGGATGCGCCTGACTTCCGTCCCGTTGCGGGTGTCGACCGAGATGTTGTTGCCCATGGGGTCGTGCAGGCTGATGGTGGGTGTGCGCTCGACCTGCCAGGGCCGGTACTGGAAGCGGGAGCCGCGGTTGGTCAGGGCGCCCACCGGACAGATGTCGATGATGTTGCCGCTCGTCTTGGCGTCGACGCAGGTGCCGGGCTGCACGTCGATGATGGTGTCGCCGCCCCGTTCGAAGAGCCCGAGCTGGGGCTTTTCCTCCCACTCCTCCAGGTAGCGCACGCACCGCCAGCAGATGACGCAGCGCTCCTGGTCCAGGACGATCGTGTCCGAAATGTCGTAGTTCTTTTGGGCGCGGCGCTTGGGTTCCACCAACTGGCTCACGCCGGGGCCGAAGCGCATCGTCATGTCCTGCAGGGGGCACTCGCCGCCCTTGTCGCAGATGGGGCAGTCGAGGGGATGGTGCAGCAGGATGAACGCCAGGTTGGCCTCCTGGGCCGCCTGGACCGCAGGGGTATTGGTGCGGACCACCATGTCCGGCATGCACGGCATGTTGCAGGCCGTGTTGAGCATGGTGCCGCGCGGGCCCTCCATCTCCACCAGGCACTGGCGGCAGCAGGCCACCGGATCCAGCTTGGGATGGCTGCAAAACACCGGGATCTCAATCCCCATTTGCGTGGCGGCGTCGATCACCAGCGTGCCGCGCGGCACCGTGACCTGCTCGTCGTTGATGGAGAGTGTGACCGTATCGGCCATGGCGAAACCTGGGTTTGGCGGAGCTTGGGTCGCGGTCAGTCGAGGCCGACCACCGTGTCGCGCACCAGCGGGGCGTCGCCCACCGGCTCAAGGCGTATGTCGGAGATGCCGGACCCGGCGTCGGCGTCGGGCCGGTAGACGGGCCGCACCGGCAGGTTCGGCGACGCGTTGCCCGGGTTGGTGGCGGCGATGTGCTCCCGCCACTCGTCGCCGAACTTGGCCATGTTGCTCTGCAGGCCCCAGACGGCCGCGAAGCCGAAGGGGCAGAAGGACTTGCCGGCGATGTTGTCGGCGATGAAGTCGAGCAGCTGCAGGTCCTGTTCCCGGCCCCGGCCGGCCTGGATGCGCATCAGGATGTCCTCCATCCAGACCGTGCCTTCCCGGCAGGGGGTGCACTTGCCGCAGCTCTCCTCGCGGAAGAAGGACACGGTGCGCAACCCGACTTCCACCATCCGGGCATCCTCGTCCATCACGATGATGCCGGCGGAGCCCAGGTTGGACCCGGCGGCGGCGATGCTCTCCTGGTCCAGGCCGGTGTCCAGCTGATCCGGGGAGAACAGTTGCATCGACAGACCGCCCGGAATCACGGCGCGGATGTCCTTGTCGTCCTTCTCCGGACCCCCGCCGTGTTCGTGGATGAGCGTGCTGAGAGGGGTTCCCTGCGGCAATTCGTAGAGGCCGGGACGCTTCACGTTGCCGCTTAGGCAGAAGATCCGCATGCCCGGGCTGGCCTCGGTGCCCATGGTGCGGTATTCATCCGACCCCATGCGGGCGATGTGCAACACGTTGCACACCGATTCGACGTTGTTGATGATGGTGGGCTTGGCGTAGAGCCCGGCCACGGCGGGAAAGGGCGGACGCGAGCGCGGGAAGCCGCGGTAGCCCTCCAGGCTGCTCAGCAGTGCGGACTCCTCGCCGCAGATGTAGGCGCCGGCACCGCGGTGGACCACAATGTCGAGGCCGAAGTCCGTGCCGAACATGTCCTCGCCCAGATAGCCCTTGGCCTTGGCCTCGGCAATCGCCGCCTCCAGCCGCTGCCACGCGAAGTAGTACTCGCCCCGGATGTAGATGTAGGCGCGCTCGGCCTGCACGGCGTACGCGGTGATGATGATCGACTCGATCAGCTGGTGCGGGTCGTACTCCATGATGCACCGGTCCTTGAAGGTTCCGGGCTCGGACTCGTCCGCGTTGATCACCAGATAGCGGGGAAAGGCGTTGGGGGCCAGGAAGCCCCACTTGACCCCCGTGGGGAAGCCGGCTCCGCCGCGGCCCTTGAGGCCGCTGGCCTTGACCTGCTCGACCAGTTCGTCGGGGGTGGGCGAACCGGACGCGATGATGCGCCGGGCCGTTGCGTATCCGGCCTCCACCTCGTCCGCCTCGTATTCCTCGATGGCATGGGCATTGGGCCGACCGACCCGGCGGGTCAGGTAGGGGTTTTCCATGCCGGCCACGGTGTAGGGACCGGCCCCGCGCCCGGTTCGTTCGGAGTCCCGGCCGGGCGTCCAGCGCTCGAGCGTGTCGAAACCCTCGTCCTTGCGCAGCAGGCCGAGGACCGCGTCGATGTCCTCGGAGGTTTCGAGTTCCTCGAAGTACCGGATTTCCCCGGAGGCCTTCCGGGTGGCCGCCACCATCGGTGCGGTGGCGCAACTGCCGAGGCACTCCATGTGCTCCAGCGTGAACACGCCGTCGTCGGTGGTTTCGCCGTGGCCAACCCCGAGTGTCTCCTCGAGGTGGTGCATGCAGGCCGACGAACCGCGCAGCATGCAGGGCACGTTGGTGCACACCTGGAGCAGGTAGTCGCCCTTCGGTTCCTGGTGGATCATGTGATAGAAGGAGACGACGGCTCCGACCTCGGACGGCTCCAGGCCCAGGATGACGGCCAGTTCGTTCTGTGCCTCGACGGAGGCGTGACCATGTTCCCGCTGGATGGCGTACAGGGCCGGCAGGATCGCCGAACGCCCGCGTCCTTCGGGATAGCGGCCGATCAGTTCTTGGATTTCGGCGCGCAGTTCGTCGGAGAGGATTGGCTGGTCCATGGTGTCCCGATCCGGGGTTAGCGGTCGACTTCGCCCAGCACGATGTCGATGGAGCCGATGTTTGTGATGATGTCGGAAAGCATCAGTCCCCTGCTCATGCCGCTGATGGCGTACAGGTTGTTGAAACTGGGGCCCCGCACATGGAGGCGGTAGGGCTTGCCCGATCCGTCACTGTAGATGAAGAACCCCAGTTCGCCCTTGCTGGCCTCGATGCCATGGTAGTACATGCCGGGCGGAACCTTGAATCCTTCGGTGAAAAGCTTGAAGTGATGGATTAGGGACTCCATGCTGACGTCGAGCTCGGTGCGCGGCGGCGGGTTCACCTTGCGGTCGTCCGAGCGGTAGAGGCCGTCGGGCAGGCGGTCCAGCGCCTGGCGGATGATGCGGACGCTCTGGCGCATCTCCTCCATGCGGATCTCGTAGCGGCCGAAGCCGTCGCCGCGATCGCTGGTCGGCACGTCGAATTCGTACTGCTCGTAGCCGCTGTACGGCTGGTCCCGGCGCAGGTCCCAATCCACGCCGCTGCCCCGCAGCATGGGACCGGTCAGGCCCATGGCCAGGGCGTCCTCACGGCCCACCATGCCAATGCCTTCCAGGCGCGTGCGCCAGATGGGACTGTCCTTGACCAGATCGCGGTATTCGTCGATGCGGCCCGGGAACAGGTCGCAGAATTCGGACAGCGCACCCAGGAACGCCTCCGGCAGGTCCTTCCAGACGCCGCCGATGCGGATGTAGCTGGTGGTCAGGCGGGCGCCGCAGACCATCTCGAACAGATCGAGGATGCGCTCGCGCTCGCGGGTGGCGTACATCAGGAGCGACATGCCGTTGCCGGAAATGTCGAGCACGTGGGTTGAGAGCCAGAACAGGTGGGATGCGATCCGCTGCATCTCGCTCATGATCACCCGAATGGCCTGGGCCCGCGCCGGGATCTCAAGGTCGAGCATGCCCTCAACCGCCAGCACGTAGCCGAGGTTGTTGTTCATGGCCGACAGGTAGTCCATTCGGTCGGTGTAGTAGACGAAGTCCTTGTACCGGCGGTGCTCGCCGGTCTTCTCGAATCCCGAATGCAGGTAGCCGAGGTCCGGATCCACGTTGACGACGCGTTCCCCGTCCAGCTCCACCACCAGCCGCAGTACGCCGTGCGTGCTCGGATGGTGGGGGCCCATGTTCAGGATCATGTTTTGCCGGTTCATGCCGGGCGGCAGGTCCGGGGGCAGGCTTGCGGGATCCAGGATCTGATCCCCCAGCCCGTCGAATTCGGGGTGGTCCCAGGTGAGCGAGAACGGCACGTCCTCGCCGCCCAGCGGCACGTCCTTGCGCAACGGGTGGTTGGGCCAGGCGGTGGGCATCAGGATGCGGCGCGGGTCCGGGTGGTCCGCAAAGCGGATGCCCATCAGGTCCATTACTTCGCGCTCGGGCCAAATGGCCCCGGGAAACTGCCCGGCGAGGCTGGGGGCCTCCGCATCGTCGCCGCCCGGAAGGGGACATACAATGAATAGTGCCTTGTGCCGGGAAAGGGATCTAAGGAGATAGACCGTCTGGAAGCGGACATCGGGATCCGGATCCGGCAGTTCGGACAGGTCCACCGACGTGACGTCGATCAGGGTGGTGTAGGCCAGTTCGCCATCGCGCAGCCAGGTCACCAGGTCCCGCAGATCCGCAGGCGCCACATGCACGAACGGCAAATCGTGCTGCAGGCCCGCGGCCAGGATGCGATCGCCAAATGCCGCCGCGATGGCCTGCGTATCCTCGGTCCCACCGTCCGGCTGCGGGGCGCGGGCCGGAATGGCGATGTCGTCGAGGTTGGGCAGGGTTTCGTACAGCCGATCGACCGGTGATACGTTGAGCAGGGGCATGAT
>DAOUIC010000469.1:0-2349 GCA_034428255.1 Anaerolineales bacterium
ATTCCGACGGCGAGACCATGGACGTCGAGTTTGTCGACGACTACACCATGACCTGGACGTGGGACGAGCCCCACTGGATCACGCCGACCATCCTGGCCCAGGGCTTCTGGGAATTCCAGGACCGCATCATGAAGCCGCGGCACTATCTCGAGCAGTTTCATCCGGCCTATTCGGACAACGAGGACTACTCGGCCCTGCTGGAAGCCACCCAGGACTACTTCCGGAATCCGGACCACCCGGTGATCACCGGGTGGGTCACGCAGTCCATGGATGCGGGCGTGCGCGCCGTCCTGGTGCGGAACCCCTTCTATTGGAAGGTGGATCCGGAAGGCAATCAGCTGCCCTACATCGACTACATGGACATTGAGGTTGTGGAGAACGAGGAAACCCGTCTCCTGAACCTGTCCGAGGGCAAGTACGACGCCTCCTTCCGCGACGGTTCCTCCAACCCGACGCACATTCCGTTCCTGACCCAGAAGGCCGAGGATGGCGACTACACCCTCTACACCGACTGGGTGAATGGTGCGGGCGGCTGGCCCTGCTGGCTCATCAACCAGGACTACATCGGCGACGGCGAGGATCCCGACAAGGACGCGGAAATCCGTGCCCTGCTGCGGGATGTGAACTGGCGCAAGGGCGTGTCCGTAGCGATCGACCGCGAACGTCTGATCGACGTGGTCTGGGACGGCATCGGTATTCCGCAGCAGTCCACGATCAGCCCGCAGGCCTGGCATTTCCAGAGCCCCGAGGGACAGGCCATCAACGAGGCCTGGCAGCAGGCCGACGCCGAATATGATCCCGATCTGGCAGCCCAGCGCTTTGAAGCGGCCGGCTTTACCGATCAGGACGGCGACGGCTGGCGCGATCTGCCCAGCGGCAAGCCCTTCCAGTTAATCCTCGATTCGGGTGATTGGGGCGGACAGGTCATTTCCGAGAACTCCAACATCGAGCTCAAGGAACAGATGAACGCCATCGGCATCGACGCGATTGTCAACGACCTCTTCGGCCAGCCGGAGTGGGGCAGCCGCCAGACCGAGGCCAAGTACATGTTCCGCAACTGCCACGCCTCCGAGCTGGACATCTGGACCTACCCGGACTGGATTTTCCCGCTGCGCGGCAACCGCGCCTGGCCGCTTCAGGGCCGGTGGCGCCAGACTGGCGGAGCCGAGGGCGAAGAGCCGCTGCCGGGCAGCCCCGCAGCCAAGCTCCAGGCCCTGTATGACAAGGGCATTGCCACCGGCGACCAGGAAGAACGACACAAGGTTGTGTGGGAAGCGGTGCAGATCCACATCGACGAGGGTCCTTTCACCCTTGGCGGCGCGGGCGATCAGCCAATGCCCGTGGTGATCAAGAACTACTTCAAGAACGTGCCGTCGTTCGGCATCCTGGGCCCGTGGGCTCCGGGCAGCCCCGGCAACGTGCATCCGGAGCAGTTCTACATCGAACAGTAGATTGACAAGGTGGTTTCACCCCCGGTTGCGGCCGCGGCCGGGGGTGGCATTTCGGGGCCGGCGCATGCGTCAAGGCGATTGCCTGCCTGCCGTGTTCGTCGGCAGGTTGCGCGCCGGCCCCCGTTGTAGGTAGATCGCCCCACTTGGTTCCGGTTCCCGATCGTGCTTTCCTACATCATTCGACGCGTGGGCTACTCGGTGGTCATGCTGGTGCTGGTTTCGTTCGTCGGGTTCGTGATCATCGAACTGCCGCCGGGCGACTTCCTCACACAGCTACTGACGGAACTGGAGGGGCGCGGCGACCGGAGTGCGGAGGACCGGGTCACGGAACTCAGGCTGCGGTACGGCCTCGACATTCCCCTGTTGCCCAGATACGTGAAGTGGGCCACCAATTTCGTACGGGGGGACTTCGGCGAATCATTCGCCCTTGAGAGACCGGTCCGGGAGGTGATCGCCCAGCGCTTCTGGCTAACTTGTGCCCTGGCGGTGGCCTCCATTCTTCTGGTGTGGATCGTCGCCATACCCATCGGCGTCTACTCCGCCACCAACCAGTACTCGATCGGCGATCAGATATTCACGACAATCAGCTTCATTGGCTTGGGCGTCCCCGGGTTCCTGCTCGCCCTGCTGCTCCTGTTCTATGTGGTGCAGTTCACGGATGTCGACATCCTGGGACTGTTCTCGCGGGAGTACCGCGATGCGCCTTGGAGCTTCGCCAAGTTCGTGGACCTTCTGAAACACCTTTGGCTGCCGGCCCTGATTGGCAGCATCACAGGCACGGCCGGACTGATCCGGATCATGCGCGGCAACCTGCTCGACACGCTCGGCCAGCCGTTCGTCGAGTCGGCCCGGGCGCGCGGTCTCAAGAGCCGGACCGTGACCTGGAAGCATGCGGTGC
>DAOUIC010000470.1:0-3176 GCA_034428255.1 Anaerolineales bacterium
TCTCGGGATGGGTCCGTCGTACGTCGGTCCTACCAAAGCCTGGTTTCTACCTGCCTCTCGGAGCGGCATCATGCTGGCTCATCGCATCATCGCGGGCGAGACCATGCGGCGGGCCACAAGACGGGGGTTCGGAGATGTCGGCGAGGCCTATGCACTACCTGGCACCATTGCCGACTTCATCGGCAATCTGTTGCTGTTCACGGACCGACGACAATGGAAGGGATTCCAAGAGAAGTTGGCCCGATTCGTGGAGGCAAATCTACTCCTCGGTACAGTGGAGGCGCATCAACAGAAAAAAGTTGTCGGCCCAGCATTCGTCTACACTCCAGACACTTGGGAGGAGGGGATCCCTCTGGCTGACTCATCATCCATGGTCACCGAGCTTGCGCCGCTAGTGGTCTATCTGCGCGGGTTTGTCAGGCCAGGACACACACTGATAATCGAAGAGCCGGAGGCGCACCTGCACCCGGAGGTGCAGACCAAGGTAGCCCTGGCGGTTGCGCGGATGGTCCGGGCGGGTATTCGGCTGGTGATTACCACCCACAGTGACTGGTTGTTGGCGGAAATCAGCAATCTGATCCGGGCCGGCGAACTGGAAGACCCGCGATCGGAACTGGGGATGGATCCGACCGATCCACCGAGGTTGAGGGCCAGTGAAGTGGGTGTCTGGGGATTCGAAGTTGATCCTGATGAGCGGACGTCCAAGGTCGAGGAACTGCCCTTCAGGTGGATCGGTGGTGTTGAGCCGCCGAAAATCTTCGATGTTGCGGAAGCCATGCACGAACAGACCGCACAGTTGATCCGCGAGCATGAAGATGGGCTGGGGCATGAAATCGAGTGACCTGCTGGCGACAGTTACCGAGGCCATCGGGACTGACCATCTCTGTGACCGTTGCAAACATAGGAACTGCGAGGCGGCATTGAGAGATGTTACTGCTCATCGGAAACTCTTCGATGCCGATGCCACGATGAGGCGGGCAGGGATCACATCCAAGAAGTGTGACTGTTTTCTCTTCCTGATCGGGGGCAACAATCAGGATCTGCTGTTTGTTCCGATCGAGCTCAAGAGTGGGAATGCCAAGGTGGGAGACGTAGTTGCGCAGATCCAAGCAAGTCTGGATTTTGTTGCCTCAAGGTGCGCCCACGTGTCGCGAAACGATTGGCACAAGACGAAGTTCGTGCCACTACTGGTGTACCGGAGCAGCAGTTCGACCCGTCAATTTGTTCAGTTTCGGCACCGCGGTGTGAAGTTCCTGGGACAGGAGAGCATTGTCCGTTTCGTGAAGTCCGGCGACGCACGCGGACTGGCATTGAAGTTGCCCGCTGGTTTTCGACGTGCTCGCATGCAGTGACCGGGCGTGCAGTGAGCTTTCCATGGTCTGGAACCTTGCTCGTATCAAAGGCCTGGGAGATCTGGAGTGGCGTGGACTCGCGGGCAGGCTCTGGTTCGCCCGATGGTGCACGGATGGCAGCCGACACTGTTCCAGGCAACATGGCGTGACACGCTGTGTAAAGACTAGGTTGGTCGCCGAAGGGATTGAGGACACAAGCAGGGAAGCTTAAGCTACAGGCATACCGTCAACACCACACCGCAGTACACCCCGGTTACTCCGGGGATGCCCTGCCAGGGCCAATGGCCCGGCTGTACCCGTTGGCTGATCCAACTCAGCACCAACCACAACCAAAGGACTATCAATCCCAGCACTAGAGATGCTGGCAACGTCGCAGCCAGAACTGTCGCCACCTTGGCATCGGCTGCCCCGAGGAGTCCTTCCCGCCACATCAGCCAGACGCAAACCAGGACCAGGACGGCCAACCCCAACCGATCGGCGCCTCCCAGCCAGTGAGCAAGCGGCAAAGCTGCCAGGAACGGCGGCACCGTCAACAGGTTCATGACCCTCCGGTCCCGCCAGTCCTGCCGGGCACAAGGCAAAAGCCACCAGATCAATACCGCCTGCAGCCAGAAGGGATGTTCCATCACGGCTGCCGGGAAATCCGAAATGGGTCCCAGACCGCTCGAACCATATCCGGACCACCTTATGAACCTGGATGGTTCAAACCCGGTCTACCGTGCATCGGAGTTCAATCTGCCTATGACCGTCCGGGGGTCCACCACTCAGGTCAGGCTGTTGAGGAGTGGCACCATCATCGGAGCCAGTACCAGGGCCATCAGCGGCAGGAAGAAGAACAAGACCGAGGGGATGGCCAGGCGGCTTTCGAACTTCTCCGCCTCCCGCAGGGCCTTGTCCTTGTAGGACAGGATCAGCGAACGGGAAAGGCTTTCCATCAGTTCCGGTCCGGCGGCCCCCTTGCGCGCCGCGATTTCAATCTGCAATGCAAAGGCGCGCAGGCTGGGCAGGCGGTAGCGTTCCACCACCTCGCGCCACGCGCCCTGTGCTTCGCCGTGGCTGAACATCGGACGCCGCGACTGCCGCGATTCATGCAGGGCCAAGCGAATGATCGCCGCCAAGGGACCGCCGAACTCCCCGGCCCGCGCGAGCGCCTGCTCGGGCGGTACACCGGCTGCCATCTCGGCGGACATCAAGGACAGCAGTTCCGGCAGCGAACGCTCAAGCGACTTCCGAACTCGGCGGACGCGCGCCCGGAGGCGCACGAACGGAACCACCGCCGCCACCACCGCCACGAGCATCAGGGCCGGAATCTGGTTCACGAGCCCCAGGACTCCACAGAGCAAAGCCACTGCGGCGATGCCCAGCAGGCGGGGGAGCGACGGCTCCTCGCCTTCCAGGGCGGCCCAACGCCGCTGGTGTGCAAACAGGCCGAACCATCGTTCCTGTCGCTGTGCGGACATCCGGCGCAGCAGCGAATTGCCCAGGGCTTCGAAGCGGTCGTCGCCGCCCGCCAGAAACGCGGACAGCCGCCCCTGGAGCGAGCGCCGATGCGCCGCGTCCAGCACGAGGCCGGTCAGAGCCTGGACGGCCAAACCCGCCAGCAGGGCGCCGACCGCAACCAGTACACCGCGGGCACCATCGGCCCGGAGCAATTCGGGGAGGGTTGGCCCCAGCAGTTCATCCCAGGACATCGGAAATCATTCCATTGAGAAAGTAGTAGCCGAATGCCATGGTGCCGAGGGCACCTACGAGCACGAATTGTGATGTGGGCAGGGCATAGCCGGCACGCAGGCCGGGCGACAGGGCCATGAGGGCAATTACGAC
>DAOUIC010000471.1:0-6363 GCA_034428255.1 Anaerolineales bacterium
TACCGATCCACGTCCGCCTCCGTGTAGTAGCGGTGGCCGGCCGGCGTGCGGCGGTCCGGCAGCTTGCCCTTCAGGCTCCAGGCCTTGACCGTGTTCTTGTGCATCCCAATCTTGGCCGCGAACGCGGCGGCCCGGTAGATCTTCATATCCACAGAATACCACAGAATGCCCTTCAGTACCGGTATGTCGTGCTAGTAAGATGCTCCCACCCTAGTTCCATGCATCTGCCTCCGGAACCTGACATGCCATTGTGCCTCAACGAATCGATACCCGAGTCGGAAGCCTCAAATCCCAGGCGGTGGGTGTCGGACAAAGCATCAGGTCTGCGTGGCGTACCCGATTAGTTCGTAGGCGAGGACATCAGGGTCCTGGACAGAATCCAGTCTTCCTGGCACCCTGTCTCCAAGGCACCGGGTTCCCGCGTCCGCGCGAGATCTTCATCAACTCCAGCGTGCACAGCCCACACCGGACTTTGACGAATGTACCAACAATCCCTGCCAGGCACCGGCCACAATGGTGACCGCGGTGTCCTTGCAGCCTTCCGCCCTCTGGATTTTCCGGGGCTCAATGGGGATGTGGATGCGGATGATGATGGGGCAGGCGCACGACCCTGGGATTGGGAGGTTTGCGCACCGCAGGCCGTTGGGCCGCACCATCGCCTTCGGGAAACAGTTCCAGACTATCCATGGGCAGCACATAGCCGGCCTTGACAACCTGCTGCACGTTTTCCACGGCCCGAATGTCCGACATGGGATCACCTTTAACGACGGTCACGTCGGCAATCTTGCCCGTTTCCAGAGTACCAACGTCATCAAGGATTCCCATGGCTTCGGCCGGATTGCGCGTCGCCGCGTACAACACCTCTTCATTGGGAAGGCCTGATTCAGCCATCAGGCGGAGCCCAATGGCATAGTCGCCAAACCGCGAAATGGCATCGGTGCCCATGAGGAAGCGCCGGGCACCCATTTCATATAGGGCTCCGGTCACGTACAGCTGGCCTTCCTGTTTCCACTGGGCGTAGACCAAGGCTTCCTGTTCGGCCGACGTCAGGACACGTTCTTCCCGGAGGGCCAGCATGCTCTCCTTGTTCCGATATCCGGTTTGAATGGTGGGACTGAGCCAGATGTCGTTGGCAATCATTTGATCGGCAATGGCGGGATCCAGCTTGCGGTCGTAGTTCATTTCCACAAACTCATAGTGCTCGATGCAATCGATCCCGGCTTCCACCGCGTTGGCAATGGATTCGGTCGCAATCGCATGCACGGTGCATGGCTTGCCGTGACGATGGGCCTCGTCGGCAATGGCGCGCAGTTCCGGCACCGTAAAGGAGGCCCGCCGGTTGTCGGTGATGTAGGTGCCGCCGCCCGATCCCATAATCTTGATGAAGTCGGCCCCCTCCTTCACGAGGCGCCGCACGGACTTTCGGCACTCGGCCTCCCCGTCCGCCTCCTCGTGCCCGAAGTGGAAATGGCCGCCCGTTATCGTGACCGCGCGCCCGCACACGTGCAAGGTGGGAAACCCCTTGAACAGATCGGCACTGGCACCGTCCTTGAGATCGAAGGTAATTCGATTGCGTGCACCCAAGTCCCGCATCGAGGTAACGCCGGCCTTCAGCAGGTGCTGATAGGCATTGCGCACGCTGCGCAGCAACATCAGGCCGTCGTTGTCCTCATCGTTGACGTGGTCATAGGACCTGGGACCGCTCATGCGCTCCCCCGTCCCGTACATGAGATGGGTGTGGGAATCGATGAGGCCGGGCAGGATGCACCCGTCGGGAAAGTCGAGGACGCGGGCGTTCTCGGGGACGGCCGGCGCTTCGCTGCCGTACACCCCGGTGATCCTGTCCCCTTCAATCCAAAGGCTGGCTCCATGGTCGTGGACGGTTCCCTCGGAACCGAACAGCCGCGGTGCGCGAATGATGGTCACTTCAGCGGTCATGATTTGCCTCGCCACTCCGGGCCGGATGTTGTTCTGCCTCTGCGATGCCTGTCAGCCGTCCAGCAGGGACGAGGGAATTCCCTGGCCCAAGGCGCTGGAACGATCGATGGCCACCATGTATTCGTGGATCAGTTGCACCGCGGCCACCAGGCGGTTTTCCTGTTGATACGGGTGCCCCATGCCGAACTTGCTCATAATGGCCAGTGCATAGGGATGCCTCTGCAGCCATACGATGCCGGCATCGCAACGGACACGTTCCATGCCGCCCGGCTTGTTGGACACGGCCACACCCGACTCCATGGCCCGTTCAATGGGCCCGCGGTTGGGCTTCTTGAGAATGGCCAGCGCCTGCTCCGCCACCGCGGGACTGGGCCGGCTCTCGTACAGGGCCCGCATCAGGGCCACGGCCTCGGTGGGGGTTGATGTGTTTTCCTCGTTGCGGGCCACCGATTCATGATCCTGCATCTTGCGCCGCACCCGGGTGTGGCTCAGGCCCAGGGAATCCATCAGTTCGTTGGTGGCATCCATGTCGGCCCAATCGATGCACAGGTTGGTCGCCGTGTTGTCCGACACCATGATCATGAGCTGGGCAATATCCAGCACGGACAGGTCCAGGGGGCCTTCCAGATAGGTCAGCACACCACTGCCCGGGGTCAGTACCTCAGGCGTGATGGCGATGCGTTCCTGCAGATCCACTTCTCCCCGTTCCGCCCGGGCCAACAGGCCAACCAGAACCGGAATCTTGATGGTGGAGGCCACCGGAAACACTTCCTGCTCATGCCAACCCATCGTGTCCCGGGTAGCCAAATCCTGCAGGTGAAAGCCCGCCACTCCCGGCAACTCCGCCAAACCGTCCCGAACACGATCCTGCAACTGGGACCACAGCAAGGCATTGGTCATGACTGGAAATTCTCCTCGTTCAGTCTGTTTGAATTGGGTCAGTCGGCTCCAAGGCTACACAGTAGATCGGCGTAGGAACCGGTCAGTTCCACGATGCCTCCCACGCGCCCGTCGCCTTCCACAACCAGGAATTCATCGGCACTCGAGTGGCCGCTGGCATACCCCAGACCGGTACTGCCCAGGACCTTGAGCCCCAGCATCTGGCTGAAATAGCCGGTGGGGCCGCTGGCACCGCGCCGGGGCCAAACCATGGGTTCCACACTCCAGTCGGAAAACACTCCCAGGGCCGACTGGGCCAAATCGTCGTGCAGGTCCAGGCTCTGCGCCCCAACCGACATCAGCACTTCCATGTGAATGTCGGTGTAGCCCTGCGCGTCCAGGTGCTCCCGTATGCGTTCCAGGCAGGTCTGCGGATCCAGGTCCGGCGGCAGGCGGTGGTCGATTGTGCAGCGCGCCTCGTGCGGCAGGGTCCACAGCGTGGTGCCGGGCCCCGTGAAACCTGCGCGGATGCCGTTGATGTTCATCGTCGGCAAAAAGCAGTAACGACTGAACACCTCAGACCCGGTCGCGTCGTTGACAAAACAGGGCACCTGATCGGCCCGCCCGATACCGGGGACGCCGGCCGCCTCGTTGTTTGCATAACGGGCCGCCAGATCCTCCACCAGTTGCAGGTCCACGGCCGTGGGTTCGCGCAGTCCGTCCAGGAAACCCGGAACCGTGATGTTGCCGGTGGCGGGGTCGTACAAAGTGGACAGGGCATGCACCAGGCGCCAAACCGGATGGTCCACAACCCCCATGGTGGAGGAATGGGTCGGCGCCCCCTGCGGGCCGCGGCCCCAATCTTCTCCGCTGCACCGCATTTCGATGTGCAGGCACCCCTTGTTGCCGAGGGCCAGGTCCACGGCGCCGGCGGCATTCTGGCAGGGGCCGGGCGACAGCATGCCCGAGGCCCGGGACAGCGGCTCCCGATAGCGTTCAATCAGCTGGGGGACATGCAGACTGCCGACAAACTCCTCGCCTTCGCACACGAACATGAGATTGACCGGCAGGGAGCCGCGTACCTGCTGCACAACCTCAATGGCGTTGAGGAACGCCATGAATCCGCCTTTGTTGGAAGCGCCGCGCCCGTACAACACCTGCGGAAAGTCGGGATGGGACGTTACGACCCCGTCGAAGGGATCGTGGGTCCAGCCCGTGCCCACGATGTTGGTGTCGAAGAACCCGTACACCGCCAGGGTCTGGGCGGCGCCGGCATCCAGATGGGCCCACACGGCCGGCAGATCCGGCGTCTCGGCAATCTCCACCTCCTGGCATCCAATCTGCCGGAAACTTTCGGAGAGCAGTTCGGCGCACTCCCGCACACCCACGTTGCCTTCGCTGACACTGGGCTGGGCCATGTAGGTCCTGATCCGTTCCAAATGGTCCGGAAATGCCTCCCGGATATGGGCGTGGAGATCGGCGTTGACGGTTGACTGCAACATTGGAACGGACCTCATCGGAGAGAATGCGGGTCAAAGGCATCGCGCAAACCGTCGCCCAGGAAGTTCACACAAAGGACGGTAATCAGAATCATGACACCGGGGAACAGCGCGATCCAGGGAGCGTTCAGGAGGTAGGCCTGGGCCCGGTTGAGCATGCTGCCCCAAGTGGCCGTTGGAGGCTGGATGCCCAGTCCCAGGAAGCTCAGGGATGCCTCGAAAATAATGGCCCTGCCCACATCCAGCGTCGCCGCCACCACGACAGGCGCCAGGGTGTTCGGAACGATGTGGCGGACCAGTATGCGGCCCGCCTGACAACCCAGTGAACGAGCACCCAGCACGAAGTCCCGCTCCTTGAGCGACAAGACCTGGGCCCGCACGATGCGGCTGGTGGGCATCCAGGACAGCATGCCGATCACCAGGGTGATGAAGGCGATATTGCCTACGCCGATGTGGTCTCCCAGAACCCGGGTCAGGACGATCAGGATAAAGAGCGTGGGGATGCTCAACAGGGCATCGGTGATGCGCATGAGAACATTGTCGATCCACCCCGTGTTGTAACCCGAGATCGTCCCTACCGTAATCCCGATGACTACGCTGATACAAGCTGCCAGAAGGCCGATGCGCAGGGAGATCTGGCCGCCAAACAGGGTGCGCAGAAACATGTCGCGCCCCACGTCGTCCGTGCCGAAGGGATGTTCCCATGATGGTGCGCTGCGCATGGCCTGGACATCGATGAGATTCGCCTCGTCCTCGGACACGAAGAGGGAAACCCCGAAACTGGCCACCACCAGGAACAGTAGCACGACCAGGCTGACCATGGCCGGCCGATGGCGGACAAACCGCTGCCAAAACATGGTCCACATCGTCTCCGGCGGACGCGCCAAGGCACCGGAGATCGCCATGTCCGCCATGGGTGCCGTACCGCGCAACCGGGACGTGTCCGTGGATCCGGTCATGAGTAACTGATCCTCGGATCCACCACGGCATAGAAAATGTCGGCGATCAAATTGAACACGACCGTCATGACGGCCACAAACAACATGACGGCCATCAACACGGGAATGTCGGTGCGTTCCGCCGCGGACCAGAACAGGCGGCCCACACCGGGCCAGGCGAATATGGACTCAATGACAATGGTGCCCGAAAGGAAGTTGGGCAGGTCCAGCCCCACGAGCGTGACCAGGGGCAGAAGCACATTTTTCATGACGTGGCGAAAGAGTACCGCTCGACTGCGGAGGCCCTTGGCCGTGGCCGTACGAACGTAATCCAGCTGCAACTGCTCCAGAATGGATGAACGGATGTAGCGCACGTAGCGGGCGCAAACCACCACCGACAGGGTGATCGCCGGCAGGATTACATGGCGCGAGACCTCGGCCAGGGTCTTGCCCTCGCTGAGATCGTACATCCCCCCTACCGGCAGGGAGGGCAGACCCCAGGCCTTGAGGCGCACGGCAAAGAAATAGATCAGCATCAGGCCCAGCCAGAAGCTGGGGGTGGCAATTCCCAGAAAGCTCAGCGCCGTCACCGAATAGTCGAACAGCGAGTACTGGCGTATCGCGGTCAGGATGCCCAGGAGCAAGGCCACGCCCAGGATGAGCGCATAGGACACCGCAAAGAGGATCAAGGTGTTGGGGAGACGCTCCAGGATCATGTCCACCACGTCCTCCCGCGTGAAGTACGAGGTGCCCCAGTTGCCTGTGGCCATGTTCTTGAGCCAGTTCAGGTACTGAATGGGAACAGGCTGATCCAACCCGTACTTGGCCTTGAGGCGGGCGATGTCGTCCGACGTGAGCGACGCGTCCACGGTGTAGGCCGCCAGCGGGTCTCCGGTGGCCTGGATGCTCAGGAAGACGATGAAGGAAATCAGGAACAAGAGGGGAATCGCCTGTATCACCCGCTTGAGAATGTAGGTTCTCATGGTTTAAAAAGACGATGCCCCGCCCGGACGAAAAGAGAAGATGTGACGAATACCGGATTCTAGAGGATCACAGACATGCACCCTAACGGGGATCGGGACACGGACACTGGATTCAACCCCATGCCC
>DAOUIC010000472.1:0-3939 GCA_034428255.1 Anaerolineales bacterium
CTTGCAGGACGAGACCGGCCAGATTGTCTGTTTCGTTCATGGCATCAAGTGGAACCCGCGGACTCACGGGGACATCTTGGGAGAGGCACGGGAGGACTGGAGACCTGTCGGAATGACGGTACCAATGGGAATCCTATATTACAAGGCGGCATTAACCGGCGGTGTCCCAAGAAGCGGCACTGTTTCACTTTCGTTGACAGTGGCCAGATGCCGCTGTCAACGGGTCGGTTCCTTGCGTTCCATAGCGTCCTGTACCGACTGTGTTGATGCCATTCAGCACGGTGTGACCACTCCCACCCATGGCTCTTGGTCAAAATCAATGAAAGTGAAACAGCGCCCAAGGAGCGATCCTGGTACCGGTCGCACAGGAACTCCTGCGGTTCGCGTTGGCACGTATGGTCAGCCCGCGGGCTGACCCGGCAAACAGGACTGCGGTGGAACCCAAGGCGCGGCCGCAGTTCCGGAAGTCGGCCTGTCAACGTCTTGATCCTGTATCGTATGGATCGTCACTACCAACTGAATAACAGTTTTTGGAGGTATTCCGAATGGCCGAGCGATTAGTGGGCCGTCGCGTTTTCCTGCGTTCAACGGGCTTTGCCATGGGCGCCGCGGCACTGGCCGCGTGTGCGGCACCGGCCGCAACCGGGAGCGACGACGCAGCCGCGGCTGCCGAACCTGCCGTTGTGACCTGGTGGTATGCCTGGAGCCAACTGGATCCGGCCGTGGAGACGATTTCCGGCCTGGAGAGCTTCCGGGACCACATGGGTGGGGACACCACCGTGGACTACCGGGGCAGCACCAACACGGAAGCCGTCCTGACCGCCTTGGCGGCCGGCGACCCGCCCGACGGCGGCTCCAACATGGACTATCCCAACCTCTGGACGCGCGGCGTGGTCTTTGCCTGCAACGACTGGGTGGACGGCAGCGACGTGATTAATCCCGACGACGTGGTGGATGCCGTCTGGCAGGGCGGGTTCTACGACGGCAACCTGATTGGTGTGCCGTCCATCGAATCGTTCCTGTGGTACGGCCTCAACTACAACGCCCAGCACGTCGAGGAGGCGGGCCTGGATCCGGACGATCCGCCCCTGACCTGGGAGGGCGTGTTCGAGTGGCACAAGGCCCTGTCCAAGTTCGACGACGGCGGCAACGTGACCCGCATCGGCCTCGATCCGATCGACGCCATGGCCGGCGAGCCGGACTTCATTTCCCTGTCCTACGGCCATCAGTGGTGGGATGACGAAACGCAGGCAATCGACCTGAACAACGAACTGCTCGTTCAGGGCATCGAAACGCAGGCCGAGTTTTTCCGGCACATCGGTCCCGACAACTTCGCAGGCTTCCGGTCCGTGGAGGGCCAGGGTGCGTGGGGCGGTGCCTTCAACGCCCAGGCGCAGTCGATGATCATCGAGGGGTACTGGCACGCGGGCGAGACCACCATCCAGCAACCCGATGTCGCGGTGCACAACCGGGCCACCTGGGCACCCGTGCCCGCTTTCCGCGAAGGCGCCAAGATCATGGCCACCGGTCCCCACATGGTGCAGATCTTCAAGGAAGGCCAGAACCCCGAAGGGATGTTCAAGGTGTCCGAGTTCCTGCACAACCATGAAGCCTGTCAGATCATCTTTGAGCAGGTCGGCTGGATCATGGGGATTGAATCCTGGCTGCCCACCATTGATGCGGACGCCTATCCCGGTCTCCGGTTCTACATCGATGGCATCAACGACGTGACCGACTGGCTGGTTGGGCGCCGCTCGCCCCTCCACTGGTACGTCAACACCCAGCTCTGGGAGCTGCGCGAGCAGGTCTACCGCGATCTGATCACCGCCGAGGAGGCGGTGGCGGAGTTGCAGACGCGCGCCGAGAACGAATGGGAGGCCCAGGGCCTGTCCTGATCTTCCATTCCTGAGCAGGGACGGGACGACACACTCGTTGTCCCGCCCCTGCCGCTTCCCCTCCGTGGCCCCGGGCATCCAAATGGCCGCCGTCACCGCCAAACCATCCCGCTATACGCCCCGCGAATGGCGCAACCTGCGTCTGGGGCTGCTGTTTGTCTCGCCTTGGATTCTGGGTTTCCTGCTGTTCACGGTCTATCCCCTGCTGGCGTCCGTGTACTACAGCCTGACCCGCTACGACCTGTTGCGGCCGCCGGTGTTCCTGGGCGTCGAGAACTACACGACGCTGTTCACCACGGACCCCCACTTTTGGAACGTGATGTACAACACGATCTACTACGTGGGTTTCAGTGTGCCCCTGGGGGTTGCCGCGGCCTTTTTGATCGCCAACTTGCTGAATTCCCGGATCGTGGCCCGATCCTTCTTCCGGACCGTGATCTACGTGCCCGCCATCGTGCCGGCCGTGGCCTCGGCCATGGTCTGGCAGTTCCTGATGAACGTGCAGTACGGTGCCGTCAACGGTCTCCTGCGTTCGTTCGGCCTGCCCATCATTCCGTTTCTGTCCAACCCGGCCTGGGCCAAGCCGTCCCTGATTCTCGTGGCGATCTGGGCGCAAGGCGCGGCCGTGGTCATTTTCCTGGCCGCCCTTCAGGACGTGCCCCGCTCCCTGTACGAGGCCGCGACCGTGGACGGTGCCGGCGGTTGGCGCAAGTTCCTCAACGTCACGATTCCGCTGACGTCGCCCATCATCCTGTTCAACCTGATCATGGGCTTCATCACCGCCTTCCAGGAGTTCACCATCCCGTGGTTGCTGACGGAGGGCGGCCCCATGAACTCCACCGAGTTCTACCTGGTGCACCTCTACCGCAATGCGTTCCGGTTCCTGCGCATGGGCAAGGCGTCCGCGATGGCCTGGATCCTGTTCTTGATCATCGTGGCCTTCACCCTCGTCATCTTCCGCTCCTCGGCCCGCTGGGTCTACTACGGAGGCGACAAGTGATCCGGGCCGCCTCGCCCGCCCGGCCTCCGAGCCCCGTCCAAGTCCGCCTGCAGGGCGCGGCCGTGGCCCTGGCCAAGTACGCCATTCTGATCCCCCTGACGATCAGCTTTGCCTTCCCCCTGTACTGGATGGTCAGTTCGGCGTTGAAGATCGACCCGCAGATCTACACGATTCCGCCGATCCTGCTGCCGATCCCCGTGCATCCGCGCAACTTCATCGAAGGCTGGCAGGTCCTGCCCTTTACCCGCTACGCGTTCAACTCGATCGTGCTCTACACGGTCCCCGCCGTGCTCTTCACGGTCCTGTCGTCGACCATCGTGGCCTACGGCTTCTCGCGCATTCGCTGGCCCGGCCGGGACACGCTCTTCTGGTTCGTGGTGATGACCATGATGCTGCCCTGGGCTGTCACCATGGTGCCCCTTTTCATCACCTTCAAGTGGTTTGGCTGGCTGGACACCTACCGGCCGCTGGTCGTTCCGGCCCTGTTTGGGCACCCGTACATCATCTTCCTGCTGCGGCAGTTCTTCATGACGCTGCCGGAGGAACTCTCGGATGCCGCCCGTATTGACGGCGCCTCGGAGTTCGGCATTCTGTTTCGCATCATTCTGCCGCTGACCAAGCCGGCCTTGGCGGTGGTGGCGCTGTTCCGCTTCATCTGGGCCTGGAACGACTACCTGGGACCCCTGATCTACCTGCGGGATGAAACACGCTACCCGTTGGCTCTGGGCATTGAACAACTGAGACTACGGGCCGACGACATCGGCAACTTCAGCAACGGCATTCCCTATCTGATGGCCGTGAGCACGATCGTGGCGCTGCCGATCATCGTCACCTTCTTCCTGGCGCAGCGCACTTTCATCGAAGGCATTTCCCTGACCGGTCTGAAAGGCTAGGAGGATGCAAGTGGACGGCAAATCCGTCGGTTCGGCGCGGCGGCCGTGCCTGGCGTTCTGTCTTTGTGTGATCCTGTCGCTGTCCCTGGCCGCCTGTGTCGTGTCGCCAGTGGCGGTCCAGGTTGACGTGCGGCCCCTGCCGGCGCACTCT
>DAOUIC010000473.1:0-12171 GCA_034428255.1 Anaerolineales bacterium
TTTGCCTGGTGGACAGGTGGCGAACAGGCCAACGCGTTGTTTGAGGAAGCGGTGGATCGTTTCGAGGCCGCCTTCCCCAACATCCATGTGGTCCGCGACTCCGTACCCTACGGTGAATTTCACACCAAGATTCTCACCGGATATGCAGGCGGAGACGCTCCGGACTGCCACGGCGTCCCGTGGGGTACTGTCTGGTCCATGGCCCACAAGGGCGTGCTGTTGGACATGAACGGCCTGGTCGAAGGGGACCCCGATATCGACTGGGAAGGCATGTGGCCGGCTGTGACTGAAGGATGTTACTACCCGCCGGGCACCATCATCTCCCTGCCCCGCGAGTCGTTCGGGCTGCGACTCTACTTCTACAACAAGACCATCTACGGAGAAGCGGGAGTCGATACTCCGGACGTGGCGATGGATGCCGGCGATTGGAATGCCGGCGATTGGACTTGGGATGCTTGGCGCGAACAGGCGGGCCAACTGACCCAGTTCGACGAGAACGGACGACGGACCATCATGGGCTCCAACCAGAGCGCCGACTACTGGAATCTGCACACGGTGATTCCGTCATTCGGGGAATCCATGTTCAACGAAGAGATAACCCACTTCAATCTGGACGCCGAGCCAGTGGTGGCCTGGCTGGAGACTCTGCCCGTGATGATCAACGAGGAACGATCGCTGGGCAAGCCCGATGAAACCGCCGATTTCGACTGGGCCTCCAACGGCAAGCAGGCCATCATCCGGTCCTCCACTTGGAGCATTCCCAACTACCGCGTTAGCTGGGAGGACATCGACTGGGACTTTGTGCCTCCTCCCAGAGGCTCCCACGGCCACTCGAACTTTGTCGGCAACGACTACCACTCGATCAACGGCACCGGGACCGCCAACGTGGATGCGGCTTGGGAGCTGTTGAAGTTCATCAATTCGCCAGGCGAAGATCTGTGGTGGGCCCAGAACTTCTTCGGAGCCCCCTTCCGCAAGGAGAACGTTGAGCCTTGGGCCAACAGCCTGAACGAAATCCTGCCGCGCAACGGCTGGAAGTACATGCTGGACATGACCAACACGGCCACGCCGTGGACCCCGGTCCCGTTCCAGGAGGAGCTGAACACCATCCATTCCAACGAAATCGGCCAAGCCATCCTGGGCGAACGGCCGGTTCAGGAGGTGGTTGACAGCATCACCAGCAAGATTGACGCCATGATTGCGGATTTCGAATAGTCCTCGGTCCCGCACCGATCCGGCCGGCGGTGCCTGGAGTGGGATGCTCCGGCACCGCCGGCTTTTTGTTGCCTTCCGTCAAACGGCCCCGGGCACAGCCGGGGCCGTTCTGCGCAGTTGAGCTGAGGAAGGCGGACGAAGGAAAGGCAGAACGCGCCCCCTTCCTTCCGAACTTCAGATGATGAACTCGCGCAGGTGCCGTCCGCAGTCTTCGGCGTAGATTTTCTGCAGGGCTTCCTTGACGATCTGGCGTACCCGCTCGCGCGTTATGTCAAATTCCTTGCCGAGGTCGTCCAATGTCAGCGGCTCCTGATCGTCCAGCCCGAACCGGTTGTTGATGATGCCCCTCTCCCGGGGATCAAGGTCGTTCAACACGTCGTTGACCTGTTCCTTCATGATTTCGATGTTGGCGGCTTCGGCCGGTTCCGGCGAATTCTCGTCCTCGACGATATCCAGCAACAATGCATCCTCGCCGTGGTGCACCGGCGAATACAGGCTGACGGGAGCCGTGTCCAGACTAAGCAGGTTTCTGACTTTGTCCACGGCCTCTTCGGCCACAGCCCGCACATCCTCGTCCTCCACCAGGTGACAGGCGTCGGTTGTCAACACCCAGTCCGGGATCAGCTCCTCAATCGATCGATCCAGATGGCCGGTTTCCAGACACAGTTCCAGCAGCGAAGGGTCGCGGCCCAGCAATCCTCGCAGATGCTTGCGCGTGCGCTCGATTTTCTTCAGCTTGTCAACAACGTGCACCGGTAGTCGAATCGTGCGCGCCTGATCCGCCAGGGCCCGGCTGATGGACTGTCGAATCCACCACGTGGCATAGGTGCTGAACTTGAAGCCGCGGGTGGGATCGAACTTCTCGACCGCCTTCATCAGACCGACGTTCCCCTCCTGAATCAGGTCGAGGAAGCTGACGCCGTTGTTGCGCTGGCGGTTGGCTTGGCTGATGACCAGGCGCAGATTGCAGTTGGCCAGCCGTTCCTGGGCCACCTGGCCATCCGCAATTACCTGGGCCAGTCGGCCGCGCTCTTCGGGATCCGTCTCGTAATCCAGCCTGGCGCGGGCCTGGCCGGCATGGATCATTGCCGTTGCCAGCAACTTCTCCTCGTCCGCGGTCAGGAGCGGATGCCGTCCCACGTCGCGCATGTAGACCTGAATGGGATCCAGCGATCCGGCCCAGTCCGCCGGTCCGGCATCCGTCAGCGGTGCCCCCACCTGTCTGATGGCAATGGCGCCGTCATCCAGATTGGTTGAATAGCGGGTGTCGATTACAGCCATGTTGTTCACCTGTGCTACGTCGCTTGGGTCGATGATGGTTATCAATTGGCCAAAGCCGCCGCCCTGACGGGCTGCAGCGGGTTGTATTCGTGTCGAAGATCCTGAATCCGGCGCAGGTGCGCCATCCCTGTGCGATAGGCGGCACCGTCCTGGACCATGTCGATTGTCTTGAGGCGCCGATGCAATTCCAGTTCGCGCATCCGCAGCAGCAGCCCCACGGCTTCGCTGCACGCCTCCCGATTGGTGTTGCCTTCCATGGCCGGTCCGGACAGCACGCCATCCGGTTCCGCCAACACTCTCCGCAGGTAGGCAGCAGCCGCCTCGTCGAGCCCCGACATGAATTCGTCGACATCCCACTCGTCGTCCGGATCCACGCTCAGCAACAGGCCATACAAGGTCCGCGCCTGGTTGTCGATGAAGTCCCCGGCGGTCAGGACGGGCAGGTCCGCCTCGAACCCTGCCAGGACCGAATTGATCTGCCTGTGCAGTCGACGCGGATCGCGCAACAGGACCAACAGGACTTTCCGCTCCAGTTCGTTGCGCAGGGATCCGGGTTCCTGGAGCTGTACGACGGGCCGCTGGGAAGGCTCCTCCCATGCGACTTCGGGAGCCGCCTCCACCGGGACCGGATCCGGTTCGGGAAGCCGCGCTCTGTCCGCCACCATGCGCTGCAACAGCCCCGGCGCGGTGGCAAAGCGGGATTCCATTTGCTTGATGTACTCGTCCCGCGCAACTTCCTGATGGACTTCCGCCAGGACCTCCACCAAAAGCTCGACGGCCTTCTGCTTTTGCTCGGGGACCTCCAGGTCAAAGGCTCGCTCGGCATGGTTCGCATAGAAGTTGACCAGGGTCAAGGCATCGCCGGTAACCTTCTTCCAGCCGTCGGCGTTCTCCCTGATCAGTTCGTCCGGATCGCGCCCTTCCGGCATGGCCGCGATCCGCAGGGCCATGGCGGGACGGTTGCGGCCGGCGTTCCGATCATCCCGATTGCTCGCGCGCAGCGTCTCCCGGGCCTTTTCCAGTCCCCGCAATGTCGCCTGCTGGCCGGCCGCATCCGCGTCCAGGGCAAACACCACCTGCGAGGTATATCGGCGCAACAGCCCCAACTGTCCCGGAGTCACCGCGGTGCCCAGGCAGGCAACCGTGTTGGCGAACCCGAACTGATGGGCCGTGACGACATCCAGATACCCCTCCACCAGCACGGCTTCCCCCAGTTGGCGGATGGGGCCGACTGCTTGTTCGATGCCGTAGAGAACCTGGCTTTTGTTGAACAAGGGCGTGGTCGGCGAGTTGATGTACTTGGCGCCCCGGGACTCGCTACCCAGTTCGCGCGCCCCGAAACCCACCACCCGGCCGCGGGCATCCCGGATGGGGAACATCAACCGGCCTCGATACCGATCCCGATAGGAGCCCTGCCTCTCGTCGTGGTAGAGCAAGCCGGTCTGCAACACATGACTTTCGGAAAAGCCCTGACCTTGCAGAAAGGACACCAGACTGTCCCATGACCTGTCGCTGTAGCCCAGCTGGAAAGCATCGACCATCTCCGGTGCCACACCGCGTTGCCGCAGATAGTCCCTCGCAACTTGGCCCTCGGCGGCGTCGTGCAGAGTCGTGGCATAGAAGGCTGCGGCCCTGCCCATGATCTCCCGCACCGGATCCAGGGGATCGGGAGCCTGCCGTTTCCGCGCAAGCTCCACGCCGGCCTCGGCTGCGAGCTTCTTGAGCGCATCGAAAAACTCAAGCCCCTCAATCTTCATTAGGAACTTGAAGAGATCGCCGCCCTCGCCGCAGGCGCCAAAGCAGTGCCAGGTACCGCGCTCGGGCGACACCACGAAACTGGGGGTCTTTTCCTGATGGAACGGGCAACAGGCCTTGTAGGTGCTGCCGGCACGACTCAGCGTGACGTAGCGTCCGATGAATTCCACCAGATCAATCCGCTCCCGGATCTGTTCCCGTTCATCCATGAGGCGTCACAAGGGCAACGACCCGTCAAGGGGTCTGCCTGTCCATGTCCTGATAAATCGACCGCGCCGCCTGGAGCAGGTCGGCAAAGGGCATCGCCCGAAACACGTTGCCCTGCGAACGGATGTCGCCGTTCATGAAGGATTTGCGAAACGACGCCTCCTCCATCAGGATGCGGTGGAGGAGGTCGGCCGGCAGGTGCAGTTCCAGATCCGCCCTGCCCGGACGCGGATCCCAAAAAACCTCCTGAAGACGACCGTCCACCAAGATCTCCTGATCGTCCCCCTCCAAGCGGACCCGCACCACCAGTCCGGAGGCGCCGAAAACCTGCATGGCCTTGGTTTCTTCTTGCAGGCGCCGAAACGTAGCCTGCAAGCGGGGAACAACCGGATGTACGGCGATCGATTTCATGTCCGGTCTGCAACGCGAAGTCGACGGTTTGCGATGATCTGCGGTTGATTCGCACCCGGTGCCGTTGACAGGCAATTAACAGGGCTGGAACCAATGGTGTTGCGCGAGGTTGCGGGGTGGTATGACGAAGAATGGCACTTGCGCGTCCCCCGTTTCGAAATCCGAAAAGGAGGGGTACGGTGCTGTTCGCGTTCCTGTGCCACAATCCTAGGCAGGCGCACAGACCAGAGCCGGATCGGTTTCGGACCTGTTTCTGACATGCCAGGCCCACAAGGCTGCCGAAGCCGGCTTCGGTCCGGCAGCTCGGGTGTCTTCTTCCCGCCACAACCCGGACTACGCTATGCAACGTGCTATACCGCCGATCGCCAAGCCCGCCCAATGGCGATCAAACAAACAATCACGGGCGCTGCTGTTGGCCATCGCATGGCTGGCTTTCCTGCTCGCCGGATGCCAAATGCCGCCACCGGTCGTCCCGCCGGAGGAATCGGTTCCGGCCACCGTGGTGGATCCCTTGCCCGATTCCTCTCCTATTGCAGAGGTGCGCACGGTCGACAGCCGGCCGATCGAGGGACGCAACCCGATCAACACGCGGGGTTGGAAGACCGATTTCACGAAACGCACCATCGACCTGACCGAGATCATTTCCGGAGGCCCACCCAAGGACGGCATTCCGTCCCTGGACGCCCCGCGCTTCGAACCCATCGCCACCGCGGCGGACTGGTTGACGGACACCGATCCGGTCATCGTCTACGAACACGGCGGACAGGCTCGGGCCTATCCGCTGGCCGTCCTGATATGGCATGAAATCGTCAACGACGAAATTGCCGGCCGGCCGGTCACCGTGACCTTCTGCCCCCTGTGCAACGCCAGCGTCGTGTTCGACCGCCGGGTGGGCGACATGGTGCTCGACTTCGGCACCACCGGCAGCCTGCGCCACAGCGACCTCGTGATGTACGACCGCCAGACCGAAACCTGGTGGCAACAGTTCACCGGCACTGCCCTCATTGGCGAACTAGCCTCGACCCAACTGACGTTCCTGCCCAGCCAGGTACTCGGATTTGGTCGATTTCGCGAATTGTTTCCGGAGGGTGAAGTGCTGCAGCGTCCTCTGGATCAGTTCAGCCGCAACTACGGCATGAACCCCTATGTCAACTACGACACGTACGGCAACGGGTTGAGCCGCAACGAGAATCTGGTGCTGTTTACGGGTGAACCGGATCCAAGACTCAAGCCACTGGACCGCGTGGTGGGAATCCTGTTCCCGGACCACAGCAGCGTGGCCATTCCCTTCGATCTGGCACGGGATCACACCGTGGTCCAGTACGACCCGCCCAACGGCGATCCGGGAATCGTGGTGTTCTTTGAGAAAGGCATGTCCTCCTCGCTCTCCGAAGCGGAAATCGGCACGGCCCGGGACATTGGCAGCGTGGGGGTATTCAGCCGTATCCTGGACGGCCGGCACCTTGAGTTCGACGTCGCCAACGACGGTACCGTCCGGGATGCACAGACCGGAAGCACCTGGAACATTAGGGGCGAGGCAACGGCCGGGGAATTGCAGGGATCGGCCCTGGAGCCCCAGATCGCCTTCGACCACTTCTGGTTTGCCTGGGCGGAATTCCTGCCGGACACCGAACTCGTGGCGGTGGACTGACCTCCGGTGGGAGCCACACGGCCTGGGACGGCCGGCTAGTTGACGATGCGCACGGCCACCGAGCAGGTGGCCAGCGGAGCATCGTCGGCATCCAGCACACTGAGGCGAAGCGTGTACGGTCCGCTCAGGCCGATGGCCGACGCATCGAACTCCCACAGCAGGCCTGTCCGCACCGTGTTGTAGGCCGTGCCCAGCAAGGTGAAGTCCTGGTCCGCAGGATCCGACCCGGGTGCGATGTCGATGGCGTACGAGGCCAGATCGTCATGGGCCGCGGTGCCTTGGACAGCCACTCTCCCGGACAATTGTTCGGCTACCGCCGGTGAAGACAGCGAGGCACTCTCATCATCGCAAATGGGCACGTTGCGCAGGTCCTCCGGCGGGGTGGCAACCTGTCCGGCACCCGTTGTTTCGTCGACCGGGTTGAGACCGGGCTCGGCACCGAGGCCCGATGCCGATCCCGACTCGGTGCGCGCTTCCACAGGGGCTTCCGCACCCGTTTCATCTTCCATGGCCTGGTCCACGTTGCTGATGAAGTAGGTCAGGCCCATGACCACCAAGAGCCCGATCACGCTGGTCACAATCCCGGCAGTGGCCCGGGCCGCCCGCTCGCGTTCCAGCGCGAAAATCGCCTGCAGCCGTTCGGTCCGGATACTCCGCACGCGGTACAGATAGACCAGTGCGCTCAGGCCGCAAAGGGCGTAAATCCAGGGAGCCAGACCGGCAATGTATTCAACAATGAGGGACATGGCCGGATTGTAACCCGGCATCCTTGGCCCGGCCCACCAACACCGCAGGCAAAGAGGGCTGTCTGCGGTCCCGGTCCACTGCTTGGGAGCGGCCATGCGGTGGGTCCGGTCGGGTGCTACCATTCGCCATCCCCTTTCCACCCAAGGTTGCCGGGAGCAAACCATGGAAATGAGACGATTCGGCAAGACCGAACTGCAGGTGTCGGCAATTGGTTTCGGATGCTGGGAGTCGAGCGGCGAATACGGCGAGTTCGACGACCAGGAAATCATCGACGCGGTTCACTTGGCCCTGGAGATGGGCATCAACCTCTATGACACTGCCGAAGCCTACGGATTCGGCCGCTCCGAGACCTTGTTGGGCAAAGCGCTCGCCGGCAGGCGCGATCAGGCCGTGGTCGTCACCAAATTCGGCATCTATCCCCAAGACGACATCCACCACCGGGACTCCCGTCCGGAGACGGCGCAGGCAGCCATCGAGCGCAGCCTCAAGGCGCTGAACATGGACTATGTGGATGTCTACCTCATTCATTGGCCCGACCGGGACTTCTCGTTCGAGGACGCCATGGCCAAGATGGAGGACATTCGCTCCCAGGGCAAGGCCAGGTTCGTCGGGGTCAGCAACTTCCGGCCGGAGCAGATCCGCCGGGCATGCAAGGGGGGCAGCGTCGACGTGGTGCAGTACGGGTATCACCTGTTCGATCGGCGCCTGGAACGGTTTGTCTTCCCGACCGTTGCCGAACTGGACTGCGGCCTGATGACTTATGGTTCGCTGGCACACGGCTTGCTGGCGGGGGCCTACAACCGGGACACCGTGTTCCCCGACAACGACTGGCGCGCCAGGGGCAAGGCATTCAACCTGTCCTTGCTCAGTCCCGACGTATTGGCCCGCAATGTGGACGTCGTGGAGGATTTGAAAACCATTGCCGCCGACCTGGGGCGAACCTCGGCCCAACTGGCCTTGCGCTGGGTGCTCTCCAACAAGCTGGTGAGCACCGCCCTGGTGGGCTTTCGAAACCCCGGCGAGGTCCGGGCCAACCTTGAAGGGCTGGACTGGGAGATGGATGCAGACATCAGGACACGCATCCAGGCCGCGTTCGACAGGCACGGGGTCGACACGGCTCCCGATGCCTGGGTCGAGGAAGACGGGTTGGGCATCCCCGGCTGACCCGACACGTCCGTGCCAAGCCACACCGTCCAGGCCCGGCAGTCCAATCATGCGCAACCGCACAGGCAGCCAGCCATGACCCTGAAACAGGATTTCATTTCCCGACGCAGCGATGTCCAGTCCCGACGCGGCATGGTGGCCACCAGTCAGCCCCTGGCCGCGCAGGCCGGTTTGCGCATCCTCATGGCGGGAGGCAATGCCGCGGATGCGGCGGTGGCCACGGCCGCCGTCCTGAACGTGGTGGAACCCATCTCGACGGGCATCGGCGGGGACTGCTTCGCGCTGTTTTATGACGCGGCGACCCGACGGGTTACGGCCCTGAACGGCTCGGGCCGCACATCCCGGCATGCCAATCCCCGGGAGCTCGTCGCCGCGGGCTACGCCACGATGCCTTCCTTTACCGGCCATGCCGTCAGCGTGCCCGGCACCGCAGCCGGATGGGAAGATCTCCTGGCTCGACACGGAACCATGTCCCTGGCCGACGTTCTGGCCCCGGCCATCGAATACGCATCCGATGGCTACCCCGTCTCCGAATGGATTGCCCTGGGTTGGCAGCGCCAGGAGTCGAAGCTCCTGCGCAGCCCGGATTGGGATACCCCGGACCTGTCGTCGGGACCGCCGCAGCCCAGCGGCAACGAACTTCTGATTGGCGGCCGGGCGCCACAGCCGGGCGAGATTATCCGCATGCCCGAACTGGCCGAGACCCTGCGGGGCATTGCGGCCGCAGGGTCCGAGTACATCTACCGCGGCGATTTTGCCGACAAACTGGCTGCCCATGTGCAGCGCTATGGAGGGTGGCTGGACCGGGAAGACCTCGCCGGCCACCGCTCGGACTGGGTTGCCCCCCTAGCCTTCGACTACCACGGGCGCAGGCTGCACGAGTGTCCACCGAACGGCCAAGGGCTGGCCGCACTGCTGGCCCTCGCCTTGGCGAAACCGTTCCAACTGGCCGAACTCGACGAGGCCGATCGGGTACACATGATGATTGAATGCATGCGCCTGGGTTTCACGGACGCGCTGCGCTACATTACCGATCCGGCATCCGCCGTGGTGTCCCCGGAGCATATGCTGACCGAGGAGTGGCTTGCTCCGCGGCGCGACCGCATCCGCATGGGACAGGCCGCGCAGGACGTGCCGCACGGCCTGCCGCCGGCCGGCACCGACACCGTCTACCTTTGCACTGCCGACGAACACGGCAACGGCTGCAGCTTCATCAACAGCCTGTACCAGGGCACCGGCACCGGCCTGGTGGTCCCGGGCACCGGTGTCAGCCTGCAGAACCGGGGAGCCGGTTTCGTCCTGGACCCGGACCATCCCAACGTACTCCGCGGCGGACGCCGCCCGTACCACACGATCATCCCCGGCATGGTGACGGCCGACTCGGAGTTGTTGGCCTGCATGGGTGTGATGGGCGGCTATATGCAGCCGCAGGGGCACTTCCAGATGATGGTCCGCATGTACGACGAAGGTCTGCCTCCGCAACGAGCCCTGGATGCGCCTCGCTGGCAGTTGGCCGGTCCGTCCTCCGCTCAGCCCAACAGCGTGGGTGCGCACCGGCCGGGTGGACGCGTGCTTCTGGAACCGGGCTTTGCACCGGAAGTCATGCGTTCGCTGCAGGACCGGGGCCACCGGATCGAGGTCCGGCAGGGACTGGACCGCGGTGGTTTCGGGGGTGGCCAGATCATCGCCCGCAACCCGGAGACCGGAGTCCTCACCGGCGGATCCGACCCCCGCAAGGACGGATGTGCGATAGGCTGGTAATAAATTGCCTTCAATGAACAGTTCGGCGAACCCGCCGTAACCGCGGGCTTCACGGCACGGGATTCTTCTTCACAACCCTTCGATGCACTCTCGAATCCAGATTGGCGGACACGCCGCCTCCACCGGCGTTCAGCGCATGCGGACGGATGGCCAGCCCCCTCCGGCCATTGCATCCTTCCTCCACTTCCATCGGCTTCTGGAAAAAGGCGCCACGGGGCTGCTGACGGCTGCGGAGGCCCTCCCTGTTGAACGTCTGACGGACTACGAGGAGCTGGACGGCTACGAACTGTCCGGCTACGAGTATGTGGATCAGGCCCTGATTGTGAAGTTCAACGGCGGTCTGGGTACCAGCATGGGCCTGGATCTGCCCAGATGCCTGTTGCCGGTGCGGGACGGACTCACGTTTCTGGACTACATTGCCAGGCAGGTGGGCTACCTTCAGCAACAGCTGGACCGCCATGTGCCCCTGATGTTCATGAACAGCTTCCACACGCGGGCCGCCACACTGGAGGCACTGGCGGCCTACCCCGAACTGCGCAACGGCATCGCGCCGGATTTCGTGCAGCACCGGTTCCCCAAAATCAATCCCGCCACGTTGGAGCCGGCAGCCTGGCCGGCCAACCCCGAACGGGAGTGGTGTCCCCCAGGCCACGGGGACGTCTTTGCTGCCCTCGATACCACGGGACTGCTGGACGAACTACTCGCGGCGGGGTATCGCTATGTGTTCCTGAGCAATGCGGACAATCTGGGAGCCACCCTGGACATCAAAATCCTCGGCTATATGGTGGAAAACCGCGTCCCCCTGCTGATGGAGGTGGCCAACCGGACACAGTCCGATCGCAAGGGAGGACACCTGGCCCAAAACCCCGCCGGCGGTCTTCTCCTGCGCGAATTCGCGCAATGCCCCGAGGCCGAACTCGACGGGTTTCAGGACATCCAGCGCTACCAGTTCTTCAACACCAACAACCTTTGGGCCCACCTGCCTTCAATCAAGGAGACACTGCGCAGCCACTGCGGCTTTCTGCCCCTGCCGCCAATTTTCAACCGCAAACCCGTGGACCCGACGGATATTTCCACGCCCGAAGTCATTCAAATGGAGAGTGCCGCCGGATCATCCATTTCGGTCGTACCTGGCGCAGCCGCCCTGCGCGTGCCCCGGATTCGGTTCCTGCCGGTCAAGCGCTGCGAGGATTTGCTGATTGTGCAGTCGGACGTGTACCGGACCGCCCGCAGCCATCGGCTCGTGATGAATCCCAAGCGCATCAATCCACAGCCCCGCAGATCGCCCACGGTGCGCCTGGATCCAAGGTATTACGGCCACTACCGGGACCTGGAGGCACGATTCCCGTTCGGAGCGCCTTCCCTCGTACGCTGCCTGTCGCTGGAAGTGGAAGGCGACGTCCGTTTTGGCAGGGATGTGGTGATCGCAGGCAATGTGCGGATTCGCAACCCGAAGTCCAGGCCGATGCTGATACCCGACGGTACGGTCCTCGACGAAACCAACGTTTGACCAGTCCGGGTTACAGGGCGGGCCAGATGCGCTCGACGATCGGCAGCGGCACCCGATTGGTCCACTCCCCCTTCCACAGCCACTTCTGCCAGGTTCCGGCCATCGGGAGCCGGGCCGCCCCCAGCGCCTCCACCATCGGATCAGTGCCGTTCGCCTCTGCGCCGCCCCCATTCAGCAGGATTGGCCCCCAGTCGACCTCGACACAGTCCCGACTCCGGGCCCATGCCAGGATTGACCGGCCCGCCAACAGGCACGGCTCGACATTCGCCCCTTGCCCTGCGTGGACGACCCGTTGAACGGATGCCCTGCATCCCAACCGTACGGCAACAACGGCCATGACGGGATCGTGGCACCGGTTCTCAACGACAAACAGCCGTGCCTCGGGATGGTCGCAATCGAGCCCGGACCGTGGACTGTCCATCCTTGTCAGCATGTCCAGGACTGCCTCGGACCCGGCGCGGTCGCCCGG
>DAOUIC010000474.1:0-1506 GCA_034428255.1 Anaerolineales bacterium
GCCGGGACGGCTGCCACCGATCCAGTTCTGTGAACGGCGGACTTCTCCCGGCAGTTTGCTTTCACCGCGAACCCCGGCCATCAGAATGCGGTGTGCCTCGCACAACAAGCGGATGCTGAGCGGCAGTCCGTTTGGATCCGCAACCTGAGCACGAGCATGTTCCAGTGCGGCCACATAGTTGCAGACTTCACGTACATCATCTGGACGGTCACTGTGGCTGGTGGCTTCGAATGCCACAACGTCTTGGAACGTTGCCTGAGTCCCTTCGATCTGCGAAGTGACCACCGCCTCCTTGCGGACGAATCCGTAGAGGAACCAGTCCGTGGTCGGTACCATCGAACCCGCGACCGCGAGTCGTACCAGTTCCGTCATGGCAGCGAAATGGAGATCGGATATCGAACCATCCACCTCCAATTGAGGATCGGCCGGAGGTAGCGGAAAGGGCACAAACGCGCGTACCTCTTCTCTTACGGTACGGGTGATGCGGTATCGCCCTGTTTGACGAGTCACAGGTGAGAATCTCTCCATTCCTACTCATAGGTTAAGAAACGATCGTTGCTTAATATACATCGCAACGAAACGATCGTTTCGCTTCGGCAGACGCCGGGAGTTGCTCAACCCGGATATCGAGGCGGTTGCTGGCTGTCTAACGGACCTGTGGACATTAGCAAAGGGATTGCGCAGCCAATGGCGAGCCGCAGCGAACAGGACAAAGCCCAGATAGCTGGCCGCGGTCTTCTCATAGCGTGTGGCAATGCGGCGGCCCTGCTTCAGCCAGCCAATGGACCGTTCCACGATGTTGCGCTCCCGGTACAGCACCCGGTCGTAGTCGATCGGTACCGTGCGGTTGCGCCGTCCCGGAATCACCGGTTCGGCCCCCTGCGCCACGATGTACCGTCGCAGCTCGTCGTCGTCGTAGCTCCGGTCCGCCATCACATAGTCGGGACAGACCCCCTCCAGCAGACCCTCCGCCTGCGGTCGGTCATGGGCCTGCCCCGGGGTCAGGCAGCAAGCCAGCAGGCCCCCCTGGGCATCGACCAGGACATGCAGCTTGGTGCCGAAGCCACCCCGACTGCGGCCCTGGGCCTGCGCCTCCTGACCGCCCTGGTCACGCCGGGCCCCGGCAGAGACCGGGTGGGCGCGCACATGGGTGGTGTCCAGGTGCACCCGGCACGGTTGCGCCCGTTCCTCGGCGCAGGCCGCCGCCAGCCGTTCCCAGACCCCGGCCAGGCACCAGCGCCGGTAGCGGCGAAAGAGGCTGTGCCAGTGCCCCAAGCGGCGCGGCAGGTCCCGCCACGGGATCCCCGTGCACAGCAGGTAGTGGACCCCGTGCAGGAAGCGGCGGAGATCCCGGTGCGATCCCACGCGCACCGCCGGATCCTGTTGCAGCAGACGGAGCAGGACCTTGAATTCGTGGGTGCGCAATGCGTGACGGGCCATGGCAGAGGGACTGTGAAGGGGAATGCGACGTGGGCAGGATGATAGTCTCACGACCCACGACCTCAT
>DAOUIC010000475.1:0-1552 GCA_034428255.1 Anaerolineales bacterium
GAGCGGGAGTGCGGGAGGGACAGGTTCGCCAAGCTTTCAACTCCCCCTTCTGGCCCTTCGTTCTTGTGTCCACATCCGTCGGCCAAGAGGGGCTGGACTTCCATGCTTACTGCCACGCGGTCATGCACTGGAACCTGCCATCCAATCCGGTCGACCTCGAGCAGCGCGAAGGCCGTGTCCACCGTTACAAGGGCCATGCGGTGCGTAAGAACATCGCGGTGAAGTATGGAGTCGGGGTTCTTGGCCACGGCTCGAAAGATGTGTGGCATTCCCTGTTCGAAGCGGCCCGAAAGCAGTCATCGGACGAGCGTGGACTTGTGCCGTACTGGCTTTTCCCGCTCGCGGACGGTGCGTACATCGAGCGACACGTCCCGGCGCTTCCCCTGAGCCAGGATGCATCTCAACTCCGAGCGCTCAAGCGGTCCCTTGCCGTTTACCGGATGGTCTTTGGCCAGCCGCGCCAGGACGATCTAGTGGCATTTCTTTTGGAGAGGTGCCCTCCCGAAATGTTGCGGGAGATTGAGCCGTTGTTACGGATCGATTTGTCTGCGCGGCCGACCGAACGTTCGTAAAGCGATCCACGGATACTCCTCACCGCGACGTACCCGTTCGTCTGTCTGAAGGATGTTGTGTGTCGGTCCTCAGGTGGTCGCGCTCCCTGGCCCGGAGGCTAGGTTTATGCTTTCCTACGATGGTCTGCTGAGGCCGTGCTGGATTCCGAGGACTGACGGACGGGGCCGGGCGACTGCGACCGGTGCGCCGGACCGTACAGCACCGGCAGTACTGGTACCGTCGGTGGTCTTCCTTCGTTTTCCTGGTAGTCGCGTCGGATTCGATGTGGCGGTTGGGGTTTATCCGTTTCCTTGGCTGTCCAGCTGGTCAGGGAACTGCAACGAACACCAGTTGGCTTTGCCCAACCACATCTCCACCGCTTCCGCCATGGTGCAGCCTTGTCCCGCCCGGCGCCAGTTGGCTTCAATTTGGGCAAGCAACGCGCCGAATAGTTTCGTCTCCAACCGAGCCTCTCGCCCCTGGCGTCTTTCTTAGCATTCACATCCCGGACGCGCCGGAGACTCCGGTCCGGATCCCACCACTTGGGGCCTCCCCGTGGCGGTCTGCCGTGAGCCGGCCGGGTTCCGCGGACTGATCGGGATCCGGAGGGCGGGGGCGGCGTGTCCTTGCCGGAATTCCGCGCCTCGCGGCACTGTTTCAGCTTGGTTGATTTGGGTTCGGGACCCAATTGCCGATCAAACTCTCGTGTCGAGGTGTTGTTCCGCCAACCGTCAGTAGGCAAGGCGGGACGCCGGGAACCGGTGTGCCTACGGGCGAACAGTCAGGTTCATCACGGGCACCACGGCATGTTGCCTGTAGTTCCTGTTTGATTCGGATTTGATGCGGCGTTCGTCCATCCGAAGGCGCTACCGTGCTATCCGGAGCCGTGGTCGTGGTCCGGATCTCGCTGCAGGGACTGCCACTCGTTCGGTGCCTGCTGCACCTTCCGGATGTGGTCCATCACATTCGGCGGAGGGCCGTCCCGATGCCAAACGGCCTC
>DAOUIC010000476.1:0-2160 GCA_034428255.1 Anaerolineales bacterium
TTCGTATTCGGGATTGGCCGGCGGGTAGTACCAGGCATGGGCCGTCTGACCACCCTCCGTTTCGAACTCGACAGCCTGTGGCATCGAGTAGTACGCGGGGTCCACGTCGACTTCGTTCGAAGTCCTGAGTTCCCGAACCTCGCGGCTGGCAAGGTCCAACAACACCAGCGTGGGGAAATGGGCGGGGCTGGCTGCCAGGAACAGACCGTGCCGTTCGTTGGCCGACAGGGAGGAGAACGACGAGTAGGGCGTGTCCACAGGATCCAGTTCCCCGGTGTCCAGGTCCAGAATCCCCAAGTTGCCACCCGAGGTGCCCGACCAGGTGCACAGAATGTGCGTCCGGTCGATGAACGTGTACTTCGACAGACCAAACACCCACTGCGGCGCCCCGAACTCGGCTTCCATCGGACACACGTTGGTCGGAGCCTCGTCATCCATGCGGTACAGGTTCCACCAGCCGTCCGGATCCGCCACGCAAAACAGTTCGTTGTCGGGAGACCAGGCCGGCTGGAAGATGGACACACCGGATTCGGCCCAGACCAGTTCCGGCTTGACCGCCTCCCCGAACTCGTCCAGTTCCGTCATCCACAACTCGGTTTCGTCCCACGGCATGTCCGGATGGTTCCAGGCCAGCCAAGCCAGCTTGGTTCCATCCCGGCTGAGGACGGGGGAAGAATAGAAATCGTGGCCCTGGGCCATGACGACCTCCGAGCCGCGCGCTTCCGCGTCCACCATCACCAGCGTGTTTGCACACTCCTGGTTGGGCACGGAGTGGTCCTCGCGCACCGCGTACACGCGCCCGGTGGACCGGTTCACCGCAAAGTCCGCGTACCGGCACTGGTTCGGCGGCAGGAACTGTTCGATACGCCGCCGACCCGATGAGCGCCAGGTGTACAGGCAGTCGTCGGCGAAGTTGCTGAACAGCACCTTGCCATCCAGGACCCCGTAGGGATTGCCACCGTACTCGTGCACCTTGGTTCGCACGCTGTACTGCCCCGACACCAGGTCGCGCGGCCTTTGTCCGATGGTTTGGCGCACCAGGGCATAGCGCCCTTCGTTGCCAGGCCGCATCTCCACCCAATAAATGTCGTCGTCCACCAGCTTGGGGTCGTAAATCGATATGGACTTCGAGGTCAGCAGTTCCGCCGTGATTGGGGACTGCCAGGATCCGCACGGTGCTGTCTTGGGCATCTATTCCTCATTCAATTGATGTAGCGGACAAAATTCGGACGCGGGTCAGCTTCCGGCTTCCCCGCGTACCTCGCGCGCCTCACGCGCAGCCGTGGCAAGGGCGTCTTGGGCGGGCACGTACCCGGCCGGATCCAACGCCTCTTCCATCCAGCTGCTGACGACCGCCAATTCCTGTTCGAACGTCGTACTGGGCCGCAGAGGCACCGATGCACGAACCGTGTCCATGGCGGCACGCTGCCAATCGTACTTTGCATCGGCCATCAGCTCGTGTTCGTAGACATAGCGATAGGCCGGCTTGGGTGCGACATCGGCAATCCGTCGCTGCAGGGCGATGTTGTCGGGTCCCAGCCACCAGACCCCGAAGGCCGCCGCGCCCTCTATGTTGCGGGCTCCGCGCGCCAGCCCCATGCAATTCGACCAGAATGGCGTCCCCGCCTTGGCCGAGTCGCGCTGCAGCCGCATGTTGGAGCCGGTGGCAGCGAAATCCGTACTGCCGGTGCCCTGGAACGTGTTGGCCACCGCTCCGTGCAGATCCACCGATGTCATGATGGCGGTGCGGCCTTGCATCCACATCCCGAAGCCCCTTTCGTTTTCCGGCATCAGGTCCGCCAGAACCATTTCCTGGAGCCAGGTGAGCGCCAACAGCGCCACCTCTCCATCCCACTTGATGTGGTCGTCGGATGTGTAGGGATTTTCCTCCCCGCTCCAAATCATGGCCACCAAATCCGACAGGGGACTGAAGGCCCTGTCGAACGGAATCAGCGACGACGACTGCTTGATCGCCTGGGCGGCCAGCATGGTGTCGTCCCAGGTGACCGGAGGATCGGTTACCCCTGCAGCCTCCAGCGGGGCGTTCAGCCAAGCCAACGCGATTGAACTGACGTTGATCGGCAGTCCCATCTGCTGCCCGCGGGCCCGGGCGGCCTCCCTCACCGGAAGATCCAAGCCTTCCATGATCCGGTCCGCGCC
>DAOUIC010000477.1:0-2186 GCA_034428255.1 Anaerolineales bacterium
GACCAGACAGGCCCTTTCCGTGAAGAGCCTATCCGAACAGACAACCAAGCCAACCCGGTTATGACCGGGTTGGCTTGCATTGCAACGGACGGGGTTGGAACATGCCGACGGACGAAGCGCCGGTGTTCCGCACCTTGTTGAACTACAGGATTGACTGGTAGCTGGTCATGGCGGCTTCGGCCAGGCCGTGCCAACCCTGGATCCCGGAACGGAACTCGCTCCAGGCACTCAGGATGGAGCTGAAGTCCGGATCGGAAGCCGCGATTTCGTCGTACATCGCGAACGCTTCGCCTTCGGCCGCCTGCATGACATCGTCCGGGAAGGGACTCAGCACCACATCCGACGACATCAGCTCCGCCAAGGCCGGAATGTTCTTGGCATCGTAGGTGGCCATCATGTTGGTGTTGGCAACACTGGCGGCCGTGGCGATGGCTGCCTGGTACTCCTCGGGCAGGCCATTCCATTCGTCCAGGTTGACCTGCACCTCCAGCGTTGGTCCGGGCTCCCACCAGCCGGGGTAGTAGTAGAACTGGGCGGCCTGCTGGAAGTTCAGGCGGAGGTCGTCGTAGGGCCCCACCCATTCCGCTGCGTCGATGGCTCCCGTTTGGAGCGCCTGGAAAATCTCGCCGCCGGGAAGTACCTGCACGGTCACACCCAGCCGATCCATCACCTGGCCGCCCAGCCCGGGGATGCGCATCTTCAGGCCTTCCATGTCGGCGATGGATTGGATCTCCTTGTTGAACCAGCCGCCCATCTGGGCGCCGGTGTTGCCGGCCGGGAACTGAATCACGCCAAAGCGCTCGCCATAGAAGGCCTGCATCATTTCAAGACCGCCCCCCTGATAGAACCAGGCATTGTTTTGGCGGTTGGTCAGGCCGAAGGGCAGGGCCGTGCCGAAGGCTGTCACAGGGCTCTTGCCCACGTAGTAGTAGGAGGCGGTGTGGCCGCATTGGACGGCACCTTGCTCCACAACGTTGAGGACCTCAAGGCCGGGCGCCAGTTCGCCGGCGGCGCGGGCGTCGATCGTGAACTTGCCGCCGGTCAGGGCGCTTACGGTCTCGGCGAACGTGGTGGCACCGCCGAAGATGGTATCAAGCAGCGGTGGCCAGCTCGTGGCCATCTGCCACGAGACCTCGGGCAGGGAAGCATCCGCGGCTGTTGCTGAGGTGAGATCCTCCGGTGTGACTGCGCACGCGCTGGCGCCTACAGCTGCGGTTGCCAAGGCGGCGGCTCCGAGAAACTTTCTTCTGTCCATGCCGAAACTCCTTTCAGCCTGTTCTGTTCAGGCCACTGAATTGGGAAAACGAAACGGGATGCAAGGCTCGCCGGGGATGGCTGGCCACTGCGGATTTGTTGTCTGCCGGCAGCGGTCATGTTCACACGGCAGCCTTGGAAATTGTAATGAATGCCGAGGGGCGTGCGATTCGGTCCGCGGCAGTGCCGGCCCTACTCCCTGTAGACCTCACGCCGGTGCCAGGCCAGATTGTCGGGATGGGGCCTGTGGTCCGGAGCTTCGGGTACGTGGATGGAGCTTCCCGGGGGCGGCATGATCCAGCCACTGCCCCCGGGATCTTCAACGCGTAGCCGAGACGAGATTTCCAGACGAAGGTCGTCCGAAATCGTGAAGCCTCCCACGTCAAACAGCTTCTGGTGCAGGGTGCACAGGGCCAAGGCGTTGGAAAGGCTGAATTCACCTCCGTGGGAGTGCCAGTGAATGTGGGTGAGCTGAATGCCCAGGGGTGTTCCGCCAACCCACACCCCGTTTCCGCAGACGGCACACCGGTTCCGGTATGCGTTCAGGACGGTCGCCCGGAATCCCGCCACCACTGCGCGCTGCTGTGGGGAAGCCTGTGCGGAACGCGATGCCGGATCCCAAAGCTCGGACACCTCCAACATCTCGAGCAGATCAGGTTGAGTACTCTTGGTAAAGTGCAGGTCGAGCAGATTCAGTACCGTTTCCTTCATTAGATGGTAGTCGTCGGCCAACAGGTCGTACACCGATTGCGGGAAACCACCCGCTGTGTTGGGGGCGGATGTGGAGGCGATGCCCGGTGCCTCTGTTTCCCACAGGCCGCTGTCTTTGAGGCGTTGGAAAGGCAAATCAGGCCGCGAGCCGGACATTGGCGGCCCAAAAACCTCCAACAGCGGTTGCGCCTCCTCTTCCAGATGGCTGTGCGCTCGGAGGC
>DAOUIC010000478.1:0-1905 GCA_034428255.1 Anaerolineales bacterium
CCTGCCGCACCTGTGTGCGGACCGGGTAGTCGGTACCCGGCCCGATCCGGACGTTGACGACGGCACCGGTGACGGTGAGCACGATGGTGACCGGAGTGGGCGGCACCGGCGTGGTCTCAGGCAGAGCGGTTGGGAAAGCTGCCACGGGCAGGCTGTCCCGGAGCGCGGCGGTCAGATTGGTATGGTTAACGTGAATCCACAGGGTCCGGTCCTCATGGATGACTTGGATCCACTCCCCGTCGTCATCGCGGCCCCGCACCGGGAGTCGGGTTCCATGCACTACGCGGGTGGCGACGGGGTGCATCGGGCCGGGCCCCTCCCGCAGGTTGGAAATCGATTGCTGTACGGTAGCCTCCAATGCGGGAACCAGGTCGGTGCAGGCGGCTGCAAGAACGGCCAGCAGGCACACGGCCGCCGCGAACCGCAAATACGGCTGGCAGGTGTGCCACAGGCGGGTGCAACCACCCGGAGGCCGGTGTCCAATTCGCCAATGTGGTTGCATACTGACCCCTTCCATGGATTGGGCCGGGTTTCTCATGGGGCCGCACTGCCAACAAATCCACTCCGCCGACTTGGATTCTGGAGCGGGCCGTGCTGAATGGGCGCGACCGTTGCCGGACGGGTCATCCCGGCCCTGTAACGACCTTGTTGGCCTTGGCATTCCCAAAAGAAAAGAGACTTGCCGATTCTGACCTGTCCCGCAAACTTGCAGGGGAATCGCCGACTGGCTTCCAATTCCCACAATTTCAGAGCGACCCGTGGGTGCCCGGGGCAGGGAAAGCATCGCCATTACCGACCAGTCCTCGAACCTCTGTCCGCGCCCCATCCGCGGGTCCGAATTCAAGATGCCGTACGAAACGTTTGGGGCAACGCTCCCTTGGATGGCTGGAGGGAACGTCCGTTGGCACGAAGACCGTATGGCGCAGCACAAACCGGTCTGCCAATCTCCCGAGGCGAACCGCCCTCGACAGTCCCTCTACAGCAGCTCCCTCCAGGAAGGACTCGTGTACCAGCCCACCGCGGCCTTCAGCTTGGCGGCGCTGATGAACGACTGGTGGTTGTCCAGCCGACCGGTGACGGGCAGCAGGTCGGGACGGAAGGTTTCGACCAGGTCCCTGGACACCTCAAGGGCGGTGGTGTCGTCCGCGTTCAGGAAGTAGACGTCGTGCGGGGGCAGATCCTGGCTGGCCTCCATCAGCTGGCAGTGCGCGGTGGCCACATCCTCGCTCGCCACGTAGCACCAGAGATAGTCCTGCCAGCTGTTGACGGGCTTGACTGTGCGTGCCAGCTCCGCCCTGCGCTCCGGCGGAAAGATCCCACAGATGCGGGTCACGTACGTGCGGACGCCAAAGGCCCGGGTGTAGGACGCCAGCAGTTCCTCGCCCGCCAGCTTCGAGTAGCTGTAGGTATCCTCGACGAAAGTGGGGTGCGATTCATCGATGGGCAGGTACCGGAGCGGAAACGGGGAATCGCTAATGCGAAATCCGTGTCCCAAGGCACAGTTGCTGCCGGCCATGACCACCGTACCGACCTTGGCTTCGACCACGGCCTGCATCAGGTAGTAGGTACCAAGCATGTTGGTCTTGAACGTGGCATCGAAGGACTGCGAACTCTGCTGGCGCAGGGCCGGATGATCAGTCGGGTTGGGACGCGCGCCCAGATGCTGCACGGCCTCCACATCCCGCACGGCCTTGAGGCAGTCGTCGTAGTTCACCAAGTCGCCTTGAATCCACTCCAGATCGCCGTAGTCGGTGGTGGGCCTGGAACGGGAGAAGAGCACCGGTTCGTGGCCGCGCCTCAGCAGTTCATGGAACACAAAATCCCCTAGGCGTCCCGACGCGCCGGTTACCAGCACCTTCATGCAGCTCTTCCTTTTGGATGGGTTGGCCAAGAAAGTCGGCCCGG
>DAOUIC010000479.1:0-16373 GCA_034428255.1 Anaerolineales bacterium
TGGACAGCCAGACATGCCTGATACTCTTCGTCAACAGGATGGAAGGGGCGAATCTCAAAATCCACGGCTGTTTCGTCTTGGACAGCCAACTACCACCGTGCCCTGCAGGTGCGGATTTCGGGGCAATGGCGTGGGTCGAGTGCTTGCCGACGGGCAAGCAGGAGCCCTATAACCGGGATGGCTCCACTGTCAGCCGGATACCTGGCTGAACCCCTGAACGATTTCCACCACTTCCTGTCCGTACTGCTCCAGCTTCCAGTCCGGCAGGATGTGGTATCCAGCCAGAGCGGTGACGGACATGGGAGCTTCCGCGGCGATGGCCTTGAGCGAGTGCTTGCTCAGGACAATGTCCGGATCGACTCCCCGTTCATTGGACTTGCCCAGACGCCACTTGCGAAGCGCGTTGAACAACCCAAGTTCGCGGCGATCGGTGATGGAAGTAGTGGACGGCTTGAACGGACGCACCGCCACCCGTTGGCTCTGTCCTTGCTGGATACAGGAGAGAATGTCGTCCCCCAGCAGGCGTACCTGTCTGCGATCCAGGCACTTGCATTGTTCAAGCGACCGGCGTGTAGTAGGTTGATCGTGAGCCAACGACAACAGGACCTTGTCGGTCACCACACGACTACGCGGTCGGTCCCAAGCCTGCGCAACTTCCTCGCGCCACTCCCATAAGGACTTGTACACCCCCATGTACTTCAAGGAGACCTGCTTGGTAGTCTGGTGATCCCAGAAGGTTTTGTCCCGCGACCCAACCCTGGAGTAGTCGGCGGACGCGACCTCCTCCATGTGCGCCAGCCCTTCCGCAAGCCGGTCTCGGTCCGCCAGGCAGCGGAACAGTTTTCGATACAGTGGCACAAGATAGGCGACATCGCCGCAAGCGTAGGTAAGCTGACTTGCCGTAAACGGCCGCTTGCCCCAATCGGACATGCGAACCCGTTTGCTTTGATGAACCTGAAACTCATCCTCCAGAATCGAGCCGATGGAGGTGGAAGTCCAGCTGGCCAGGCGCGCAGCGATTTGGGTGTCGAACAGATTCGCGACGCGGATGCGGAACTCCTTGTGGAGGTACCCCAGCTCGCTCTGGGCACCGTGCATCACGAAACGGCGATTTGGATCGGCAAACAACGGGACCAATCGGCGGACATCGACCCGGTCCGGATCCAACAGCCAAAGTTCAAGTTCACCGTCGCGACCGTCCCAGCAGCGACGGGTCATGGCAAACTGCATCAAACAAATGCGCGATGCATAGCTGTGCGCGGAATTGCTTTCAGTGTCAAGGGCCACCAGCGTGTGGGCGGACAAGGCACGCTCGAACCGCTGGAGATCCGGCTCTGAATCCACCAGGACACAGCCAAGGGTGTACATACGCCCGTTGCGCGTAGCAAGGCTTACTTGGATGTCCGACATGAATGCTGTAGCGAAAAGTAGCGAAGCGAAGCAGTAGGATGCTTCCATCAAGTATAGACGATCAACACAGCCTGTGCAGGTCGGACGTGAGAATCTTTCCGAAATCGGTTCTGAAAACCAAAATCACCGTTCCGGACAGGGCTGGACCGGAAGGCTCGAACTACCTCGCAGCGTCTCTGACAACATTGCCAACATTCCTTCAAGATGATCAACACGGTTGTGCTTGACGCCGAAGGTCGCGTGTCGTGCGGCACCGATGCCGCAACGGTTCTGATGCGTCTGCGCCAGGGCCGATGCCGGGCCTGGCTCGACTTCAACAACCCAACGGATGCAGAACTGGGCTTCGCCTTGGAGGAGGTCCTCCCTGCGCACGAACTGGCACGCAAGGATGTGCAAGATCAGGAAGGCACCCCCAGGCTGGCGGAGTATCCCAACTGCCTGGTCGTGGTGTTCCATTCCGTCGAGGCATTGGGAACGGATCCCGCAGGCCTGACCACGGTCGAACACGTAGCCGTCCTAGGCCACAACCTCCTCATGACCTTTACCTACGATGACAGGTCCCATTTCGCGGAAATGCACGATTCGGTCCACCACAAGTCCGGTGGCCTGGCACTGGGGTCGGTACGGCTGTTTCACGAACTCCTCGACCGCCAAGTGGGCCAAGCCAGAGGGTTGATCGAGAACTTGGTCGGATCGCTTGAATCCCTGGGGGATGTAATTTTCACTCGCAATCTATCCGCAGCCAGCGAGCATGAAATCATGGAAGACATCCTGCAGGCCAAGAGCACCGCATTGCGGCTGCAACGGATCCTGGGACCACAAGCGGAACTACTGCGCAAACTAGCGGTCGAACATCGGACGTCCATCAGTCCCCAGGAACGGGCCTACTTCCAGGTGACCTTGGAGGAGTCCGTGCATCAGGAGTCCTTGGCGGACCTGCTCGTGGAACTGGCCAATGGCACCATGACCACGCATCTGAATCTTTCCAACTACCGGCTGAGCGAGGTCATGAAGGTCCTGACCATGATCGCGACCGTGTTCATTCCCCTGACGTTTGTGACGGGACTCTTTGGAATGAACTTCGCTCACTTGCCGGGGACACAGTCGCCGTATGCCCTGGTGGCGGTGGTCGCCGCCTGCTTGATGCTCACCATTGGCATGCTTTTGTTCTTCAGACGCAAGCGGTGGCTGTAGCATTGCCCCATGGAACCAGCCTCTCGGCACTCGGAGCTCCCACTTCATGACCAGTACCTATGCGTTTCGTTCGGCCGCTGGTGCCGACTACGGGAAAGTCATCGACTTGTGGATGCGGGGCGTGTCCAGCGACCGCGTCGCGATCGATCAAATTGCCAACACTTGGTGGAAGCGTCTCCTGTTCCGATACGTGGCAGGCCGCAAAATCTTCCAGCAAGACATGGAAACCGCGGTGGTGCTCAAGGACGGCAACCTGTGCGGCTACTATGGTCTGCAGACGGCAGCCGACACCATGAGCGTCTTCGACTGGGGCCTGGATCTCGACTGGGGCACCGAGGGTCTGAATGTCTTCGGATTGATGGTCGAACACATTCTTGATGACATCTACGAGCGCAACGACGATATCGAATCACTGGTCATCGGCACGGAACGCCATGAACACGACGTGCGCGCTGCGCTGGAACAGAGTGATTTTGAACCTCTCGACTACCAGATTGCACAAATGGTGACCGAATTGCCCCTGGCGCACAACGAACCCCGCGGCGATATCGATCTCCACCTAACGCTACGCAACGCGCATTCGTTCGGCGATGCCATGGAGGACTGGATCCGGACGGACTATCAGGGCGACAAGCGAAAGGCGTCCATCGTCCTTCCCATTCACAATGCGCTGCCTTTGCGAACCGTCACCTACGAGATTCTCGAGGGTGAGGATCCCAAGGGTTTCGTCCAGTTTTCATCCCACAACGATGAAGCCCGATTCCTGTACGCGCTGGAGCCAGGACTGTGGGCCTCGCCGTTGGAACGCTTGGCCGTGACCGCCTTCTGTACGCAGTTGGCACGCAAACAACAACGGATCAGGTTGCGAACGTTCAGTCTGGCCCACCTCCATGCCAGCCGTGAATCCCTCGCTTCGCTGGGCCTGAAGTTTGAACTCGCGCCCTGGGAGCGATGGGTACATCTGCTCTTCGAGGAAGGCGAAGAGGATGACAATGCACCGGATGACAACGAAGGCTGAACCGGGACGCTGGCAGGAGCCGGCAGCGCGCGACGAGGCACATCGGAAGGATTCACCCGGATGCCGCGCCGGTCAATGAACCCGAAGAGTTATCGCCCTGTCGTGATTGACTGGCGCCGATTGTGGTACCCAACACAATCCGGCAGCCGATAACACGACCTGCCGGTTCCCAGCCACAGACGCAGTCGATCAAAGAACGAGGCATGATGGTCCAGACAAAAGGAGGGTTCCTAAGTCGCCACTTGGGTCCCGGCACCCGGGACGAGGCGACGATGCTGGCAGCGCTTGAGGTGGACAGCCTTGAGGAGCTTGTCCAACAGACGGTTCCCGAATCCATCCACCTACCCCAACCGCTGACGCTGCCCGAACCCCTTGACGAACCGGAAGCCCTCAAGGAACTCCGCGGCATGGCGGCCACCAACCGCCGTACAACATGCTTCATTGGTCAGGGTTTCCATCCGTGTGTTGTCCCTTCGGTCATTCGACGCAACATTCTTGAGAACCCCGGCTGGTACACGCAGTACACGCCATATCAGGCCGAAATCGCGCAGGGACGGCTCGAGGCCCTGCTCAACTTTCAGACCCTGATCGCCGACTTGACAGGTCTTCCGGTGGCCGGCGCTTCGCTGTTGGACGAAGCATCGGCAGCCGCGGAGGCGATGACGGTTTGTTGGCGCGCAAGGTCCAGACGGTCCCGGGCCGACGTTTTCCTGGTCATGGACCGGATCCATCCTCAAGTCCTCAAGGTGCTCGAAACCAGGGCGCGCCCGCTGGGCATCCGCGTCGCCACGGTGCCTCTGTCGGAAATGGATCCGACTGCGGAAGTGTTCGGGGTGCTGGTTCAGTCTCCCGACACGGACGGCATGGTCCACGACTACCGGGCACTCACTGAACATGCCCACGCCGTCGGGGCCACGGTGGTGGCGACCACCGATCCGTTGGCGATGGCCTTGTACGCCCCCCCGGGGGAAATGGGTGCCGATGTGGCGTGCGGCACCACCCAGCGTCTGGGCATGGGTCCCGGCTTGGGCGGTCCGCATGCCGCCTTCATCGCCGTTAGGGACGAACTCAAGAGACTGATGCCGGGCCGCATGGTGGGGGTTGCCCGCGATGCCGCCGGCCGGCCGGCTTTGCGCCTTGCTTTGCAGACACGCGAGCAGCACATCCGGCGTGAGAAGGCAACCAGCAACATTTGCACGGCTCAGGTTCTTCCCGCCGTTGTGGCCTCCATGTACGCGGTGTATCACGGGCCGGAAGGCCTCGCCTCCATCGCAGCGGAAATCCACCGGCAGGCCTGCATCCTCCGAAGCCAGTTGGAAGCAGCAGGTGCACGGGTGTGCCAGGGTCCGATCTTTGATACGGTCAAGATCCTGGACATGCCCGACCGGAGCTTGGATGTCGTTTGGGAGGATTCTCAGCGGAAAGGGATCTCCCTGCGGAAATATGCCGACGGTGCGCTTGGTGTTTCCATGTACGAGGGAGTCTCGCCGAACGAACTCGACAGGTTGCAGCAGGCCCTTGGGGTGGAACCACAACGGAGAATTTCGGATTCGCCTGTGGTTCCGTCACACCTGTCCAGGGCATCGGACTTCCTGACCCACCCGGTCTTCCACCTGTACCGATCGGAAGTGGAACTGACCCGGTACATGGCGCGACTGCAAAAGCGCGATCTGTCCTTGACCGACGCCATGATTCCGTTGGGATCGTGCACGATGAAGCTGAATCCGGCCGCTTCGCTCGAAGCAGTGACCTGGCCGGAATTCGCTGAGACGCACCCCTTCGAGGCCCCCTGCCATCAGAAGGGCTACCGTGCACTGACTGAACAGCTGGGTGCCTGGCTAGCTGAAATCACCGGTTTTGCAGGTGTATCGCTGCAGCCCAATGCGGGATCCCAAGGGGAACTGGCCGGCCTGTTGGCCATTCGATGGTATCTCCATTCCATTGGGCAATCCCACCGGTCCGTCTGCCTGATTCCCGCGTCGGCCCATGGCACCAACCCGGCCAGTGCCCAACTGGCCGGGTTCCAAGTAGTGGTGGTCGCGTGTGACAAGCATGGGAACATCGATCTGGAGGACCTCCAGCGGAAGCTCGACGAGCACGGATCGCGCATCGCCGCCTTGATGATTACCTACCCGTCAACTCACGGAGTATTCGAGGAATCGGTTAAAACCGTCACAGAGTTAATCCATGGAAGTGGCGGCCAGGTATACGTGGACGGCGCCAACATGAACGCCATGGTTGGGCTGTCGTCACCCGCCGCGATTGGCGGCGACATCTGCCACCTGAACCTGCACAAGACGTTTTGCATCCCTCATGGCGGGGGAGGACCGGGCATGGGTCCGGTTTGCGCCGCCGACCATCTGGTTCCGTTCCTACCGTCGGACCCCATCGGTGAACCGGCTACGGAAACAACCGGTGCAGTGGCAGCCACGGACTGCGGCAGCGGAGCCATCCTGCCGGTTTCCTGGACCTACATCCGGATGATGGGGGCCGTCGGGTTGACCAAGGCTACGCAAACAGCCATCTTGGCAGCCAACTATGTCGCCGACCGACTTGGCGACTACTACCCGATATTGTTCAAGGGCCAAAACGGACGCGTGGCCCACGAATGCATCATCGACCTTGGGTGGCTGAAGCCTGCAGGCCTCACGGTGGACGACGTGGCCAAACGCCTCATCGACTACGGGTTCCACGCGCCGACAGTGTCCTGGCCGGTTCCCTTCACGATGATGATCGAACCGACCGAAAGTGAAAGCCTGCGGGAACTGGACCGGTTCTGTGACGCCATGATCCGGATCCACCGGGAAATCCAAGACGTTCTTGAGGGCCGTTTCGCAGTCGAGGACAGCCTGCTGCGACACGCGCCCTTCACAGCGGAGATCCTCGCGACCGAAGATTGGCCCCATCGATTCAGTCGCAGGCAAGCCGTTTTCCCTGCGCAGGAGAGTGCCGAATCAAAGTTCTGGCCATCCGTCGGCCGGATTGACAATGTCTGGGGCGATCGCAACTTCGTCTGCGTCTGTCCGCCGCTGTCCGAGTATCGGTAACGCAAACGGACGCGCATCACTCCCGGGGAGGGGCGGCCGGGTCGTCAAGTTCGGCTGCATAGGGGATGGAGGCAGCGGCTCCGGCGCGCGTGACACACACGGCCGCCGCACGGTTGGCCAGCGCGAGAGCTGTTTCGGCGGATCCCGATTTCATGAACCCGGCCATGAAATAGCCGATAAATGTGTCGCCGGCACCTGTCGTGTCGACCGGACTAACGGAAATGCCGTCGACAGCGAAGGTGGCCTGTGCCGAACCGCAGTAGGCGCCATCCGCCCCCTTGGTGACCACCACGGTCATGTCCGCATAGTGGCCCAGCAGGTGGTCGGCAATCCGTTCCGCTTGGTTGAATCCGGTCAACTCCTCCCCTTCCAATTGGTTCAAGAACAGGACGGATACCCGGTCCAACGGGAAGTTGGAGGACAGGTCGTCGGCCATGGGGGCGGGGTTGTACGCCACCGACCAGCCGCGTTCCGCTGCCAGATGCATCATCTCGGGAACCTCGCTGGTTTCGTTCTGAAACAGGACCCACCCCGGCTGTGCCTGGACATCCAGCACACCAGCCAGTTGTGCAGCCTCGACCGTTTGGTTGGCGCCGCCGTAGATGAAAATCGAATTCTCCCCCGCGCGATTGACTTGGATGATGGCATGTCCACTGGCGATGTTTTCGCGAACCAACACCTCGGACACGTCTACTCCACTCTCTGCCAACAGGTCGGACAGGAACCGTCCTTCCTGTCCGATACAACCCACGTGTTTCACTTCCGCACCCGCCCGTGCAGCTGCTACCGACTGATTCAGACCCTTGCCCCCACTGAACTTCGCATAGTCTAGAGTGTGAATTGTCTCCCCGGGCCGGGAGATTTCCTCGACCTGGTAGACATGGTCGATGTTCATTGATCCAACGGTAACCAACATGACTTCCTCCTGAAGATCATGGGCGCATCCTGCTAGGCCAGCAGTGCGAGCAGCGGGTCCCCGTGGCGCGTTTGGAGCTCGTTGAGCACCGCCGCCATCTCCTGTGCCAGACTCTCGAATTCCGGGAAGTAGGCCAGATTGCGGGTCTCGTACGGATCCTCAATTAGATTGAACAACTGGCAATAGCCGGGCACGATGCCTCGCCTGCGCTGCCGGTAGTAGCGAACCAGTTTCCACTCGTCGGCAATGACACACCGGTGCACGTGACGGTACGCGGCCATGAGGCATGCGTCCGGGTCGTCGTGGGCACCGGAACGGCCCTGCCACAACCTGTGGTCGGAGAGACCCGCGGGTACGGGCAGGTCGGCCAATTCGCAAAGGGTGGGAAAGACATCGGCATGGGTCACCAAACCCGGGACCGTGGTCCCCGACGCCGCGCCTGGACCCCGCAGCACACAGGGAATACCCAGGCTGTGTTCATACATGTTCTGCTTGCCCATCAGTCCGTGCTGCCCGATGGACAAACCATGATCCGCCAGGTACAACACCAGTGTGTTACCTGCAAGTCCGGTTGCTTCAAGCGTGTTCAGAATGTCACCGATCCGCAGGTCCAGGTGGGTGATCATGTCGTAGTAGTCGGCAAGGTGGTTCCTGATGCGTTCGGGCGGTCGCGGGGTTGCTTCCAGCAGTTCGTCCCGGATGTCGGCCACTTCAATGTCGAAGGGATGTTCTGGGTAGTTGTTGGGGGGCAGTTCCATGGTTGCCGTGGCCTGGCCGTATGCCGGTTCCCAGTAGTCGGGCGGCATGCGCGGATCATGGGGAGCCGTGAACGCGGTATACAGGAAGAACGGTTCGTCCCCCGAACGGGTCCCAAGAAACTCGATGGCGGCATCCGCGAAGAGATCGGTCGAATGTTCCCGACCCACTTGCGCGGCATCTGCCGGATAGGATGCGGTCTCGTCGTAGCGATGGACGGGAACCGCATCGTGGTCGGACATCCCGCCCAGAAAAATTCGGTCGCCGCCGGCAAAACACCGGTTGAAGCTCACGGCATCGTTGTGCCACTTGCCGATGCCGTAGGTTGCGTAGCCATGTTGGCGGAAGTGCTCGGGCAGCAGCGGCTTGTCCGAGCGCAGGGTCTGAAGGCCGGGATAGTCGTTGTCGGCCTTGCTGGCAACTGCTTCGAAGGTGGACAGTCCGGTGAGCAGACTGGCGCGGCTGGGTACACACACGGCCGGGGTCAGTCCACCCATGGTGTAGGCACGGGTGCACCTGAGGCCGTCGGCTGCCAACCGATCCAGGTTGGGGGTCCTCACGGGCTCGCGCCCTGCGCTCCCGAGAGCACTGGCGCGGTGATCATCTGCAATAAGCACAACGATATTGGGTTTGGTTTGCATGAGCACACGCAACTTCACCTGCAGTGGTCGCAACAGGCCAACCGGCACGGCCACCGGCTTCCGCGCACCATCATACTTCCGGATTCTGTCGTTGGCACCGGAACGATGCAGGAAGACGTGGGGTTCCTGCAATTCTGGTTCCGGCGGTCGCCAAGTGAGGCCTGCGTCTAGCGTGAACCTGTCAAGGCTCGACCGATTGCTTCGTCAACGGGATCACCAGGCCGCAACAGCACCGCGGCAAAGCTTCCTTCAGAAGGCAGCGCCGATCGAAACCTGTCCGGATTTGGCACGCACCTGGGGGCGGTTAAACTAACCCTTGAAGACTGTCGCGCGACTTGGCGACAGGATCACTTTCCAGGAGACATTCATGAACGTACAACTGACCAGACGTTCGTTTTTGCGTGCTGCGGCCGCAACGTTGGGGCTCGGCGCGCTGTCAGCCTGCGCCGCTCCCGCCGGTGCGCCGGACTCGGGCGACGCCGGCGCGGCCATGATGGAGGCGGTTGAGATTGCCTGGTACGAATGGGGCGATGTGCTGGACAAGGACATTGCCGATCGATCCATCGCGGACTTCCAGGCGGAAAACCCCCATATTCAAGTCCGGCTGGAACAGGCTCCTGGCCAGTATTACGACAAGCTTCAGGCTGCTCTGGCCGGCGGCACCGCCGCAGACATCATCAACAACCAGACGTGGCTATGGCAGAGCTTCTCCGCCAAGGGGGTCTACCAACCCCTCAACGAGCTGCAGGCCCGAGACTCCTATGACACGCCCTTCCCGGCTGCCTGGGACAGTGTGTACGAGACCCAGACGCGCTTCCGCGGTGAACTGTACGGGATACCGTGGAACATGAACTCCATGGTCATCTTCTACTCCAAGAAGCCCTTCGACAACATGGGTCTGGACTATCCCACCGACGACTGGACCTACGAGGACTTTGTCCAGCTGACCATCGACCTGACCGGGGAAGTCGACGGCCAGCAGCAGTTCGGATACCAAACCAACTCATCGTATGAACGCTTGGCCTGCTGGATGCGCCTCAACGGCGACAAGGAATGGGACCAGGAGATCGAACCCAGGGAGGCACTCTGGGACACACCGGCCATCATGGACTTCATCAACTTCCAGTTGTATGCCTGCATCAACGAGTTCGGAGTCAGCCCCACTCCTGCCATGATGGAGGGCGGCAACAATCAGATTGACTCCGGCAACGTGGCCATGAAGATGGAAGGGCCATGGTTCTTCCCGAAGATGGCTTGCCGGGAGTGGTCATGCACTGAAGAGGCGATGGCCGAGAACTATGTGCCGTTCGGCGTTGCACAGCTGCCCAAGGCATCCAATGGCACGCGTGCCCACATGGTGTTCGGCCATGTGCTGCTCATGAACTCTCGCACGGAACACCCGGACGAGACTTGGGAATTCCTCAAGTTCGCAGGCGGGGAAGGGGCACAGAAGTACGTGGCTCAGTCCGGACGCCAACCAGTCACCCCCGACTTCAACGAACGTCTGTGGAAACCGTCCACGATCGAAAAATGGGGCCTGGAAGATCCCCAGCCGCTCATTGACGCCTTTGAGTCGGGTATCCTCCACCTCGCCGGCGAAGTGGACGACCGCTACATTACGGCGGAAGCGTACGGTCCCGCCCGCGACCGCCTAGTGGCGGGCGACGCCGATGCGTTCGAGGTAGTCCCGGAGCTGAACGCGAAGATTCAGGGTCTGTTGGACGAGTACTGGGCCAGCCAAGGCTAACCGCCACCGAACCGTTCCGCGGAGCGGCCACCCGGGTGGCCGCTCCGATCTGTCATACAGCCAAGGACATGCAAAATGGAACCGATGCAGGTGTCCAATGAACAGTTGGAGTTTTTCCAGGACAACGGCTACGTTGTCCTGGACCCCATTGCCAGCAAAGAGGAGCTGGAGACGCTGAAGCGCATCTACGACGAACTGTTTGCCCGTCGGGCGGGCCGAGCGGAAGGTGCGCAGTTTGACTTGGCGGGCGCCGACGAAGAGGATGCGGAAGCTACCCTCCCGCAAATCCTGGGGCCTACCCGTTTTGCCCCTGAGCTTAATGACATGGAGTTCAAGAAGATGGGGGCTTCCTGCGCCCGCCAGTTGCTGGGAGGCGAAGTTGAAGGGGGGGATCACGCCATCCTGAAACCTCCTTTCATCGGTTCGGACACCCCCTGGCACCAGGACGAAGCCTACTGGAATCCGTCGCTGATCTATTCCTCCCTCAGCATTTGGATGCCGCTGCAGGACGCCACGGTGGAGTCGGGATGCATGCAGTTCGTACCCGGCAGCCACCGCCAAGGCGTCCTGCCGCACCATCCCATCAACAACGATCCGCGCGTCCATGGTTTGGAAGTGGACAACTTCAACCAGGAGGAGGTCGTCGCGTGTCCGATACCCGCCGGTGCCGTGACGGTGCACCACTGCCGAACCCTGCACTACGCAGGCCCCAACCTGACGGCAGAACCGCGGCGCGCCTACATTCAGACGTTCGGCCTGCGCACACAGACGCGCGACGAACCCCGGGATTTCTACTGGCAGCGAATCCAACAGACGGCCCGGCAGTCCCGTGCCGAAGAATTTGAACGCAAGTCCGCCGATGGGTGAGCCTCGCAGCTCCCGGAACCGGTCCGGCACACCGGTCTGAAGCGATGACCGGGCGGGCAATGAAACCCGGCAGGTCCGCCGTGGCGCGGCGCCAAGCGTGGGAAGGGCGGATTTTCGCGCTGCCCTTCATCTTGGGCTTCCTGGCGTTCTGGCTGTACCCGATGGCCTATTCGGTGTACTTGGTCTTTCAGGATTGGGACCTGCTGTCTCCACCCTCGTTTGTGGGACTGGAAAACATAGTAGAGCTGTTTGGGGACGAGTCCATAGGGATTTCCCTCGGCAACACGTCGTACTACACCTTCATCGGAGTCCCGCTGCAACTCGTCCTCGCCCTGGCGCTGGCCCTGCTGCTGAACGTCAAGGTACGGGGCCTGGCGATTTACCGAACCCTGTTCTACCTGCCGGCCATGACCCCAATCGTGGCCAGTGCCATCGTTTGGCTTCAGATTCTCCACCCCGAGTTCGGCATTCTGAACAGTTTCCTGCGCAACTTCGGGATTGAGCCCGTCAACTGGCTGTTTGATCCGCGCGCCGCCAAACCGGCCTTCATCCTCATGACGCTTTGGGGTGTGGGACCACAGATGGTGATCTTCCTGGCTGGACTGCAGGGGGTTCCCCAAAGCCTCTACGAGGCTGCGGAGATCGACGGCGCCAGTCGCTTCCAGCGGTTCCTGTTCATCACCATTCCCATGATTTCATCCATCACATTCTTCAACCTCGTGGTGGGTGTCATTGCCAGCTTCCAGGTATTCACGACGGCCTTCATCATGACGCGGGGCGGACCCCAGAACGCGACGCTGTTCCTGGTGCTGTACCTGTATCGCAACGGCTTCCAGTACTTCAAGATGGGTTATGCCTCGGCGATTGCGTGGATGCTGTTCGTCATTATCGTGGCCTTCACCGTGATCCAGTTCCGGTTGGCCAGCCGATGGGTCTATGAAGAAGGCGCGCCGGCTTGACGGCACCACCATGACGGCACACGCGGATACATCTTCAGCCAGGCAGCCGGAACCCAAACCTGCCCGCCCGACCCGTGGTTTTTCGGTTCGATCGCTCATCCACGTCTGTTTGTTGGCACTTGGTTTTGTGTTCTCAATCCCGTTGCTGTGGGTCATTACCACGTCGTTCAAGGGGCAAGGCGGGATCTTCACCTATCCCATCGAATGGATCCCGGACCCAATCGTGTGGTCCAACTATCCCCGGCTGCTGAATGTGCTCACGTTCTCGGGCTGGCCCGGCATCGTCTTCTTCTTCAGGAATACGTTCTTCATTTCCATCCTGGCAACCGTGGGGACTCTTGTGTCCTCCATCCTGGTCGCCTACAGCTTTGCCAGACTGCAGTGGCCGGAACGCAATCTCCTGTTCTCCCTGAGTCTGGCCACGATGATGCTGCCTTCGGTGGTAATCCTGATCCCCACGTTCCTGCTGTTCCGGGACCTAAAGTGGCTCAACACCTTCATGCCCATGATCGTGCCGTTCTGGTTCGCTGTGCAGGGGTTCTACATCTTTCTGCTGCGGCAGTTCTTCCTGGGTCTGCCTGCCGAACTGGAAGAGGCTGCCCGTATCGACGGTGCCAATTCGCTGCGCATTCTGTGGGGAATCGTCGTTCCCCTGTCGCGACCGGCCATCGTCACGGTATCGATTTTCTCCTTCTTGCAGCACTACAACGAGTTTCTCAGTCCGTTGCTGTACCTGAACGCAGTCGAGAAGTTCCCGATGGCACTCGGCATGCGGATGTTCCAGGGAACCTACACCAACGACTGGCCGCTCATGATGGCGGCCACCGCCACTTTCATCCTGCCGACCATCTGTCTGTTCCTGATGGCGCAACGGCACTTCATCCAGGGCATTCAGCTGACTGGCCTGGCTGGACGATAGGCCAGCAGCTCCGACAAGCGGAGCATTGATGTCCAATGATGACCCCGCCTTGGCGCGGCTGGAGATGGGCCTACACGTTGAATCGGAAGCGAATCACGTCTCCATCCGAAACTTGGTACATGCGGCCTTCGGTGTGAACAATCCCTTGCTCGCGCGCCCGGCGCTCGCTCCCCGCCTGTTGCAGGGAGGGAAAGTCCACCACGTCGGCACCGATGAACCCCCGGGCAAAATCCGTGTGGATCCGGCCTGCTGCCTCGACCGCCGAGCTCCCGCTTCGTAGTTCCCATGCCCGAACCTCCGAATCGCCAAGGGTGTAGAACCGGATCAGGCCAAGCAACCCAAAACAGGCTGTGACAACCCTGTCCAGGCCGGAGTCAACCAGTCCCAGTTCCTGTCGGAACAACTCCCGGTCCTCCTCCGGAAGTTCCAGGAGTTCGGACTCGACCGCGGCATCCAGCAGAACCGTTCGGTGTCCTTGGAGCTCCATGCCGGTTGCAACATCCTCTGGACGCATGCCGCTGCTCACCCCGTCCTCCGCGTCCCCGTGGTTGAGCAGCACCAGTTCCGGTTTGCCGCTGGCGAGGCCCAAGCCCTGATCGAGCTGTGCGGCGTCCTGGGATTCCCATTGGCCGTGACGGTTCGCAAGCCGGCCGGCCTCCAACCAGGTGCGCAATTGCCTGGCCATGTCCAGCACGGGGCCAAGCGACCGATCCCCTCTGACTTCCCGTGTCAAACTGCCAATGCGGGTTTCCAGAATCTGCAAGTCCGAGAGAATCAGCTCCTGATGCACCACCTCCAGATTGGATAGCGGATCGCCCTGCATCGAATCTCCACCCCTATCGAAACACCCCACCACATGCAACAGGGCGTCACATTCCCGTACTTGGGCCAGAAACCGATTGCCGAGACCTTCACCCCGCGAAGCACCCTCGACCAGACCGGCGATATCCAGGACTTCGAAACGCACTGGAATGCGCTGCTGCTGCCCGGTCAGATCGCCCAGAACCGTCAGCCGATCATCCGGAACTTCCACCAGAATCCGGTTGGGCTCGACCGTGGTGAAGGGGTAGGCGGCCGTCTGGGCCAACGGCGCGCCGGCCAGGACGTTGAACGTGGTGCTCTTCCCGGCATTGGGAAGCCCGATCAAGCCAACGCTAAGCGACATTATGTAAAGTGCAAATGATATCCGTCCCGGTGGTGAGGAACACCGCGGAGCCGCCAGGTAGTAGAGTCAGCCGGCACAGTCCAAGTGCCCTCTTGGCCACTCCACGTTCAGGGAACGCACCGTACGCCGAACATGAACTTCATCATCTTCATGCCGGACGAACTCCGGGCCGAAAGCATGGGTTGCTATGGGCATCCGTTGGATGTCACTCCCAATCTTGATGCGTTTGCGGCCCAGGGCACCCGGTTCGACCAGTGCCATGTACAGCACACCGTCTGCTCGCCTTCCCGCTGCAGCATGCTGACCGGGTGGTATCCCCACGTGAGGGGACACCGCACACTGTGGCACCTGCTGCGGCCCGACGAACCCAACCTGTTCCGCTACCTGCGGGAGGCCGGCTATGACGTGCATTGGTTCGGCAAGAACGACGCGTTGAGCCCGGAGAGCTTCGCCTCCAGTGTCAACGAAGCCGGCTCCCAAGGTCGTGGCTACCCGTTCGGGCCATCACCCTGGAGTCCGGAAGACCCCCAATACTACAGTTTCCTGCATGAGCCATGGGCCGATTCCCTGGACCACCATTCGGATCAGGCCAACGTGCAGGCGGCGATCGATATTCTGCGGAACCGATCCGGAACGGCAGACAAGCCGTTTGTCCTGTACCTCCCTTTGATCTACCCCCACTGTCCCTATTCAGCTCCCGAACCGTGGCACAGCCGATTTCAACCGGAACAGGTGGTGGACGGCCTTCGGCCCGCCAATCTGCCTCGCAAACCCTCCTTCCACAGCGGCATGCGGGAACTCCGACGCCTCGACCAGTGCACGGAGGACCTGTTCGCCAAGGTCAACGCCGTTTACTTGGGCATGACGGCGTTCAACGACCATCTGTTCGGCAGATTGATGGACGAGCTTGAGGCGTCGCCCTTCCGGGACGACACGACCGTGCTGTACCTCTCGGACCATGGAGACTATGCGGGCGACTACGGCCTGGTGGAAAAATGGCCGAGCGCGGCCGAGGATGTCATTACCCGCGTACCTCTTATCATCCGCACGCCGGGTGGCCGGGAGGGCCATGTCGTAGCCGAACAGGTCGAGTTGTTCGACATCATGCCCACCATCCTGGGTCTGGCGGGCGTGGAAGCCAGACATACCCACTTTGCCCGGGACCTGACTCCGCAGCTTCACGGCGGGACGGGTGATCCCGACCGGATGGTGTTCACCGAAGGGGGCTACGATCCGCATGAACCCCACTGCTTCGAGGGCCGCAACGAGGACTGGGGAGAACTCCACCCCTATTGGCCCAAGTTGACGCTCCAACAGCGGGATGCCGGAACGATTGGCAGAACAGCTACGGTCAGGACCTCCACCCATAAGCTGACCCGTCGCAACGGAGACATCTCGGAGCTCTATGACTTGGTCGGTGATCCCCTGGAGACGGTAAACCTGATTGACCAACCCGAACACCAAGGCATCCAACGGGAGCTTGAACTGATGTTGCTGGACTGGTACCTGACCACCAGCGATGTCACACCGTTCGACGAGAATCCGCGTGGCCACACGTTTCGGAGGCGGCCATGACCATACCCGCAGGGGCAACTCGCCGAACGAACCACGCGTGTTTTGATCCCGGCACCGCAAGGCGACTGGATGGATTCCGGGACCGCCTGCGCCATGTCCGGATCGCGCTCTGCGACATGGACGACACGCTCTTGGATGGCCGCAAGCGGTTTCCGCGCC
>DAOUIC010000480.1:0-7757 GCA_034428255.1 Anaerolineales bacterium
TACGCGCGGGTCGATGTCCCGGCACTGGCATTGCGCGAGAACCTCCTGAGCGCGCCGGCATGGGATCCCGCCGACCCGCGTCCCAACATCCTCGCCCGCTGGCATGTCCATCCGGACCGCCGGCACTTCCGCCTCGAACTCCGGACCGGCCTGCGCTGGTCCGACGGCGTACCCGTCACCACGCGCGACGTCGCCTTCGCGTTCAACGATCTCTGGCTCGACCCGGAGATGAACTTCCTGGGCATACCGGACGCGATCCGCGCCGGCAGAGACGGCAACGGCACGCCGGTGTCGCTGCGCATCCAGGACGACTTGGTCTTCTACCTGGAGTTCGATGAACCCTACGGCGGTTTCCTGCGCGCCTTGACCGAATTGCACCCGGCGGGTTACACGGACTTCCTCAAACCGGCTCACCACTTGGCCGACTTCCATCCCGATTACGCCGCCGCCGCCGATCTGCGCTCCCGCATGCAAACCTCCGGCACCAAGTACGCGTGGGAGCTGCTGCAGGCTGCGGACTGTCAGCCCCATGAATTGGGACAGGACGCCTGCACCGGCTTTCCCGGGCTGCAGCCCTGGATCCAAACCGAAGTGGAACCGGACGGCACCGTCCGCCTGGAACGCAATCCCTGGTACTTCAAGGTGGATCCGGCCGGCCGACAGCTGCCCTACATCGACACACTGGCCGTGGTGCCGCCCGCGGACCCGCCGTCCCCGGAGCCGACCGCCATTCCCGGAGTCGATCTGGCCGCGCCCGCGGACGGCTGGCACAGGCGAGCCGACTATCTTGCGCTGGGCGAGTTCGCCCGATACGGCATTCGCATCCTGGAGAGCGCGCAGGATCCGGTCGCACTGCATCTGAACCACACGGGCGAGGGCGAACGCTGGCAGACCCTGGTCGCCATGTCCGACTTTGGGCGAGCCCTGGCCTTGGCCATCAACCGGCCGGGACTGGCTGCGGCCCTGTCCCTGCCCGATGGCGGCACCGTCCATGATCCCGAGGGGGCCAACCGCCTGCTGGACGGGATGGGACTGACCGAACGCACGCAACGGGGCATGCGCCTGGGACCCGACGGTCACACGGCGGTGTTGACGCTGGCCCACGCGACCGAGGAGTCGGGATTACACCGGATTGCGGAGCGGATCGTGGGCGATCTGGCTGCCGTGGGCTTGGACGTGTCGGCCGAACCCCTGCCTTCCCGCCTGTTGGCCATCCGGATGCACAGCAATCAGCTGCAGATGTCCCTGGGCCCCACCGGTGGACCAGGCTGGTTCACCGGTGCCGCAGAGGACCACCTGCCCGCCGGCGCCACCGGACGCCAGTGGCAACTCTGGCACGACAGCAGCGGCAGTCTGGGAACCGAACCGCCCATCCCCATCCTGGAGTTGTACGAACTGGATTCCATCCTGGCCTCGGCCCTGCCGTCGGATCAGGCGGCGCGTCGGGCGCGGACGCGGCTGGGTCCCATCAACGAAGAACAATTCCTGATCCTGCCGCTGACGCCGGAGGCCGGTCAACTGGTGGTGTTTGCGACCGGGTTGGGCAACCTTGCGCGAGGGGGACCGGTCGAGGCGGCCATGGCCGCGGCCGAGCTTTTCCATTGGACCGTGCCTGACAACGCAGCGGCAGGCCGGTAAATTCGCCGGCCACCCCTGTCCCGGACGGACCGCGTTTCAGGTTGCGGGTTCCGGTTCCTCCGGGGTCAGTTCCACGAAGGCCGGCTCCGGCTCCAGCAAACCCAGCCAAGCCGTTGGCCGATTGCCGTTGAAGGCGACGGCAAAGGCCCGGGCGTATTCATCCATTTGCTTCCGGAAGGTCTTCCGCGCCGCGTCGGGACGCCGGGACCAGTTCCCGGTCTTCCAGTCCACAATGTGCCAATGCCCGCGATCATCCTGACAGAGCAAATCCAGCCTTAGGTTGCGGGTCCTTCCCTCCATCGCCACCGACATCGGCATCTCTGTGACAAGGCGACGGGCTGCATTGATCCGCTTGCTGAACGGAAGTTCCCGCAACCGCAGCAGGCACTGATGGATGTCCCTGGCATCCGCGGTTCCCAGCATGGGATGGCCCGGAAGCCTGGAGACGACGAAATGCATCAGGTCGGCCTCGGACATGGGGAACCACCGGTGCCACTGGCCAAGGACCTCATGGGCCAGCTCGCCCCTCTGCTGTTGCTTCGGGCTTTCAGGCAGGACGCTGTCCGATGCGGCCGCCTTGGCATGGATTGTCAGGCTGTCGGCCACGGCCGGTTCCCGCGCCAGTCTCAAGTCGATTGCGATGTCGGTCTTGGAGACCAGCTTGCCCGGTAGCGCGGATGACCGTGGGGCCGCTTCGATCTCCCGAAAATCCCTGTAGTCGGCCAAGTCGCATTCATGCCAATGCTCCTGAATCACCGGGGCTGTGGCCGCAAACAGCGGCACGGTCGGCGGTTGCAACTGGGCATCCTCCTGTTCCTTCGCCTTGGCCTGCGCCAGGGCGTCGGCAAGCTCCATCGACCAGGAAGATTTCTTCCTGGTGTCCCAACCGCTGAGAACAAGCAGGTCCGCGGCGCGGGTGCAGGCCACGTAGAAGAGGCGCCGGCTCTCGGCATGCTGCCTCCGTGCCTCCATGTCCTTGGCCAATTGGAAGCTGAAGGGCTCGAGCAGCTCCCCGTTTTCATCCGGAACCTTGCAGACCAGGTTGTTCGGATTGAAGGCCCGGACCGGCGGGCGGTTGCGGGGTCCGGCACTGGTCCAGTCGTATTCCAGGTTCGGCACGAATACCACGGGAAATTCCAACCCCTTGGCACCGTGGACCGTCATGATTTGAACGGCTTCCCCGTCCTCCGGTTCGGTGCCCCCTTCCCGTTGGTTGGCCTGCCGCTCCTGGGCTGCCAGCCGGCGCAGGAACGTACCCATACCCTCTGTGCGGCATTGGAACGCCAGCCACTGCAGCGACTCGAGGTCGTCCAGGCAGTCCCTTGCCCGGAGTGTGTCGCTGTTGCTGTGCAGGACGCTTTCGTACCCGGTCTCGCACAGGACCTCCGCCAGCAGCCGATCCGGAGAGAGCACCAACGCCTTGCCCCGCAGCGTGGACAGAACCCGATGGGCATGCCGAACCCTGTCCCGTTGGTCGGCGTCCATGTCCACAAGCGCTTCATCATCCAAATGCTCCGCTCCCATCGCAGCCAGGTTCCCGGCCAGGAGCAACAAGGATTCGTCGCTGATGCCGAACAAAGGCGAACGCAGGGCGGCCGCCAGACTGAATTGATCGGAGGATCGATGCAGCCACCGCAACAGGGCCACCACACTGCGAATGTGGGCCTGAACCTTCAGGTCCGTGCCGTCGACCACCCGGAAGGGAACCCCGTGTTCGTGCAGAACCTCCTCCAACAGCGAGAGATGGGTGCGGGCCCGCAGGAGAATGGCCGCATCGCTGTAGCGGAAGCACCGGACGTCCCTCTTCACCGGATGGGACAGATCCACGATGCGGCGCCCGGATGCCCGAATTTCCCGGAGGCGGCTCGCGATGAGGTCAAATTCGGCCATCCGTTTCGTATCCGCGGTATCGTCCGGCGGTCTTCGATGGACACCGGCATCCGCGGGTTCCTCTGATTCGGCTTGCGAAAATATATGCACCTCAAGGGACGGCTGCCGCGCAGGAGCTTCCCGGCTGGACCTCAGAGCCATGGGTTTGGCTTCATAGTCCTGATAGCCGTTTTTGCCCAGCGGCCGAAACAGCTTGTCGAAAATCGCATTGGTGGCCGCGATCAGTTCCCGGTGGGTCCGAAAGGATTCCGACAGGTTGCCCAGCGGCCGAGCCGATCGACTCCGGATGCCTTCAGCCAGCTTCACGAACTCCGATACTTCGGCGCCTCGGAAGCGATAGATGCTCTGCTTGGTGTCCCCCACAGCAAACAGCCGTCCCTGACGCCTGCCTTCAGCCACCACATTGCCCGTCAGGGCCGCCAGGCAGCCGATGATTTCCTGCTGCAGGGGATTGATGTCCTGATACTCGTCCACCAACAGGTGGTTGATGCCGAGAATGGCGGATCCAACCCGTGAGGCTGGCTGGGCCGCATGGACCTTGAGCAGGTGCAGCGCCTTGAGTTCCAGGTCGTCGAAGGTCAGCAGGTTTCGTTCGCGCTTGATGTCGTCCAGATGGCGGTTGGCCTGTTTCCACGCCGAGTGCCAAAGGCCCAGCAATCGCAGCGCCTTCCGGTCCTGTTTGTCCGGCTCCTCGCCGACGGAGCCGGCCCGGACACGTTCCAGGCGGTTACACGTTTCATGTACGAGCCGCCAGGCCTTGTTGCAAAGCCGCTTGAAATCCGGATCCATCTTGCCGCCGCCCACATCCCGGATGGACTTGGGCCATGTCTCGGCATTGAAAGCCGCCCGCGCCCGGATCCAATCGCCGTTCACCAGGTGTTCCATCGTCCCCAAAGCCCAGCCGCACCGCGTGCCCAGCGCACCCTTGACGTCGGGATCGAGGAGCGCGGCCTGCAAAGTCCTCCGCGTTGCCGCCAATTCCGGTTGGCGGCTCATGATCTCCGCGGTGACCACCGCCTCCATTTCGGTGTGGGCTGCCTCCCAAACCTGGCGCAGATGCCCCTCGACCGATCCCGATGCCCCCAGCTGGATCATCAGGTGCTCCTTGGTCAGCAGATCCGCCAAGACCGGCCTGAACACCGCAGGCCGGAAGAGAACGACCAGTTCGCTTTCGGGTGACTCCGAACGATCCAGCTCGTGGGAGTAGCGTCGCACCGCCTCGTCGAACAGGGATGATGCTTCCGTCTCATCGGCGACCGCGAAATCCGGATCGATGCCGGCCTCCACCGCATGCTCGGTCAAGAGCCGCTGGCAGAAACTGTGAACCGTGGCCACCTGCAGCGCATCGAGTTCCTCAAGCCGGTGCCGCCACACCCCGGGATTGCAGTCCGCCCTGGCCCTTATCTCCCGGCGAATGCGCTGGCGCATGGACATGGCCGCCGCCTTCGTAAACGTCACCGCCACCACCGAGCGCAGGGGCCAGTCCGGTTTGTGTTCCAGCACATGCAGGAACCGCTGGACCAGGACGAAGGTCTTGCCCGTACCGGCTCCCGCCATCACGGATTGGTTGCGGTCCATCGAGGTGATGGCCAATTGCTGTTCCGCCGTGATGCTCATACGGACTTCAGGCGGCGACGCCCCTTGTAGCGGCTCCGCCACGAAGGCTGGCAGAATTCGGCCTTTCGACACCAGGGAGCACAGGAGAACGTCTCCCGGTCCATGCGCCGCGGCGCGCCTGGGAACCTGCCGGCCGTGACATCGGCCACGATGTTGTCCAGCTGTTCCAGCACGGCCTCGACCAGCGGATCATCCTCGTTGTGCGGTTCCGCGATCTCCGGGCTGGTCTTGCGGGTCCCGCTGCGCGTTCCCCGCGGCTCCAGGTTGCGGACATTCCAGTAGGCACTGTACGCGACCGGCCCCAGTGCGTTGTGCACCGCCCGTCCGTACAGGACCGCCTGCAGCGTCTTGCCCTCCCCCACATCGCGTTGGGTTTTCCCGGAACGCTTGTAGTCGATCACGCGCAGGTTGCCGGCGCCGTCCACATCGATGCGGTCGACAATGCCCCGCAGCCGGACGGATCCGGTCTCCTTCAGGAGGTCGCTGTCCTCGGTCCACTCCATACGCTCTTCCTGGTACATGGGTATCCACGCGTCCGCGGCCAGATGGTCTGCCTCCTCGCGGTCCCCGAGCACCAGTTCAACCAGGTTCCGTCGAATCTCTTCCAAGTCATGGCGTGCCAGCGGATAGGGTTGGTACTTCAACCGGACATGCCGGGAACTCTCGCCCTCGGCCAGCACTTCAGACACCAGATCCTCAACCTGTTCCCGGCCCAGGTGCGCCAAGCCCCCTTCCTTCAACCTGCCGTAGATGCCTTCCAGGGCATCGTGGTAGATGTTGCCTTCCACGACCGGCGGCATCCCTTCCTCAGGCGTTTCGTCGGGCTTCAGACCCAGTACCCTTTCGGCGAAAAACCCCAAGGGGCAGACCGGAAAGTTCTCGAGGGCGCTGGGACTCCAACGGTGGTCCGCGCCGAACTTTTTCCACAGCCGCCCCAGAACCGCCGAGCTGGACAGGATGCCTTCGTAACAGGTTGGTGACGCGGTGCCGGCGCGCAGCGCGTCCACGCGGGCCAAGTCCGCGACCCGTTCCAGGTCCGCTCCCATGCCGGCTGCAACGGCCAGCGGCGCCTTGGATGCCCCGCCTTGGACCGCGAACCGGAGCAGTTCCCGATTGGAGGCGGGAGGTGTTGGTTCCGGCCGGGCATGTTCGCCGTCCGGCCAAAAGGGCGAGGCCGGGACGAGGCCGGACTCCAGTGCACCGCCGGCAATGGTCTTGCGGGCGCGGCTTAGGCGAAGCCGACCCGCGCATCCAGCCACAAGCATGTCCCACTTCAGCCAGGCCGTTCGATGATCATGGGTGCGCAGGTCAAGGGCATGGCTGTCCCGTTCGCGGACCGAGAAAACCGGGTCGGCCGGGGGCCCGGCCGGCAGCGACCGTTCGTTGAGGCCCATTACAAACAGATGCCGGGTCGGCACCATCCAGCCGTTGTCGAAATCGAGAACCCTTACGGATTCGTTGGGTTCGTACAGGGGGACGGAGAGCCTCTCGATTCGATCCAGCAGGCGACGCCTCAAATCCGGCCACCGTACGCGCCGAGTGGCCGAAGACGCGCGCAGCATGTCGACGACCATGCGTTCCAGTTTCTGGCGAACCGCTTTGGCCAAGGCCCGATCCGGGGGGGCCACGCCTTCCGGAATGCCGACGCCAACACCTTCGGGCTGCAACAGGCCCCTCGCCCAGGTCAGCAGGCTGCGCTCATCCTCGGTGTCCGGAGGCGTCAATCCATCCAACAAGCGTTGGGCGACACCTTCCAAGTCCTGTCGGAGGCCGGCCGGCTCTTCCTTCAGGCCCATGTCCCGCAGCAGATGCCGATCCCAATCGGCATCTGCGTGAAAGGGACTGAGCCACTGATCCTTCCCCCGGATCACGCCAAAGGCATGGGTCAGGGTGCGCAGGTATTCCAAGCCGTCATGCTCCGCGCCCGGATGGAGCAGCCAAGGCGACAGCAGCAGGTCCCAGGTCTCCACCAGCGGAAACAGGGGCGCCGCCCCCAGCGCCTGCCGGAATGCCAGGCACAACGGGTGTTCCGGGAGAGGCAGGGACAAGTGCAGCGGAATCCGATACTCCTCCGCCACCCGGCGCAGCAGTGAATTCCAATCGCGCATGGTCGGAACACACAAGGTGATGTCCTGCAGCTCGGCTTCACCAGCCTGCAGCATCTGCTTGACGCGGCGCAGAACCCAGCGCACCTCGTCCTCGGCCGTGGACAACTCGGCCGCTTCAAAAGCGTGTTCGGGTACAGGTTCACGGGCCGTCGCGGGACGGCCGGGTGCCCCAAGCTCCTTGGCCAAATCGTTGGACCGGGCGCGGCCCAACTGCGATCGACCAACTGGCAGAAACACCTGGACCTCCGTGCCGCGTCCCTGCACCACATGCAGGAAACGTCGCTGCAAGGGGGTGAACCCGGCGAAACCGGCCACCAGGAGGCCGGCACCGAGCTCAAGGTCGGCGGATGCGGCCTGCAACAATGAGCACACTCGGGTCAGGGCAACGGACGGATCCAAGGCGCCTGCCCGCTCCTGATGCTCAACATACCGGTCGTACAGCAAGGCCAGATCCCGGTTCCGCGTCCCGCCACTGGATGCAGCCCAGTTCCGGAAGGTGTCGGG
>DAOUIC010000481.1:0-8332 GCA_034428255.1 Anaerolineales bacterium
GTTCCCGGTTGGCGTGGAGCGCGAAGCGCCCGATGTCCAGGACCGCGCGGGCTCCTGCCAGGGCCTGGACCAGCGCGAGACAGCCGGCGACGCTGTAGACCGCCTGCCAGATGCCGGCCTGCGCCGCGGTTTGCCACAGTTCCACTGTCCACGATTGGAGGGCCTCGGCCAAGGCTTGGCGCTCCGCTTGCGGGGCCTGCGCGAGCGCCGTGGCCAGGTGCATGGCAAAGTCCCGTGTGCGCACGGCATGCTTCTGGCCCTTGATGCGCGACAGGGCCTTGGCGATGCCCGGGAGCATGTCAATCAACGCACTGTACTGACCGGCGGCCACCAGGTGCGGCATCATGCGCAGTTGGAAGATTGCGAGTGCCTCGCCTTCCAGCAACAAGGGCGCGCGCACGGCCAGACTGCGGGCCCGGGCTCGGGCCTCGCCGGAGCTGCTTTGGGTCGGATCCGCCAGTAGGCACAGCAGCCGCACCCAATCCTCGCTGAGCAGCCACTCTTCGGGCTCGCGACGCTTTCGGGGCCAGAGGCGGTGCCAGAAACCGGCGCGACGACGTTCCGCCAGGAGCACCCGTGCCTTGTCGGGATGCCCGGCGCGGGCGTACAGCTCGGCCAGGCGGCGTACGGTCAGCCGTTGCAGGTGTTCGTCTTTCAGGTTGGAGATCCAGGACCAGGCTTCCCGCACCTGGGCCGCGGCCTGTTCGCTCCTGCCGGCCGCCAGACACCCGTCGACGAGTTCGCAGACTGCGTCGCTGCGGGCAATGTCGTCCGCGGGGATGCCGGCCACCACGCGTGCGGCTGCGTCCGTCTGGCCGATGTCCGTGAGGGCTGCGGTGGCGCTGGCAGCGGTCCAGCCGTCGCTGTGCCGCGCCAAATCCACCAGGCGCTGGGCCAGGTGCGCCACGTTGGGATGGCTGTGCAGTGCGGATGGCAGGGCCCGCAGTGCTTCCTGGAGCGTGAATACCTGGAAGTCCACATCCGTGTTGGCACCACTGCGCACTACATGTCTGAGGATGTTGTCGTCGACGTCCCGATGCGGCAGCCGGGTTTCGCTTTGGGCTTCCATCACGGCGGCCAGGGTGTCGATGGTTTCGGCCACGGCGCGGATGTCGCCGCCGCGCGCCAGCACAGCTGCAATGTAGCGCCGGGCCCCAAGGTCCACCGCGACCGGGCCGCGCACGGCCTCAAGGCACAGTTCCAGCATGCGCGTGTGGCCTGCCGGACGGCCCTCGTCGGTGTTCAGCCGGTCGGCCACCTCCTTCAGAAACCGCGCACCATCCGATTGATCGTGCCAGACCAGTCCGCTCAGTACCAGGTTGCGCGTCAACGGGTGTACCGGCAGAGCCGCCACTGTTTGGGCCAGCAGCGGGCGCAAGTCGGTGTCCTGCAGCAGGCGGCTCCATGTGCCGGACGTTTGATCCAGCTTCTCCAGGCACGTGTAGGCCAGGTTGGGCAGATGCAGCGTCGTGGCGGCCACCGCCGACATGATCAGGTTGCGGTCCATCCGTTCGCGATCCCCGTCTTCGGTCATCAGTGTGACCGCGAGGTGCTGGTTCAGCCGTTCCCGCAGGAACTGGACGCTTTCGGCCCGCATGTTCGGGACCTGCGCCAGGACCAGAAACGTTTCGGCCACGGCCAGCGGCTGGCGCGGCGTCACCAACGATGCCAGAACCAGGGCACTGTCGGCCTGGCCGGTCTCCGCCAGCGTCCGCCAGCACTGTTCCACCAGCCAGGAGTCGGGTTGCCGGATGCTTCGCTCTTCCTTGAGCAGCGCCTCCATCCCGCCCGGGCTGGCCAGGGCATGGGTCAGGGTGCGCACGGCCAGGGCGGTCAGGGCTTCCTGGCCTGCCGTTGGAGCCGGGTTGGTGTCGTTCATGTGCTGGCGGGCCTCCAAGTATCCGGAGACATTCGGGTATGTGTTGTGGACAGTCGGATCAACCGTCCGCAATCTTAACCAAAGCGGCGATCAGGATTCGGGTTCGGACGGTTCCGGCGGCATGCCCCAGCCGCCGCCCCCCGGGGTGGCGATGCGCAGCACATCGCCGGGCCGGCAGCGCACCGAGAATTTCCCGGGAAGGCGGACGGTTTGTCCGTCCGCCCGTTGCAGTTCGTTGCGGCCGGTGGCGCCGGGCTGTCCGCCGCCGAGGCCCCAGGGAGGGCGCGCGCGTCGTTCACTGAGCATGGTGGCCGTGCACTCCCTCAGCAGGCGATAGGCCCGTACAATGCCTTGTCCGCCCGCAAAGCGGCCGGCTCCTCCGGAACCGCGCCGCACGGCACAGGTTTCAACCTGTACGGGCCAGGTAAGCTCGATGGCCTCCACCGGTGTGTTGCGGGTGTTGGTCATGTGAACGTGCACGGCGTCCAGTCCGGGTCGGTCCGGACCGCCTCCCATGCCGCCGGCCATGGTTTCGTAGTAGCTCCAGGGCGTGCCGTCCGCCAGCATGCCGCCCACTGTCAGGTTGTTCATCGTGCCCTGGCTGGCCGCCGGCAACCGGTCGGGCATGGCTTGGGCAAATGCGCCCAGAACCAGGTCGACAATCCGCTGCGAAGTTTCGACGTTGCCGCCCGCCACGGCGGAGGGCGACAGGGCATTGACCACCGTGCCGGGCGGGGCCGTAAAGCGGAATGGGCGGAAACAGCCGGAGTTGACGGCCACACCCTCCTCCAACAGGCACAGGACTGCGTAGTAGCTGGCGGACATCGTGATGGCGATGACGGCGTTGAGTGATCCGGCAAAGGTCGGTGCCGTGCCGCGGAAATCCAGGTGCAGGTTGTCGTCCCGGACTTCAAGGGCAACCCTGAGCTTGATCAGATCGGTCTCCCCGCGTTCATTGTCGGTGCCGTTCCACTCCAGGACGTCCTCGAATGTCCACCGTCCGTTGGGCCAACTCCGGATGGCGGCGCGCACGGCCGTCTCGCTGCGGTCCATCAGCAGGCCGGCGCTGCGGCGTACCTCCTGCAGGCCGTGCCTGCCGCAAAGGGCGACCAGCCTGCGCGTACCCACCCTGTGGGCAGCCACCTGGGCATTGATGTCGCCCCTGCGCTCCTCCGGCGTTCGCACATTGCGCAGCACCACGGCCTGCAGGTCGCGGTTCAGGTGGCCTTGGCGGTACAGGCGCACCGGAGGGATGATGATGCCTTCCTGATGAATTTCCGTGGACAGGGGCATCGAACCGGGTGACATGCCGCCCACGTCGGCGTGGTGGGCGCGGCTGGCAACAAAGAAGTCGGGCCGGTCGGCGGGACCGGTGCAGACAGGGGACACCATGGTGATGTCCGGCAGGTGGTTGCCGCCCTTGAACGGGTCGTTGACCATGACCAGGTCTCCGTCCCGCCAATCGTCGAACAGGGGCAGGACCGTTTGGACACTGGCCGGCATCGCGCCGAGATGGGCCGGGATGTGGGCAGCCTGTGCCACCATTTCCCCCTCCGGATCGAACACGGCGCAGGAATAATCCAGCCGTTCCTTGATGTTGGGGGAGAACCCGGTGCGGCGCAGGGTTTCGCCCATTTCCTCCGCCACCCCCGACAGGCGATGGCGCCACACATCGAGGTGCAGGTCGTCGGTTGGATTCATGGCGTCGCCAAGGGAGTCATCTGCAGGTTGAGCCAGGAGTCCGCCAGGGCCTGCCATCCCGGCCCCACCAGCGTGGTGCAGTCCGGTTGCAGGATCAGGGCGGGTCCGACGACCCGGTGCCCTGGTGCCAGGGAAGTGCGCGCGTACCAGGGGACCGGTGTGGCGGTTTCCGGGGAGAACCAGACAAGGGTCGTCCCGGTCGGGTCCGGTCCGGAAGTCTCCGCGGAAGTGGCGGTGGCTTGGACGGGTGATGGAGGCGGCGGGCAGGTGGCCATGACGCGCAGGTTCACGATTTCCACCCCGTTCTGGCGGTCGGTAAAGCCAAAGCGTTTCTCGTGGGCCAGGTGGAAGTTCTCCAGGGTTTGTTCGATTGTGTCCGGTGTGACCGGTGTCGGACAGGGAACCTGCAGTTCGTGGCTTTGGCCGCGGTAGCGCACATCGGCCGAGACCGCCACGGCAAAGTCGGTTTGACCGTCATCCTCCAGCAGTCGGCGAGCCTCCCCGGTCAGTTCCCGTACAGCCCGGGCCACGACCGCGGGGGCGTTCCTGGCCTCCTGGTCGGCCATCAGCACCGAACGGGAGGCAATGCGGGTGGTTTTCGCCAGCAGCAGGCCCTGGGCGCTGAGCACGCCCGGAGTTTCCGGTACCAGTATGCGGTGCATGTCCAGGCCCTGTGCCAAGTCGCAGGCATGCAGGGCTCCGGCGCCCCCGAACGGCAACAGCGTGAATTCCGCCGGATTGTGTCCGGTCTCCACGGAGACCACGCGCAGGGCCCGCTCCATGGCTGCATTGGCAATGTCCACAATCGCCAAGGCGGTTTCCACCGTGCCGCGTCCGCCCAGCGCGGCACCGAGGCGGGCCACGGCCTCCTCCGCCAGTTCCGGCTTCAGCGATACACCGTCGGTCCCCCCGAGTGGCCAGTCGGGCAGGAGTCGCCCCAGTACAAGATTCGCGTCGGTGACCGTGGCCTGGCGGCCCCCGCGGCCGTAACAGGCCGGACCGGGTTCGGCACCGGCGCTGCCGGGACCGACGCGCAGTGTTCCGGCACTGTCCACGCGGGCCAGGCTGCCGCCGCCCGCGCCGACCGTGTGGATGTCAATCAGCGGCACGCGGATGGGTAGGCCGCCGATTTCCGATTCGGTGGTGATCGGTGTTCCGCCTTGGCACAGGGCCACATCCGTGCTGGTGCCGCCCATGTCCAGCGTCATGATTTGCGGCGTGGCGGTGGCCATGGCAATGCGGGCTGTGTTCAAGGCGCCGACCACCCCTCCCGCCGGGCCGCTGACCAGCAGGTGCACCGGCAGTCGGCTGGCGCCCCGCAGTCCGGTGGTGCCGCCATTGGATTGCATCACGTCGAAGGAGCGGTGCGGCAGGCCCCGGGCCAGGCGGGACAGGTAGCGGCCCACCCCGGGCTGCAGCCAGGCATTGGTGGCCGTAGTGATCGTGCGTTCGAATTCCCGGTACTCCGGCAGCACGTCGACACTGAGCGAGACAGGTATGTCCGGCAGTCGTTCGGCCAGTCGGCGGCCGACGGCCCGTTCATGTTCCGGGTACAGGAAGGAAAAAAGGAACACGACGCAGACGGCCTCGACGTCCATGGCCTGGATGCGGTCGATGACCCGATCGACATCCTCCAGGTCAAGCGGAGTCTGGACCTCCCCCGTCGCCGTGACCCGCTCCCGCACCTCGAAGCGCAGTTCGTCGGGAATCAGCAGGGCCGGCCGACTCTGGGACAAGGCGTACAGGGAAGGCCGGTTCTGCCGGCCCAGTACCAGCAGGTCCCGGAAGCCGGCGGTGGCAATCAGGGCGGTGCGCGCTCCCTTGCGCTGCAGCACGGCATTGGTGGCGATCGTGGTGCCGTGCCGAATACGCGGGGCCCGTTCCGCCTGTCGGCGGGCGGGATGTTGTGCCATCCAGGCGTCCACCCCCGACCGGACGGCCACGCCCGGATCGGGTACCGACGTGGGACGCTTCAGGACTTCCAGGCCGGTGTCCGTTTGGAAGACGAAATCGGTGAACGTGCCGCCTACGTCGACTCCGATCAGCGTCGGGGCATCTCTTTCCGGGCCCGTTACCGGCGGAACGTGATGGTCCTGACCCATTTGACCTGCTTGAGGGCGTTCTCTGTTTCATGGGGGACAATCAGCCGCACGAAGCCTTGGGGCCGCGTCAACGGCTCGCCGTCGCGTTCGAGGGCGAGCAGCACCGGCTCGTTTCCAGCGGCCGCCTCCACTTCCGGACGCTTCAACAACGCGCCGAATCCGTCGCCGGCCGCCACGCGCACACGCGTCCAGTCCCGGACGCCGCACAGCCGCGCCAGTTCCAGCAGGGCCGGCCCCCGGAATTCGAAGGGTCCGGATCGCCCGTGTCCCGTGCTGGTGATGTGGCACCCCGTTGCGGCAACCGCAGGCAGTGCCTGCAACTGTGCCGGGGTCAGGGTGACATCGGTCGCGTCGGCACCGGTCAGGGTAATCGAGGCATCGCCCGCCGGCGGGTCGGGATTGGGTTCGTGGCTGTGAATTTCCTCGTCGCGAGCGCGTCTGCGATGGTTGTCGGGGGACATGGTTGGGCGGTGTGGATTGGCTTCCGGGTTGCGCGTGGCCGGAGCGGGAGCCGAACAGTTGGATCATACCGGCATTCCCGGTCGGGATGGGACTTGGATCCGGGATGTTTGAGTGCCGGTCCGGCATCGCCTATAATGCCTGCGAATCGCCTGATTCAATCAAAAACGCCCTGTTGCGCCGGACGGTTTCGGCTTTGCCCTTGCGCCTGCTTCCCGGGTTGCTCGTTGCAGCCGCAAGACCGAAGAGTTCTGCCGGTTCATCCGGGTTCGTCACACAAGGAGCAATGCTGTGGCAAGTGTTACCTACGAAAACGTCTACAAGACCTGGGGTGAAGTCACCGCGGTCAACGACCTGTCCCTGGAAGCTGCCGACAAGGAGTTCCTGGTACTCGTCGGTCCTTCCGGTTGCGGCAAGACCACGTCCCTGCGCCTGCTGGCCGGCCTCGAAGAGGTGACGGACGGCTCCATCATGATTGGCGACCGCGTCGTCAACGATGTGCAGCCCAAGGACCGCGACATTGCCATGGTGTTCCAGAGCTACGCGCTCTATCCCCACATGAGCGTGTTCGACAACATGGCCTTCGGCCTCAAGCTGCGCAAGACTCCCAAGGCGGAAATCCAGCAGCGGGTTCAGGCGGCAGCGGCCGACCTGGGCATCGAGGAGCTGCTCGACCGCAAGCCCAAGCAGTTGTCCGGCGGTCAGCGCCAGCGTGTGGCAGTCGGCCGCGCCATTGTGCGCGATCCGGCCGTGTTCCTTTTTGACGAGCCCCTCTCCAACCTGGATGCCAAGTTGCGCGTGGAAACGCGTGCCAACCTGACCCGCCTGCATGCCGACTTGGCCACCACCTTCATCTACGTGACGCACGATCAGGTGGAGGCCATGACCATGGCCAGCCGGATTGCCGTCATGCGTCTGGGCGTGCTCCAGCAACTGGACACTCCCCAGAACCTGTACCAGCACCCGTCGAACGTGTTCGTGGCCGGCTTCATCGGCAGCCCGTCCATGAATTTCTTCGACACCACGCTGGTGGAGCAGGACGGCAAGGTCATGGTGAATACGTCGGGGTTTGAGCTGGAAGTGCCGGAACCGAAGGCGACGGACTGGCGTCCGCACACGGGCAAACCACTCATTCTGGGCATCCGCCCCGAAGACATCCATGCCCGCGAGTACATTCCACCGGGAATTCTCGAGTCGGACATGGATGCCGAGGTTGACGTGGTCGAGCTCATGGGACATGAGATTTTCCTCTATCTCAAGACGAGGGACGAGAAGTCCTTTATCGCCCGGGTCGATCCCCGGACCCGCCAGGTGCGCGGCGACCGGATCGAACTCGCGGTCAACATGGCCAACGCACACATCTTCGATCCCGAGACCGAGGTCTCGCTGGCCGGCTGAGCAGGCCGACCACAAGAGGGAAGGCCGGGCCGTACAGCCCGGCCTTCTTGATTCAAGGGGTGCCCGGGGCGCAGGACCGGGTGCCGATTCCCAACGGTCCGGTCCGATGTCGGGATCGAGGCCGGCTGTCGCGGCGGCTGTGGACCTATACTGCCTCGCGGGTTCGTGCCGGACAGGAAGGGGCAGCAGCCGGTTGCAGTGCTTGCCGTCCGCACGGAACGTCTTTGTTCAGTCGAGGAATTCAAAGGGATTTACCAAGATAACTTGACCAATCGGACCGGTTCGCTTCTTGCAAGGTCAAAGCACCCGTAGCATAATGATGTCCATAAATGCGAGAGTCCGGCTGGCACCGGGATCTCCATCGGACACGGAATCGAGCTTCCATGCCCAACAGCCCCGATGCTACAACGCAGGCCCCGAACACCGTCCACCGCACCGTGCGTCTGCGCCTGTTTCCCGGCGACGTCGCCACCGGCATCCTGCTGACGGCCATCGCCGGGGCCTGCCGTTACGTCTGGAACCACATGCTGGCCGACTGCGAGTGGCGGTACGCGCGCTGGAAGGAGATGCACGTGCCCGCTCTCAACTGGCCGGAAGTCCGGGAGGGCAAGACGGCCTGGGCCAAGGCCGTTCGCAAGAAGATGGGACCCGGTCCGTCAACGAGTTTCTTCACCCTGGGCCGGCGGTTCACGGAACTGCGCAACGACCCGGACCATGCCTGGCTGAAGGAGTACCCGTACAAGGTGGTCCGCTACAGCCTGAAGTACCTGGCCGACGCGTACACGCGGTTTTT
>DAOUIC010000482.1:0-18025 GCA_034428255.1 Anaerolineales bacterium
CTACTATCGGATGCTGGCGGAGGCGGCGGAATCCGGACTGTTCGACTGCCTGTCCCATCCCGATCTCATCAAGAACATTGATCACGCGGAGTGGGACTTCGACCGCTACGCACCCGATATTGAAGCGAGCCTGGACCGCATCGCAGCCGCAGGGACCTGCATGGAACTGAACACCTCGGGGCTCCTCAAGACCATCAAGGAGTACAACCCCGGCCGGGCCCAACTTGAAATGATGCACCAACGCCGCATTCCGGTCGTGGTGGGAGCCGATGCGCACACGGCCCACCGCGTGGGCGACCATTTCAAGGAGGCGTTGGACCTGTTGGCGGACATCGGCTACCGAACGGTGTCCATCTTCCTGGACCGGGAACGCCGGGACCTGGCCATTGAACAGGTCCGCCCGACCCTGCGCTGACCCCGTCCGCGGCAGGTTCGCATCAAAGGGCGGCCGGTGAACCTTCACCGACACATCGTAGACACCCACCTGGGAGCCGTGCCGGTCACGGACACGCAGCCCGAGGGCGGGTCCGGTCCCGTCCTGATGCTGCTGCACGGATTCCTTTGCGACAGCACGTTTTGGCGCCACCTGATTGAAGTCCTGCCGCCCGGTCCGCGCATCGTGGCACCGGACCTGGCAGCCTTCGGCCGATCCGGAACCGACGCGCGGGAAGTAGACTTCAACCACCTGGCCGAGATGCTGGAGGCCCTCCGGCTGGCCATGCACATATCCCGCATCCAAGCCGTTGCCCAGGACCTGGGATGCCTGACCCTGCTGCGCTACACGTCGCTCTACCAGCACCATGTCGACCGCATCGTGTGGTTCAGCCCCTCCTTCTACCCGGATCAGTTCATGCCCAGGGGCTTGCGGCTGTGGCGCGGACGGTTGACCGGTCCCGCCATGAACGGGATCCTGTTCGGACAGGCCGTCAAGTCCTACTTCCGCAGGGCCAGCGCCGGAGCATCCCGTGACGCCGATGCCTGTGCCGTTGCAGCCTTGGACACGTACGGTCCCCCTGAAGGTCGTCGTCTCCTGCGCCGCTGGATCCATTGGGGAGAACCCGATGCCCTGTTCTGGGACCACCCGCGCATGCTGCGCAACGTCGCCAGTCCGACCCTGGTGGTTTGGGGCGGTGCCAATCCCTGGATCCACTTCAGCCAAATCGAAAGACTGGGCCGCCATGTGGAAGACATCAAAATCGTGGCCCTGACCGGTTGCGGCCACTTCCCCTCGATGGACAATCCGGAGCGCGTCGGCCGCGAGGTGGCCGGATTTCTGAATCTTGCCTAACAGCGGTATAGGCTTACCGGCCGTTGGTCCCTTCCAAACCTCCGCCCATGACCTCTGTTGATGAACTCAAACTGAAGGTAGCCCATCACGCATTGGATTTTGTCGAGTCGGGCACCGTTGTGGGTCTCGGCGGCGGCAGCACGGCCGCCCTGTTCGTCCAGGCATTGGGCCGGGAACTGCGTTCGGGCCGTCTCAAGGACATCCTTGGAGTCCCCACAGCCCTGGAGGTCGGAGCCTTGGCAACGAAAGTTGGCATCCCGCTCACGAGCCTGGAGGAACACCAGACCATCGACGTGTGCATCGACGGCGCCGACGAGGTGGATCCGTCCGTCAACCTGATCAAGGGGGGAGGCGGGTTTCTGACCAGGGAAAAAATCGTGGCCCAGGCCAGCCGGCGCCTTGTCATCATCGCCGACTACACCAAGCTGTCACCGCAACTGGGCACGCGTTGGCACGTGCCGCTGGAAGTGATGGAGTTCGGGTTCGAGGCCCACCGCAGCTTTCTGCTGGACCACGGAGCCAAAACCACGGCGCGGCGACGCAATGCCGACGGCACCCCGTACCGAACGGATCAGGGCAACTACATCCTGGACGCGGACTTCGGCCCCATTGACGATCCGTTCGGCCTCGCCGAAGCCCTGTCGGCCAGGGCCGGGATCGTCGAGCACGGCCTGTTCCTGAATCTGGCAACCGATCTGCTGGTCGCGTCTCCGGGCCGGACCATCGACCACAGGACCCGGGCCCTGGCACCTGCCTGACAAGCCCGGACAGCTACAACAGCTTCAGGACCACCCGGGAGTCCTTCCAGCGTTCCTCAAGGGCGTAGTGTTCCCGCGAGTCCTTGGTGAACATGTGCAGGACCACATCCCCGTAGTCCATCAGGTGCCAGCCGCTGCCGTCCGCCGGTCTGCCCTCAATGCCCTGGGGCCGGACCCGGGTCTGCTTCTGGAAGTCGGCCAGAATATCCTCCTCGATGGCGCGGGCATGCCGATCGTTCACCACCGTGCCAATGAGGAAGTAGTCCGCAATTGACGAGTCCGCGCCGATGTCCAGGACGACGATGTCGGCAACCTGCTTTTCCTCCAGCCAGTCCACCAGGGCGTGCACCAACTCGAGGCTGGTCAAGGGGGCACCGCCCGTGCGACTGGATTCCGCCTGGCTTGGCTGATCGGACACAACGCCTCCGAACTCCCCGGACCCTATTCCCAGATCCAGCCGTCGGTGGCCCGATCCCAGTCCACGGCTTCGTCGCCGAACCACAGGGCCGTCTCCGCAGCCGCCGTCTCCGGACCGTCGCTGGCATGTACCAGATTGCGGCCGATGTCCGAACCAAAGTCGGCCCGGATTGAACCGGGCGTCGCCTCGACCGGATTGGTCGCACCCACCATGTTGCGCACCATTTGGATCGCGTCCTTGCCTTCCACCAGCATGATTACCACCGGTGAACTGGTGATGAAATCGATCAGGTCCGCAAAGAAGGGCCGGTCCTTGTGCACGGCGTAGTGCTCGCCGGCCAGTTCGCGGCCAACCTGAAGCATCCTCAGGCCCTTCAGCTTGAGCCCCCTCCGCTCGAACCGGGTGATGATTTCCCCGACCAGGCCGCGCTGAACCGCATCGGGCTTGACAATCACAAAGGTACGTTCACTCATCGTTGGGCAAAGTCTCCAATCCAAGGCAGCGCAACAGCCGCGGGTTGTTCCCGGGAATGGGCAATTGTGGCACCGTGCTGGCAGCCGGCACAAATCCCAGCCCCAGCATCAGGCGCGTGTGGTTCCCGTCGGGGTCCAGCATCCCGATATAGGTCGCGGCCACCCTGCGGTCGGCGACTTCGCCCACACGGGACAGGATGCGCCAACCCGCCAACAAGTGCCGGTTGTCGTCCACCTGCAGGCGGGCCAAGGTCAAGGCCTCCCGATTCCGGTAGTCGCGCCAGGTGCAAATCAGATGGGCCAGTTGCCAGTCCTCGCGTTCCGGCCATCCGAGGGCCAATTCCGAAAACACCCGCCGCGCCGCAGGCCAGTGACGGGCACGCATGTGAATGAATCCCCTGGCCGGAAGGTCCAGCGCCAGGTCTGCACCGAATCGACTCCACTGACGCCGCATTTCCGGGTGCAACGGATGCATCTGCCAAACCTGTTGCCAAAGGGCCCGCGTACGGTCCGCCTTGATTCCATCCTCGAGTTCGGCCTGCCGCGCGAGCACGCTCCTGGCCGCGACATTGAGGGGATCGGCCCCCAGCAACCTGCCGGCAATGTCGGCGGCCTCCCTGCACTGGCCGTTGCGCCACGTGACGGCCAGCGCGCGCTCATAGGCCTGGAGGTGCAGCGGCCGCTCCGCCAGGAGCCCCCGGACCAGCATCGTGGCATCGTCCAGGGCACCGGCGTCCAGAACCTTGTCCAATCGGCCCATCCACCAGTCCAACGAAACTCCCGTTGGCTGGGTCCCGGTCTGCATCGCGTCGGGGGAAGATGCCATCAGGGACCACCGAACCACTGACTGCGGTACCGCGCGATTAGTTGCGCAATGTCGCGTTCGCCCTGCCGCGGCGCACCAAAGGGATCACCCGGACCGTCTGCGCCGGCCAACGCGGCGATGGAATGGACCACGGCGTGCGCGAGGACTTCAAGGCGATAGCCTCCTTCCAGAACCAAGACCAATCGGTTCCGGCACAGCACAGCCGCCAACTCCATTAGCCTTCGGACCATGGCGGTGTAGCCGGCAACCGTAAGTTGCATGTGGGCCAGGGGATCCAGCCAGTGGCCATCATAGCCGGCCGAGACCAGAATCAAATCGGGTGCGAAGGCCTCCGCCAGCGGCACGGCGACTTCGTCCAGCATCCTCAGATACCCCTGGTCGCCGACGCCGGGCGGCAGCGGCAAGTTGCAGTTGAGACCCTCCGCCTGTGGTCCGCCGGTTTCGGACGCGTCGCCGGTGAACGGATACAACGGGCTCTGGTGCAGCGACACGAACAGAACGGACGGATCGCGCCAGAAGATGTCCTGGGTCCCGTTGCCGTGGTGCACGTCGAAGTCGAGGACCAGGACCCGATTGATGTCGGTTTCCGCCAACGCCCACGCGGCGGCCACGGCGATATTGTTGATCAGACAGAACCCCATGGCCCGGTCGGGGGTGGCATGGTGACCCGGCGGGCGTACCAGCGCCATGCCGTTCACGGCCTTGCCGGCCAACACCTGACGCGTCACGTCGACGACAGCCCCGGCGGCGTGGCGCGCCGCCTGCCAACTGTGTTCATTGCCGTAGGTATCGGCATCGAGCCATTGAAGGCCTGCCGCCCGTTCGGTATCCCGCACCCGCTCCAAATGCAACGGCGAATGCACCCTGAGCAGATCCGGTTCGCCGGCCGTCCGGCCGTTCACAGACATCGCCAGCCCGCGCATCCCGTCGACGTCAAGCAGGTCCAGGATTGTCTGCAGGCGACCGGCATGTTCCGGGTGCTGCGGATGGGTGTGCAATCGGCTCTCCTCGTTGTAGGAGACCGCGGTGGGCAAGGTGGGCATATGCTTCGAGTAGGTGGGTTGGACAGCCAAGCAGGTTTGCAATGATTCCGGCGTCGTTCCTCCAACGCGACTGGGGCCAACGATCCCGCTCTACTTATACTGTACCGGGCCACCGGAACACCCACCCATTCCCCATGGCGCGGTTCCTGTCGTTCCCTCCAGCCGATTCCCGGTGCCTCTCTCCAATTCAATCCCCAGGCGCCAATGAACCTGCCTGACCTGTTGCGCATACCCCTGCATCAAACTCCGGACAAGTGCGCGCTGGAGTTTGCGGCGGCGGACGGCGTCCGCCGCTGGACCTACACCGAACTGCACCGCAAAGCCGCCTGCTTTGCGTCGTGGCTCCTTGGACAGGGATTGGCCAGAGGGGACCGGGTCATGATTATGGCGGCCAACTCCGATCATTTTGTGGTCGCCTGCCTGGCGGTTTGGCAAACCGGCGCGATTCTGGTTCCCGTCAACACTCGGTACCGCAAGTCCGAGTTGGCACATATCGTCGGGGATTGCCAACCGGCCTTGATCCTTGCCGACAGCGCCTGCGCCGCCCATCTGGCAGACATTGCAGGGATCAAAGGCAAGCGGATTCCGGTGCACGAGCTCGAATCTGAATCGGTACCGCACGAATCGGCCGATCCGCCGCCCTTGTCCGGTGACGATACATGCATGTTGCTGTACACCTCCGGTACCACCGGCCTCTGCAAGGGGGCCATGATCTCCCACAACAACATGGTGGCGACGGTTGCCGGCCTGCTGGCGGCCTGGGCTTGGCGTCCGGACGATGTCCTGCTACTGACCCTCCCGTTGTTCCATGTACACGGCCTGCAGGTTGGACTGACCTGTGCCCTGGCCGTCGGCGCCACCGTCCTGTTGCGCAGTTCATTCGACGCGGAAGCCACGATTGGGGAGTTGTCCCAAGCCCGCGCCAGCCTGTTCTTCGGCGTGCCCACCATGTACTACCGCCTGATCCAGGCACTTGAGGCAATGACCCCGCCACAGTTTCCGCGGATGCGCCTGTTCTGTTCGGGCAGCGGACCCTTGGCCGCCGAGGATCACAGAACCTTTGAGCGCCTGACCGGCCATGTCATCCTCGAACGGTACGGGATGACCGAAACCGGTATGAACTTCAGCAACCCGCTGGCCGGTCCGCGCATCCCCGGCTCGGTGGGCCTGCCGCTGCCCGGAGTGTCGGCACGGGTTGTGGATGCCGACGACCGACCGGTCCCGCCGGGCACGGAAGGTTGGCTGCTTGTGCGCGGCAGCAATGTGTTCAAGGGCTACTGGAACAATCCCGAGGCCACGGCGGCGGCTTTCGTGCCGGACGCATGCGGCCATCTGTGGTTCCGGACCGGCGACATGGCCGTCCTGGACCCGGACAGCCACTACCTCACGCTGCTGGGCCGGGGACATGAACTCATCATCTGCGGCGGCATCAATGTCTATCCCCGCGAGATTGAGGAAGTCCTGATTGCCCACGACGGTGTCCGCGAAGCCGCGGTCGTGGGCCGGGGTGATCCGGAATGGGGGCAGGTGCCCGTGGCATTCCTGGTGGCGGACCGGCCGGTGGACACCGGCTCGCTGCTCGACCACTGCCGCAGCCACCTGGCCAGCTTCAAGGCTCCCAAGGCCTGCCACTTCGTGGACGAACTGCCGCGCAACGCCCTGGGCAAGCTCCAGAAATTCGCACTGCCGAAGCCATGATCCCGCTGAAGCCAAAGTCCCGCAAGGTGAAAATGTGGCGCTGGTATCTGCACATGACCAGCCGCCGCGACTGGAAACCGATTGCCCCCCCACCGGCCGGCATCGTCCTGCGCCAGGCAGAACACCCCTCGCCGGAATTCGCACGGTTTCTGCTCACCGCGGTGGGCGGGGACTGGTACTGGACCGATCGCTACCACTGGAGTTGGGAGCGGTGGAAAACATACCTCTCCGGTCCGGGCATACAGGTCTGGGTCTTTTATGTCAAAGGCACTCCGATTGGGTACTTCGAACTCCGGCGCAAGTGGCAGGAAGTGGAAATCGCCCTCTTCGGCCTGATGCGGGAATTCCAGGGCAAGGGCTATGGAACCTGGACCCTCTCCGAGGCCGTCCGCCACGCCTGGGACATGGCTCCCGGGGTGGCGCGCGTCCGGCTGCACACCTGCGAGCTGGATCACCCGGCCGCCCTGCCCAACTATCAAAAGCTGGGGTTCCGGGTCTACAACCAGGACGAATGCTGGACCACGATCACGGACGGGCCGCCGGGCCCCTGGGAAGGTTCGGGCCTGCCGGTCCACCCCGCTCAACGCTTTCCGCGCTGAGCGGTTCCGCGCCGGGGCCTATTCCGGATCGAATTCGGTAAAGGCATTGGGCAGAAGCTCCGCGATCGATGTCTTGACCAGTCGGCCCTTCGCATTGCCCAGGTACACCTGCATCGTGGGGCCCAGTTCAACCATGACTTGGCGACAGCTGCCGCAGGGCGAAACCCCCGGTTCGGTGTAAACGGCCAACGCCGTGGGCTGTTTCCGCCCCTGCGCCACCGCGGAGACCAGGGCCGTGCGCTCCGCACAGATGGTGGAACCGTAGGCGGCGTTCTCGACGTTGCAGCCCGGGGTAATGCTGCCGTCCGCGTCCAGCACGGCGGCTCCGACGCGGAACCCGGAATAGGGGATATAGGCATTGGCGGCAGCTGCCTTGGCCGCGGCCATCAGTTCTTCAGGTGTGATCACGCGCATGCTCCATTTGAAATCCTTGCAAACCAAATGAAACAACGATTATTCCACGGCTCCGCGTATGCTAGACTATCAACGAATGGAATCCGTACCGCGCGGGCTGCGGATTTCGGTCCCTCTCTCCCCACGCAACAGTACCTCGCTCGCCCCCTTTACCTGATTCAGCCGGGCGCACACGCCAAGTACCGCGCAAGGCCGGTCCAGTCCTCGGCTCTGTTGAGTCGATATGACGGTCCGCCTCCAATCACTTTTCTTCCCAGGGACAATCTAGAAATTCAGTGCTATCATTGGCACTGTGGATTGCCTGCGGATCGGCCGCGTGCCAGCGGTCACTTTGTCGGTCAAACTGCCCAACAGCAGGAGACGCTGAATGGCGCGAACCAAAGACGCGGATCGCCGGTCCCGATCCCGTCCCCGCTACACCTACAAGGGCCTGTATGCCATGTCGCCGGCCGAGGTGGTCGCGCTTGCCCGCGAACACAATGTCCGCAGAGCCACCCGACAGTCGAAACGGGATCTGGTGCTCAACATCCTGCGCAACATTTCCGAGGCGCAGGGCAACCTGTTCGGCGGTGGCGTCCTCGAGATCATGCCGGACGGCATCGGCTTCCTGCGCACCGAGGACCTGCTGCCGGGCAGCGACGATGTCTATGTCAGCCAGAGTCAAATCCGCCGGTTTGGCCTGCGGACGGGCGACATGGTGATCGGCCAGTTCCGCAAGCCCAAGGAGTCCGAGCGCTACAACGGGCTGCTCAAGGTCGAGACCGTCAACGACATGGAACCCGAGGACGCCAAGCTGCGTCCCCACTTCGAGCGGCTGACCCCCATCTTTCCGGACAAACAGCTGTACTTGGAAACCCAGCCCAGTGTCCTGGCCACGCGGCTCATCGATCTGCTGTGCCCGATCGGGCGCGGACAGCGCGGTCTCATCGTTTCGCCGCCGATGGCCGGCAAGACGACCATCCTCAAGCGCATCGCCAACGGCATCACCGCCAACCACGAGGACGTGACCCTGATTGTGCTCCTCATCGGGGAACGCCCCGAAGAGGTGACGGACATGGAACGCTCGGTGCAGGGCGAGGTGTTCTCCAGCACCTTCGACGAGCCGGTGGCCAACCATGTGCGCGTCTCGGAGATGGCACTGGAACGGGCGCGCCGGCTGGTCGAGTTCCGTCGCGACGTGGTCATCCTGCTGGACAGCATCACACGCATGTCCAGGGCCTACAACCTGGTGGTTCCGCCGTCGGGCCGGACGCTGTCCGGCGGCATCGATCCGGCCGCACTCTATCCGCCCAAGAAGATCTTTGGCACGGCGCGCAATATCGAGGAGGGCGGGTCGCTGACCATTCTGGCAACCACCCTGGTTGACACCGGGAGCCGCATGGACGACATGATTTACGAGGAGTTCAAGGGCACCGGCAACATGGAGCTGCACCTTGACCGCAAGCTGGCCGAACGTCGCATCTTCCCCGCCATCGACGTGGAACGCAGCGGGACCCGTGCCGAGGAGAAACTCCTGGATCCCGAAGTCCTGACCCAGGTCTTCACCCTGCGCCGGATGATTGACGCGGTGGGCGGCAGCCAGGAAGCCATCCTGCCCATTCTGGAGCGGTTGAGCAAGTCGAACAACAACGCGGACTTCCTGTCCAAGCTGACTCTCTAGTCCGGGACCGCCGGCACCCAATACTCCACTCCCATGGGCCCGCCGGCGGCGTGCTACACTCGCAACCGACGTCCATCCTCAGGCGATTGAGTGGTGTCGGCCATGTTGCGCTCTCGGCCATCAAGTCCCAGCACCCCCGGGGCAACCTCCACCCATCTGCTGCTGGAACAGATGCCGGTGCTGCGCACGGCTCCGCACAGCTGGATCAGTGTTCTCCGGCAGTTCAGATCCCTGATCTCCATTGCCACCGTGTTTGCGATTCTCGTGACGGTGGCAGTCTTCCAGGCCAACATGGACCTGCTGAATCCGCTGGAGAATCTGTCGATCACGGCTTTTCGTTCCACGGCTCCCGGCGCAGAGCTGGACACGTCGGCCATCATCGAAAGCACAAGCACCGCCGGGCTGTTGGCCCAACTCAACAGGCCCGTTCCCCAGGCGGCCCTGAATTCGGTCCAGGATGCCGCCGGACCGTTGGACGCCGCGAGCCGGGTGGACCCCGCCACCGGACTGGAACGCTATGTAGTCGAGCAGGGCGACACCGTCTGGGGCCTGGCCGCCAGCCGCGGCCTCAAGCGCACCACCATTCAATGGGCCAATCCGTCGCTGGACGACATTTCCCATCTGTCCGTGGGCGACGTGCTCATGATCCCGGCCGTGGACGGAGCCATGCACCGCATTGTCCCGGGGGACACGTTGTCCCAACTGGCCAACATCTACGGTGCCGACATCAACGACATCGTGGCCTACGAACCCAACCGGCTCGCAAGCACGGCCACCCAACTGCGGGTGGGCATGGATCTGATGATCCCGGGCGGCGTCAAGCCGCTCCGGCCCACTGCATCCAGGGGTGCCTCCATCAATTTCAACATTAGGGCACCGACCGGTACCTTGCCCGCCACCGGCGTCTTTCTCATGCCCCTGGACCGCTCCCACATAACCCAGGGGTATTGGGACGCACACAAGGCCATCGACTATTCCTCGCGTACCGGAGCCCCCATCAAAACCCTGGACCACGGCACGGTCGCCTACGCCACCTACGGATGGAACTACGGCTACGGCAATATGGTGGTGGTGGACCACGGCAACGGCTTCACCTCCCTGTACGCACACCTCAGCACGGTCTACGTCAGGCAGGGCCAGACGGTGCGCCAGGGTGAAGTCCTGGGCACCCTGGGCAGTACGGGCAACAGCACCGGCCCCCACCTCCACCTGGAACTGCGCCTGCACGGCGTCCACGTCAACCCCTTGGGCTACCTGCAGCAGTAACGCCTGGCCAGTCCGGCGATGCCGGTGGCGGGCGGGTCTTCCGGACCTCCGGCCGACAAGGGTTCCAATTGCCCCTTGGGCGATGGCGCCTGGGCAACCGAAACCGGATGGCACCTTTTGGGACTTATATGCCTGTGTACCCAGGAGGAGACCCCCTCGGCAGTGACGGCATACCTTCGGGTCGTTGAGGTTGATTTGACCGTCGCCACAGGCAACGGACAGGGATCGAGCGCCTCTCGCCGTGCAGCAGCCCCTGTCCCGCGGGCCGTCGGGCACAGGGCCAGACCCTGCGCCAGGATGTTTTGGGCGGTATTGCAGTCCGCGTTTGCGGTGTGTCCGCACGCCGTGCATCGAAAGTGCGCCTGTGTCCCGCGATTCTCCCGGCCGATGTGTCCGCACACCGCGCAGGTCCGCGACGTGGAGGCCGGATCCACCCGCACCACCTGCCCCGCCTTGTAGTCCAGGCACCGTTCCAGCCGGCCCCGGTCGACTTCAGAATCTCGCGGTTAAGCCCGGCCTTCTGCCTCACGTTCCGGCCGGGTTCCTCGACCGTGCCCTTGGCGGAGGCGGTCATGCCCTTGGTGTTCAGGTCCTTGAGGACGACCGTGTGCGCCGTGTCGGCCAGCTTGCGGCTGTGCCGGTGCGCCGCGTTCTCGCGTTGGCATTTCTGCTTGCGCTGCTGCATCTTCAGCCGGCCGCCTACGCGCCGCCCGCGCTTGGACATGGGCTGGCCGTTGGCCCAGCGTGAAGAACGACGTGGACAGGTCCGGTCGCTTCCCCGGCGGGAAGTCCGTCCACTGGCCGTACGCGCGCGCCAACCGGTACCGCCGCGCCCAGGCCGCCCTGTGCGCGGCGGTCGAAGCGGATGCGGTACCGCTCGATGCGGACGGACGGAAGCCTTGACTTGAACTTGGGGGTAGCAGTCCGGGTTGTCATTCCAACCTGCCTGTTAGGAAGCCGTGCAGTACGTCCAACACGCACGGCTTCCGTCATTGCAGCGCAGCCTGGTACACAGTCCCCACCTTTTCCTGATGTTCCGCTGCTGGCAAGGCACCCGCTCGCGCCCCCAACTCCTTGACCCGGATGTTTCTTCCCGATAGGCGCTGACCCGGATGCCGCACCATCGAGCATGGCCGCAACAACGCGGCCCTATCCGGCAATGCCGCCCTTGGTCAGCTTGGCCGGATCCAACAGCCGGTCAAGTTCCTCGGCGGACAAATCCGTCATTTCCAGGGCCACATCCTTGAGCGGCCGGTCTTCGGCATAGGCCCGCTTGGCGATGGAGGCTCCCAGTTCGTAGCCGATGACCGGGTTCAGGGCCGTTACGAGGATTGGATTGCGGCTCGTGGCGGCTTCTATACGCTCCCTGTTGACGGTCAGGTTGGCAATGGCACTGCCCAGGACCCGTACCGCGCCGGTCAGCAAACCGGCGCTTTCGAGCAGGTTGTGGGCGATGACGGGCAGCATTACATTGAGCTGGAACACCCCGGACTGGGCTGCGATGCCCACTGTGACATCGTTGCCCATGACTTGGGCGCACACCATGGCGGCCGCCTCCGGCGCCACGGGATTGATCTTCCCGGGCATGATGCTGCTGCCGGGCTGGAGCGCCTGGAGCGTCACTTCGCCCAAGCCGGCGATGGGCCCGCTGTTCATCCACCGCAGATCGTTTGCAATCTTCATCAGACAGATCGCCAGGGACCGCATCCGGCCGCCGGCATCCGCAGCCGTCTCCTGCCCGGCAATCCGGGCAAAGTGATTGGAACTGCTGGCAAACGCGGCTCCGGTCAGATCGGACAGGTGGCGACAGGCAACCTCCCCAAACCGGGGATGCGCATTGAGGCCGGTACCAACCGCCGTCCCGCCCAGCGGCAATTGGGACAGGCCGGCCAGTCCTTCCTGAAGCCCTGCGCGGCATCCCTCCAATTGATGCCGCCAAGCTTCCATCTCCTGCCCCAATGTAACCGGTACGGCATCCATCAAATGGGTGCGTCCCGTCTTGACCACATCGCCGGTGGCCTCAATCTGGCTGTCGATATCCGCCAGCATGCCCTCGAGCGCCCTGGACAATGTACGGACCGCCGCCGCCGTGCTGACGTGGATGGCGCTGGGAATGACGTCGTTGCTGCTTTGCGACATGTTGACGTCATCGTTGGGGTGGACCGCAATCCCCGATGTCCGTTCGGCCAACGCAGCAATGACTTCGTTGGCATTCATGTTGGTGCTGGTCCCGGAACCCGTCTGAAAGATGTCCAGCGGGAATTCCCCGTCGTGCCGCCCGTCCGCCACAGCCGCAGCCGCCTCGGCAATGGCGGCGACACGCTCTTCGGGGAGCAGGCCGAGTTCATGGTTGGCCAAGGCCGAAGCCTGCTTGATTTGGGCCAGCGCCTGCAGGAAGAGTCTGTGAAACCGATAAGGGCTGATGCGGAAGTTGTCGACCGCACGCTGGGTCTGGGCGCCGTAGAGGGCCGCGGCGGGCACGGCGACTTCGCCCATGCTGTCTTTTTCAATGCGGAACTCGTTGTTCATGAACGGGGCATCATCCGGATGGCTCAGAATGTCAAATTATAGGTTTTGCCCGGTCCGCGGGCAGCATCGCGCCGGGTTGTGCCATTTGGCGCCCTGCGGCCCCATCGCGCTTCGATGGCCCGGCCCGGTTCCGAAAACGGGCCGCCCGGGACGAATGTGATACCGGGCCGGCACATTCCGGACCCGATGGCTACAATAATTCCCTGTTCCCGCCGGACCAACCACACCGCAAATCAGCCATGATTACAAAGCTCGTGTTGATTGACGACGACCGCTACTTTCGGCGTTCGGCCCAGCGCTTCCTGGAAAGCCACCTGCCCGACGTCCGCATCATCAGTTGCGACAGCGCCGAGGAGGGGGAACGGCTCATTACGCTGCACCAGCCCAGCGTGGTGGTCCTGGACATCAAGCTTCCCGGCATCGACGGCCTCGAACTGCTGGATCGCATGGAGCACAAGGCCAGGGACCCCTTTGTGGTCGTCATTTCCGGGCAGCAGGCCACCGAGGAACAGGTCAACTCCACCTACATTGACGCCCTGAACCGGGGCGCACTGCACTTCCATCGCAAGGGGGACGACGAACAGAAACTGCTGGCCATTGTCCGCCGGCAGCTGGAAGCGGACGCCGTCCGGCGCAGCCGGGAGCCGCTGGCGGAGATCCTGGAACTTCCGGAACTGGACCTTACGCTCTACCCCAATGAGAACCAGGCCCGGTACGCGGACATGGATGTCCGGCTGACACCCATCGAGAGCCGGTACCTGGGCCTCCTGATGAGCCACAACGGCAACACGGTTTCCCTGCAGACCTTCTATGAAGTGCTGTGCGATGCGGAAGGGGAATCGGCCCGCCACTTCGACCAGACCAACAAGCAGAACATCCGCACCCACATCTGCTATCTGCGCAAGAAGCTGGGCCAGGACTCCAACTCGGAACAGCTGATTGAAACCGTGCGCACCAAGGGCTATCGGCTGGTGTCCTCCTAACCGGAGCCCGGCCGACCCGCCCCTCTTCCGACACCATGCGGCTGCGGCGCTACCTGTCGCTGGTCAACATTCTGGCCCTGGGCCTGATCGTGGCCGGCACCCTGGCCCTGGTCACCGAACTGTCCTGGCGCCAGGTGGAATACCGATTCCTTGTGCGGCTGGTCAGGGAGGCCGTCTCGGTCTCGGAACAGGCCACCGAAATGCTGGGCAATCCCCTGCTCACCATGCTCGCCTCGGGCAACATCCTGATCCTGGCGGAACCCGAAAGCCATGTCCGCATTCTGGTCCCGGACGATGACGGCAATCTTCAGACATCGTCCACCAGTGTGCGGGCCACCGCGATGGTGCCCTGCGACCTGCACAACGAGGAGTACCATGCCTCGTTGCACGAGCGCGCGCGCCTGGTCGCAAATGCCAACCTCGGCACCGCCGACTCCACGCCCCAGAACTTCACGTTTGCCGGCGAGTTCTGCTACAGCCAACCTGCCGACGCCCCGGATACCGGGTCCCCCACAACCTGGACCTGCCAGGACTGCCGCCGCCAGTCCGTGTGGGTCGCCATGGTCCCCGTGTTCGCGCCGATCCCGGCCCAGCGCTCCCAGGACTTCCAGGTCATGAACCAGCGCACCATCGGTTATGTGGAAGTGATCCAGTCCCGCGAGTTCCTGCAGGAGGTGCACCGACAGTTGTGGATCACGTTCTTTGCCGCAATTCTCGCCTCGCTGTGCCTGCTGGGAGCCGCAACCTACGCCATTGCCCGGTTCTTCACGGCCCCGCTGATGCACATCACGGAGTCGATCCGGGGCATTCAAAGCGATACCGAAATTATTCGTCCGGTTCAGGTCAGACACACCCGCGGCATCACGGAAATCAGTGCCCTGCGCGATGCCTTCCGGGGATTGCAGCGCCGCCTGGGCCACAGCTGGGAAGTCCGCCAACAGCTGGCATCCAACCTAAGCCACGAGTTGCGCAACGCGCTCGGCGCCCTGGAACTGGACATTGCCACCCTGTCACGGCATGTGCGCAAGGACAGGTTTGCGGCCGAGGTGACCGCGGACATGAAGCAGAACGTCTCCGAACTGCTCGAAATGAGCGATCGCTCCCTGAACGCGCTCTTCACCGAGACCGGCCACGTGGCCCTGAACCTGGAAACGGTGGCGTTGGAGCCACTGGTCCAACAAGTCCTGGCCAGTGTCGAGGAAGTGGCCGCCGATCGGAACGTCAGGGTGGCCTTGGATTCCCTGGACGGCGTGGAAAGCGTGGAGGTGGATCGGGTCTATTTCAAGAACGACGTGTTGTTGGAACTGGTGCTGAACGCCATCAACTACACCGGAGACGGAGGTGCGGTCACGATTGGAGCCGGCGGCTCGGAGGCATGGTGCGCCATCCGCATCAGGGATACCGGACCGGGAGTGGCGCCGCAGCACCAGGAAGCGATTTTCGAACCCTACTTCAGGGTGGACCCAACCAACAATCCAGGCCTCAACAACCGCGGGCTGGGCTTGAGCCTGGCGCGCAATATCGTACGTCGGCACCGCGGGGACATCCGCTATCACAGTCTTCCCGACGGCGGCAGCGAATTTTCCATCCTACTGCCCATATCGAATCTGGCGGGCGCCAACAACGCCCGGGCTTCCGGATAACGCCTGAAGCAACGTCATCCGGAAGCGTCTCCTTTCAAGGAAAGGCCGGATCCGCCCGGCCCAGAGCCTACTCCCTGGTGACCGTCAACAGGCTGCCGGCTTCCAGGCCTCCCGCCTCGGACACTTCGCCGTCCGGCCACCTGATTTCCAGCCGGTCCAGCGGTGCCCCGGCCGGCAGGCCGAAGTGGACGCGGGAAGGTTCCCCCGACAGGTACCCGCTGTTGGAACGAATCGTGCGCGAGTAGGAATCGGAACCGGACCACACGGTCAGTTCGGCGCCAATGGCCCGCGTGTTCCCGCTGCCGGGCCAGCGCAGGTCAACCTGCAGCGACTGGCCCTCGGTACACAGCTGGTTCTCGAACATGATCGACGGCTTGAGCAGGTTGTTGACCACAATGTCCAGATCGCCGTCATTGTCCAGGTCGGCCATCATCATGCCGCGCCCGCCTTCCGTGGCATTCAGACCCCAGTCCGGCTCCCAGACGTATCCGTCCCCGGTGTAGCGGAATACCAGGTTCTCCTCCACCAGCTCGGAGTCCGGGAGATGGGAGAACATCTCCTCGGAGTGCATGCCGTTCACCACATAGAGGTCCATGTAGCCGTTCAGATCCAGATCGCCGTACTGGGAAGACCAGGACCAGCCCGTCGCCTGCAGCTGGGCGGCCTCCGCCATTTCGGTGTAGCCTCCGTCCTCCGTCTCGACCTGGAGCACGTTGCGCATGACCTGGTTGCCGGCCACTTCGAAGTGCATGTCCTCCATCAGCGGCGCCCACTGCGCCAGCGTCTCCTCGTCCGTGAAGAAGGGCATCATGTCCGCCGCGAACACGTGCGTGACGCCGTCGGAGCCGGGTTCGGCGGCGGCAAAGCCCATCGTGTTGCGGGCCACGGCACTGAAGGGTGTCGTCTCTTCCCAGCCGGCGTCCGTCCGGATCCAGGTCTGGTCGGGCAGTTCGAAGTCATGGCCGACCAGGATGTCCAGGCGGCCGTCGTCGTTGAGGTCCAGCAGCAGCAGGGCCAGACCCTGTGCCTTGATCGCCAACTGCTCCCGCTCGAAGCTCAGTGAGCCGTCATCGTTCTGGTACATGACGAAGACCCCGCCGCCGCCGGTCGGTGCCGGCTGGTTCTCCTCCTTCATCGGTTCCGCGTCGTAGGTGACGGTGACGGCATCCAAGTCGCCGTCCTGGTCCAGATCGCCCCAGGCCTGGGTATAGGAACGGTTCTTGAACAGGGAGAGGGGCAGCGACTCGAACGTCCGGCCTCCGTCGGGGCCTTCCCGGTTGAGCCAGGCCACGGGGATGTAGCGCCGCAGCGCAAACACGATGTCGTGCCAGCCGTCGCCGTCCACATCGACAATACTGACCGCCCGCGTGTTGCGGGTCTCCATGTCGGTCCGTTCGAACTGCATGCCGCCGCGGTTCCAGAGGATGGCGTTGTGGCCGTCCAGGTTGGCCATGACCACATCCAGGAGGCCGTCGTTGTCGAGATCATTGATGGCCAAGCCGGATCCGTTGCTGGAGAACATGCGCACGGGCCATTCGTCCACGTTGGTCGCGAAGTCCAATTCGTGCCGGACAAAGGTGTCCGAACACGGACCCGGCTCGAGTTGCGTAGCCACGGTCGCGACCGCGGGCCCCGTAGGTGCGGATGGAGCAGGCATGGGGCTGTCCGGCACAACACAGCCGGACAGCACCAGCGAGACCAGGACAACCACGCACAGCGCGGCCTTCAAGCCGGCAGGCCCGGGCCTCCGCCGGACCGAATGGATTGGGAAGGTGTGAGATTGGTTCAGTTCCACTTGATCACGGCTCCGGTCAGTTCTGGAATGGACTTGCTGTCGATGGCCCGGTACAGCTCCGGGGCATCCTGCGCATCCACCGTGTGCGAAATGGTCTTGTGCCACGGCAGCGCACCGGATGCAATGTTGCGCATGACGGAATCCCGGCACGGCTTGAGGCCGTCGTTGCACGGGAAGAAACAGGTCAGCATCTTGGTGTGGGGAACAATGAAATTGAAGGATACCGGAGCGCTGCCCAGGTTGCCCAGATAGACGAAGCGTCCGTGCCGACGGGCCAGGCGGAACGCGGAATCCAGGTTGCGCGGCAGGCCGGTGGCCTCAAAGGCCACATCGGCACCGCCCGGTTGAATCGCCTCCAGAGCGGCGTCCACATCCTCGGTCCTGGCATCAATGACGTGATCGATGCCCAACTCCCGGGCCAATTGCATCCGGCGTTCGTCCAACTCGATTCCGACCACCCGTGCACCGCGCAGGCGCGCGGCCAGCATGGCGCCGGTTCCGATCAGGCCCAGACCCTGCATGGCCACCAGCTCGTCCATTTGGATGCCCGCCATGTCGACGGCGTTCCAGCCAACCGAAGGCATGACAAACATGGACCCAACCGCCGGATCCACCCCCTCCGGGAGCAGTTC
>DAOUIC010000483.1:0-1701 GCA_034428255.1 Anaerolineales bacterium
CTCATGGCCACGGTGAACTCCACCAGGATGCACACCACGGCAAAAATGATGTTCTGTGCCAGGACGGTCCCGAAGGACGCACTGGTGACAGCTTCTATGTAGTTGCCCAGCCCCACAAAGGGGCGCGCGCTGCGTGCCAGCTTGTAGTCGAGGAAGCTGATATACAGGGCATGCACCAGCGGATAGAGCAACACCGCCCCGATGATGCCCAGGGCGGGCAGGAGCAGCCAGTAGGGGGCATAGCGCGCCTGCCACGCGTCCAGGCGGGAACGCAGGGTGATGCGCTCCCGCCCGGATTCAATTCCGATGATGCGGTTTTCCGCCGGTCCCGCCATGGAGATAGCGTTCGGCGCGGCCTAGATCAGGCCGGCGTTCGCCAGAATCTTCTCGGCTTCCTGGGCGGCGAAGTCCAGTCCTTCCTGCGGCGACTTCTGATCGGAGAGCACCTTCTCGATTTCACCCCACAGGATGGGCTGGATTTCGGAGAATTCGGGGAACAGGGGCCAGGTGTAGCCGTTGGCTGCTCCGGCCAGCGAGGCCTGCAGATTCAGGGCAACGATGCCCTCCGCGGTCTCAATGGCCTCGTTGAGCGCTCCCAGATGCGCGGGACGGGAGCCCACGCTGGCGTGCAGATCCACCATTGCGGGTTGCCCGGTGATGTAGTGGATCCACTGCCAGGCGGCATCCGGCTGGGCCGAATGCAGATTGATGGCCCGGCCATGGCAGACCGCGGTCGTGATGTTGGTCTTGTTGCCGACAAGGGGCGCGATGCTGAAATTGTCCACGATCACGGACTGGTCCGGATCCATGGAACCGCCGGGGCCCCACTGCTTGCTCATGGCCGCCTGGCCCGCGGTCCACAGCTGGCCGTTCTCCTCCCACCCGTAGCTGGGTGTACCGGCCGGCACCACCTCATGGGTGTGAATGAGGTCATACCACCACTGCAGGGCCTCCACGCCTTCGGGCTGGTTCCAGGCCGGCGGCGAGGGTTCGAGGCCGTTCTCCAGGAAGTCGCCCCCGTTCTCCCACAGCAGATCGCTGTATTCGCGCAACGCAGGGTCGCCCTTGCCCACGATCAGATAGCCGTAGAGGTCCGGCGGATCGTTCAGGGCCTGGGCGGTGGCGACCAGTTCGTCCCAGGTGGTGGGGGGCGCCTCGATACCGGCGGCCGCGAAGAGGTCGGTGCGATAGTACAGAGCCCGCAAATCGAAGGTGTAGGGAATGGCCAGCAGATTGCCGTTGCCCGTGAACGCGTCGAACGAGCCCTCCACGTAGTCGGCACTCTCCACGCCGTCTCCGGCCGCGAAGTCGTTCAGCGGGAACAGGGCTTCGATGAAACGTCCGATCTGGGCGTAGTGCGTGCCGAAAATGTCGACATCGGCACTGCCCGCGGCCACCAGGGTCAACTGCTTGTCCATAAGCTGCACAAAGGGCAGCGTGCTGTATTGGTGCTCGATTCCGGTCTGGGTGTTGAAATCATCCGAGATCTTGTCCAGGTATTCGCCCCAGAGCGGACCACCGCTGGGATACAGGGCGTTCAGGACGATGGCCTCCGCCTCTTCGCCGGTTCCCGGCGCTGCTGGTGCGACGCAACTCGCAAGAGCCAGACCGGCCGTGCCCAAGGCCAACGTTGACAGAAACCCACGTCGGGATAAATCAAACGTACGCATGTGTGCCGTCCTGTGTTAAATGGTCAAGTGA
>DAOUIC010000484.1:0-10162 GCA_034428255.1 Anaerolineales bacterium
TGGGGATGCGATTTCAGCCTGCTGGATGCCCAGGATCGGCTGTTGGGGAATCCGGTGCACTACCGGGATGCCAGGACCAACGGCATGCTGGAGGAGGCGTTTCGCATTCGGGCGCGGGACGAGATCTTCGACAGCACTGGCATTCAGTTCATTCCACTCAATACGCTGTATCAGCTGCTGGCACTCAAGCGCTTATCCCCGCAGGACCTGCAGATGGCCGCCAGTCTGCTCATGATCCCGGACCTGCTGAATTTCTGGCTCACCGGTGTCAAGGCCGCGGAATTCTCGATTGCCACCACAACCCAGTGTTTCGACCCGACCACCATGGACTGGTCCGATGAACTGCTGGCGGCATTCGACCTGCCGGAACGCCTGTTTCAACCCATCGTGCACCCGGGCCACACCCTGGGGCCACTCCTGCCGGATCTCGCCACGGAGGTCGGCCTGCCGGCCATGTCGGTGACCGTTCCCGCCTGTCACGACACGGGTTCCGCGGTTGCCGCGGTGCCGTCGTCGGACCCCGACGCTGTCTGGATAAGTTCGGGTACCTGGTCGATCATGGGTGTGACCATTCCGGACGCGGTGCTGCATGCCAAGGCACTGGCCGGTAACTTCACCAACGAAGGCGGTGTGGAGAGGACGTTCCGCTTCTGCAAAAACATCATGGGGCTTTGGCTAATCCAGGAGTGTCGGCGAACCTGGATGCGCGCCGGGGAAACCTACAGTTACGCCGAACTCGGCGCCATGGTCCAGGCGAGCGCGCGCAGCCCGTCGATTGTCGACCCGGACCACGAGGTGTTCCTTGCCCCGGGCGACATGCCACTCCGCCTCCAGACCTATTGCCGCGCCAGCGGCCAGCCGGTGCCGGAGACAAAGCAGGCGATTTTGTCCTGCATCGTCGACAGCCTGGCCTTGAAGTACAGGTGGGTGTTGACGCGGTTGGAGGATGCCCTGGAGCGCCAACTGGGCACCATCCATGTTGTGGGCGGCGGATCCCAACACTCGGCCCTGAATCAGGCTACTGCCGATGCCACAGGCCGACCGGTTGTTGCCGGTCCGTCGGAAGCCACCGCGACCGGCAACATTCTGATTCAGGCCGTGGCCAATGGCGAGATGGATTCGTTCGGTCAAATGGGGACCGTGTCTGCGGAATCCGCCTCGCTGGAGGGTTTCGAACCCACCACCGCGTCCGGCCAACGCGCCGAATGGGACGAAAGCTACCAAAAACTTGAACATCTTGTGGCCCACCCGGTTTCGATCGGCGCATAGCTTCCAAGAATCTCTGTCGGCCCCATTGCTTAACCTGCCCAATGCCAAGGAACAACCACTTGCCCATGTCTGATCATGCCGCTGCCTGGGACCTGCTGGCCGAGTCCATAACCAACCAGGGTCTGGATGTCGAAGCCGTCAAGGACAACATCAAAAACCACCACATTGAAACCCCAAGCTGGGGCTACGCCAACAGCGGCACCCGTTTCAAGGCGTTCCCGTGGTCCGGTGCCGCCCAAACGACGCGGGAGAAGCTGGAGGATGCCGCGATGGTGCATCGCATGACCGGTATCGCTTCCTCGGTGGCACTGCACATCCCGTGGGACGTGCCCGAGGACAACGACTACGCGGCGGTGTTGCAGTACGCGTCCGAGCTGGGCATTCGCATTGGAGCCATCAACCCCAACGTATTCCAAGACAACGAATATCGCCTGGGATCGCTTGGCAATCCCGATCCGGCCATCAGGGAACAAGGCTTGGACCACATCCTTGAGTGCTGCGAAATCATGGACAAGACCGGCAGCGATCTTCTCAGCCTCTGGTTTGCCGACGGGACCAACTATGCGGGGCAGGACTCGTTGCTGGCGCGCAAGCGGCGGTTCGAACAAGGCCTTGAGGTCGTGTCCAAGCACTTGCCGGCGGACAGCCGCATGCTGATCGAGTACAAGTTCTTCGAACCCGCCTTCTACAGCACCGACGTACCGGATTGGGGCACGGCCTACGCCTGGTCGCTGAAACTGGGCGGCCAGGCTCAGGTTCTCGTGGATCTGGGACACCACGCCCAGGCGGTGAACATCGAGCAAATCGTTACGTTCCTGCTCGACGAAGGCAAGCTGGGTGGCTTCCACTTCAACAACCGCAAGTATGCGGACGACGATCTGATCGTCGGTTCGGTCAACCCCTACGAACTGTTCCTCATCTACAACGAACTGGTCGCGGCGGAACAGAGCGAGGTCGAACACATCCGGACCGGGGCTGCGAACGTGGCGTACATGATCGATCAGGCCCACAATGTGGAAGGCAAGCTGGCACCGATGATTTTGTCGGTCCTGAACTGCCAGGAGGCCTACGCCAAGGCCCAGCTTGTGCCCCGGACACGCCTGAAGGAACTTCAGGAGGAAGGTCGGGTGCTTGAAGCACACCATTTGCTGACCGAAGTGAGCCGGACGGACGTGCGTCCGCTCCTGGCTCAGGTCCGCACGGAGATGGATGTCCCCGTGGATCCCATCGGTGCCTACTTTGCCAGCGGCTATGAGGCCCAAATCAGTGAAGAGCGCGGGCTTTCCACAATCTCCGGCGGCTACCAGTAACCGGCATCTGGAGGGATACCTACAATGAACATTCTGCGCTACAGCTCGGATATCGAGGAGTCGCAGCTACGCCAGGCGATCGTGGAAACGGGCCGCATAGGCTATGCGAAGGGGTTCCTGACTGCAAACAACGGTAACATCTCCGGCCGGTTGGAGGACGGCACGATTGTCATTTCGCCTTCCGGCCTGTGCAAGGGCCGCATGTCGGAGGACGATCTCTTTCGATTGCAACCGGACGGGACCGTGGTGGCTTCGCCGCCGGACGATTCCCTGAGTGTCTCGTCGGAGACTCCGATGCACCTTGCCGCACTTCGCATTCGCCCGGATCGCCAGGCATGTCTCCACGCCCATCCAACCTTTTGCATCGCACTCAGCGTGGCCGACAGGCCACTCCTGCCGCTGATGGTTCCCGAAGTGGCGGTGGTACTCGGCAACATTCCGACCAGTGATTTTGGTCTTCCCTCATCGGACGACGATGTACGGATCATCCGGGACCTGGTTGCGGAGCACGATGCCCTGATCCTGCGCAACCACGGCAGTTTGACGCTGGGGCGCCACCTGGACGAGGCCCTGATTCACTTGGAGCGCATGGAGCATGCAGCCGAAGTGCAGATCCTGGCTTCCCTGATGGGCGAGGTCAACCTGTATCCGCCGAGCATGTATCCACAGTTGGCAGCCCTGCGCCGTCGCTTGTTCCCCAATGCCGGCCGGGCCGGCACCGGTCCCTGAACCCGGGCACGGTGCCGCGACTGTCAAACTGATCTGGCTCCGTGGCAATTCAAACTTCCGCCTACGCATACCGAGCTTCTGAAGTTCATCGAGTACTGCCAGCCCTGATTCATCGACCCAAGTGAGAACCGCAATGCCTGCCAACCTTTGGAACGACGCCGAAGCTGCCCGATTGCCAGCCTTGGATGGACTGGTCTACCGAAGCAATCTGCTCGGCCGGGATCGGACCGTCTGCAACATCTTCGGAGGCAACACGAGCGTCAAGCTAACGGAGCAGGACCACTTGGGCCGCGACGTGGAAGTGCTTTGGGTCAAGGGTTCGGGCAGCGATGTCCTGACAATCACGGAGCAGGGATTTGCCGGTTTGCGCCAAGCCGAGATTCTTCCCCTGATGGCCCGGGACGAGATGTCGGACGAAGAGATGGTCGAATACCTTTCCCACACGGTTCATGCTCTCGACCGGCCGCGCCAGTCGATTGAGACGTTGTTGCATGGCTTCACACCGGCGGTCCATGTGGATCACACCCATCCGGATTCAGTGATCAGTCTTGCCTGCCTGCCCGACGGCAAGGCGGAGTGCGCGAAGGTGTGGGGCGACCGGATGGTTTGGGTGGACTACATCCGGCCCGGGTTCACCCTGAGCAAGTGGATCGGCGAGGGCCTGCGTGCCAACCCGCAGGCCGAGTGTGTGGTGATGGGCAAGCATGGGCTTGTCACTTGGGGGGCATCCAGCCTTTCGTGTTACGAGAGCACCCTGTCGATCATTGCCGAAGCGGAAGACTACGTTGCGGCGAGGCAAAGGACGGTCTCGGCCGGCATCTCCTTGCCGGACGCGCAACCGTCCGGGGTTTGGGCACGCGTGTTGCCGGTGGTCAGGGGCCTGGTGTCCGCTCGGAGACCCGCCATCCTCAAGCGGGACGACAGTCCTGAAGTGCTGGCATTTCTGGCCCAGGCGGGAATTGAGGCGGCCACGCAGATTGGGGCGGCCTGTCCCGATCATCTCGTTCACACCAAGCGGCTGCCCTTGTTTGTCGACTGGCATCCGGACCAAGGCGAGGACGTTGAGGTTCTGCTGGAACGCCTTCGCGATAGCATGGACCGGTTCGTCGCCGATTACGAGGCGTACTTCGCCGCCCATGCCGCATCCGGCGACGAGATGACCGATCCCTATCCGCGGGTGATCCTGATTCCGGGCCTCGGCATGATCAACACCGGCGCGGATGCCAATGCCGCGGACATCAGCAACCAGTTGTACTACCGGGCCATCGATGTCATCAACGGATCCCAGGCGGTGGACAGGTTTGTCAGCCTGACCCCGGAGGAGGCCTTTGGCATCGAGTATTGGCCCTTGGAACTGTACAAGCTGTCCCTCAAACCGCCGCCGCGCGAACTGGCGGGACGCGTGGTGGCTGTCACAGGCGGCGGCTCCGGGATTGGCCGGGCCACCGCCATGCGCTTGGCAGCCGATGACGCCCATGTTGCAATTCTTGACATAAACACAGGTGCGGCTGATGAGACGGCTGCCATGATCGAGGAGCAGTATGGCATGGGCCGCGCCGTTTCGCTCCGGTGCGACGTGACGGACGCGGAAGCCGTGGACCGGGCCATGAAAGAGGTGGTTCTGGCCTACGGTGGCATTGACATCCTGGTGAGCAATGCGGGCATTGCCATCGCGGGTGCCATCGAGGATGCGACCGATGCCGAATGGCAACGGACCATGGACATTCTGGCCAAGGGTTATTTCCAGGTAAGTCGGGCGGCGTTTCGCGTCTGGAAGGGACAGGGGATGGGCGGCAGTCTGATATACGTGGTAAGCAAGAACGCCGTGTACGCGGGCAAAAACGCATCCGTCTACAGTGCGGCGAAGGCCGCGGAACTGCACATGGCCCGGTGCCTGGCCGAAGAGGGCGGAGCTGCCGGCATTCGTGTCAACTGCGTATTGCCCGACGCCGTCATCCAGGGCAGCGGAATCTGGGATGCCGGGTGGAGGGAAGCCAGGGCATCGAGCTACGGCATTGAGGAGGATGAACTCGCGGAGTTCTATCGCCAGCGGACCACTTTGAAAGTCAATGTCACTCCCGACCACATCGCGGAGGCGATTTCGTTCCTGGCCGGTCCCAGGGCTTCCCGAACCACCGGTGGCACGCTGACTGTGGACGGAGGAGTCCCGGCAGCCTTTGTAAGATAAGTTTCGGATCGTTCGATCCGAGTCCCATGCAATCCAGGAACAAGCCCATGAACCGCGTTGGATTCCTGCTCAAGGTCAAGGAGGACATGATCCCGGAGTACAAGCGCCACCACGAGAATGTTTGGCCCGAAATGCTGGAGGCCCTGGGTCGCACCGGTTGGCACAACTACTCGCTGTTCATGCGCGAAGATGGCCTGATGTTCGGCTACTTTGAGACGCCGCACGATCTTGACACTGCCCTGGCGGGCATGGACAAGGAAGAGATCAACGCCAGATGGCAGGACTTGATGGCACCGTTCTTCGAGGGTGCCGGTGAACACGCCGACAAGATGATGGTTGAGCTGGAGGAAGTCTTCCACCTGGATTGACACCAGGGCAAGGCAGGGGGATTGTTTGATGCCTGAGCGGACGATGCGACTGGCCCGAGTCGGGGTTTTCGGCATTGGCCTGGCGGCCTACTGGCCGCAGTTTCCCGGAATGAAACCCCGTTTGGAGGCGTACCAGAAGTCGGTCGAAGATCGGGTCGCGGCGATGGGCGTGGAGGTGGTGTCCGCCGGCCTCGTCGACGATGCCCCCGGCGCACAGGCGGCAGGGGATCAATTCGCCACTGCGGCAGTGGACCTGATTCTTTGCTACGTGGGGACCTATGCCACGTCGTCCCAGGTTCTGCCTGCGGTCCAGCGGCACCGGGCCCCCGTGCTCATCCTCAACCTGCAGCCGGTTCCCGCCATGAATATGGAGCGGACGGACACCGGGGAGTGGTTGGCCAACGGATCGGTCGTCAGCGTCCCCGAGATTTCCAATGCGTTTGCGCGCAGCGGTGTCCAATTCAATGTGGTGACCGGCCTGCTGGAACCAGTCGGCGGGGATGTGGATCGATATCACACGGACGCCTTCCTCGAGATCGAGGAGTGGATCAAGGCCGCCGCGGTCAAGAACGGTCTTTCGCGGGGTCGGATCGGATTCTTGGGCCACACCTACCCCGGCATGCTGGACATGTACTCCGATCTGACCATGGCCCATGCCCATTTGGGTTTGCACATCGAAGTGCTCGAGATGGAGGATCTCGATAAGAGGGTCGAGTCGGTCACCGATTCCCAGGTGGCGACCAAGGAAACCGAAATCCGCGATGTGTTTGAGTTCGTGCCTCCTGGTCGCGACCGCATCTCGATGGCGGTCACCGACGAAGGGCTGAACTGGTCGGCCCGCGTGGCCTGTGGCTTGGACATGCTGGTCGAGGACTTTGAACTCGACGGACTCGCCTATTACTATCGGGGCTTGGACGGAAACACCTTCGAGGAGTTGGGTGCCAGCCTTATCGTCGGCAACTCGCTGCTCACCGGTCGCGGCATTCCGGCGGCCGGCGAAGGCGATTTGAAAACCTGCATCGCAATGTTGATCATGGACCGATTGGGGGCTGGGGGATCGTTCACCGAGTTCTACGGCATGGACCTCAACGACCGCATTTTGCTGATGGGACACGATGGTCCCGGCCATGTGGCCATCAGCGAAGGCCGGCCGTCGCTGCGCGGCTTGGGTCTGTTCCACGGCAAGCGCGGCTACGGGCTCTCGGTACAGTTCAACGTCAAGCTGGGTCCGGTTACGATTCTGTGTGTGAGCCAGACGGCGGACGGCCGGTTCAAGATGATTGCCGCCCACGGCATGTCCGAACCGGGACCTACGCTGCAGGTGGGCAACACCAATTCACGCATCCGTTTCGCGCTCGATGTTCCCGAATTCATGGCCCGATGGGCAGCCGAAGGCCCCACCCATCATGTAGCCCTGGGGGTGGGCGATCAGACCAGTCGTCTGCAGAAGCTGGCTCGCCTGTTGGACATTGAGCTGGCAATCGTATGAGACCGGAAACCCGGTGACGGAATCCAATTGCGGTGAACCAATGCGGAGAAGGTAAAAATGGATACGACCACGGAATTCTTTGATTCAGAGCCATTGGCACATGACGGTCCCGCGTTGCGGGAGCGCATGCAGCAGGACGGGTTCCTGTTCTTCCGCAACCGGGTTCCGGCAGACGCAATCCAGGATCTGTACGACCAAATCTGGGCTCTGTGCATCGAACAGGAATGGGTGGACGAACAGGGCAAAATCCTGGTGGATCCGCCCATCACCGAAGGGGAGGACCGGTTTTGGGCCGTCTATGATCCGTTGCAGAAGTTGGAGGCGTTCCACGCCCTGGCTCACGATTTCTCGATCGTCGATCCTTTAACCCGCATGTTGGGCGAGCCGGTGCTGGTGCACCCGCGCAACATCGGGCGCCTGAGCTTTCCCAAGGCCGAATACTTTGCGACCCCGCCCCATCAGGACTTCCCCCTGATTCAGGGAGTGGCCGAAACCTATACGGGTTGGTTCCCACTGATGGACTGTCCCGCCCCGCTGGGTGGGTTGACGGTGCTGCGCGGTTCCCACAAGCAGGGACTGTACAAGGTGCACGACGCCCAAGGTGCCGGCGGCATGGGCATCGACACGGACAAGCTCGGTTTCGGCTGGCAGACCATCAACTACCAGATGGGGGATCTGCTGCTGTTCCACTCCCATACCGTGCACAAGGCCTTGCCCAATGTGAGCGGCAACCAGATTCGGATTTCGGTGGACTACCGGTATTCGGCCATGTCCAAGCCCATCGTGGCGGATGGCCTGGAACCTCATTTTGGACGGCTGACCTGGGATGAGATCTACGAAGGTTGGCAGGATCCGGATTTGCAGTACTACTGGCAACGGATGCCGGTGCAGACCGTTGCGCGCGACGAGGAGTTGCGCGAAGCCTTGGCCGAAGAAGCCGCCTGAACGCCTGAAAACAACCGGTGGCGCGAACCGACCGCGCGCCTGGCAAGAGCGTTCTGGAACCGTCAGGCGGATATAATCCGCCGTTCTGACGGCGGATCCGGGTGTTGGCGGGGGATTTTCGTGCTTGATATTGCGTGGATGCGGGACAACCGCGAGGCTTTGGCGGCGGGCATGGCCTTGCTCGGGGCGGAGAATGCCCCGTGGGAGGAAGCCTTGGAACTCGACACGCGTCGCCGGTCGATCTTGACAAAGGTTGAGGAGTACCGCCGCGAGCGAAACGAGGGTTCCAAGCGGATTGGCGCCCTGTTCAAGGCGCAACGGCAGGATGAGGCCCAGAGCCTGCGCCAGCGGATGGCCGTGATCAACAGCCACATCTCCGAGTTGGAAGGCGAGTTGGCGGGGGTTGAGAAGGATTTGGAGAATGCCATGCTCCAGATCCCGAACCTTCCGGAACCGGACGTACCCGTTTCCCTGGATGCAGAGGACTATGCGGTCCTGAAGTCCCACGGCGAACTGGCCGAGTTCGACTTTGAGCCCAAGCCGCACTGGGAATTGGGGACGAGCCTGGGAATCATCGATCTGGAACGGGGAGTCAAGCTGGCTGGCAGCCGACAGTACATGCTGCGGGGAGTGGGAGCGCAGTTGCAGCGCGCGTTGATCACCTGGAGTCTCGATGTCCTCGTGTCCGAGTTCGGATTCGAAGAGGTCTATCCGCCCTTTATGGTCCGGACCGACTGCATGGTCGGTACCGGCAACCTGCCCAAGTTCGGGGACGAACTGTTCCGCGACCATCAGGAGGACTACTGGCTGATCCCAACCGGCGAGGTGCCGGTCACCAACATGTATCGGGAGGAAATCCTTGGCGCGGCCGACTTGCCGATCAGCCATGTCGCAAACACGCCCTGCTTCCGGCGTGAGAAGGTGCATGCCGGCAAACATGCGCGCGGCATTCAACGGGTCCACCAGTTCCAGAAAGTGGAGATGGTCAAGTTTGTTGCACCGGAGGACGGGGCGCGGGCCTTGGAGGAATTGACCGTTGTGGCCGAATCCATGTTGGAACGCCTCGGTCTGGCCTACCGTCGCATTGCAATCCCCACCGGCGACCTGTCCTTTGTGGCGGCCAAGAAGTACGACCTGGAGATTTGGGGAGCCGGCTGCGCCGAATGGCTTGAGGTTAGTTCGGTTTCCTGGTTTCGGGATTTCCAGGCGCGCCGGGCCCGTATCCGATATCGGCCGGATGCCGGCTCGCGGCCCCGGTTCGTGCACACCTTGAACGGCTCCGGTTTGGCGCTGCCGCGGATCATCATCGGCATCCTGGAGAATTTCCAGCAGGAGGACGGCTCCGTACAGCTGCCCGAGGTGATTCGACCCTACATGGGCGGTTTGTCCGAAATCACGCCTGGATAGGTTCGGCGGAACCTTCACCGAAACAGACCAAGCCAACCGGGCACACATTGTTGACTTGCACCGGGCAGTGCCTATAATGGGCGCTCGTTGGCGGTCACCGGGCCAAGACATGGACCGAGCGCCCCTTCGACGGCCCGGGAGGATGGCCGAGTGGACTAAGGCGGTTGTCTTGAAAACAACTGTAGCCGAGAGGCTGCCGGGGGTTCGAATCCCTCTCCTCCCGCCTGGCAGCCAACGGAATTGACATGGGGAGGTCGCATAGTCTGGTTGAGTGCGCCCGCCTGCTAAGTGGGTAGGGGATAAAACCCCTCGAGGGTTCAAATCCCTCCCTCCCCGCCAGACCAGGGATGACAGATTCCCAACAAGTGCCAACGACGCGGCCCCGTAGCTCAGTGGATTAGAGCATCTGGTTGCGGTCTAGAAGGTCAAAGGTTCGAATCCTTTCGGGGTCGTTGAA